>DAIQOT010000006.1:0-43525 GCA_036787695.1 Solirubrobacterales bacterium | reverse complement strand
GTCGAGGTGGTCGAGGATCCGCAGCAGCGGCGGGCTGACGTGGTCGGAGCGGATGCCGCGGGCGGGCGGCTCGTAGCCGGCGAGGTGGAAGAGGTGGTCGCGCTCGTCGAGGGTGAGGCGGAGCGCCCGGGCCAGCGCCGCGACCGTCGCCTCCGAGGGTCGCGACCCGCGCCGCTGCTCGATCCGCGCGTAGAAGTCGGTCGACATGTTGGCGAGGCCGGCCACCTCCTCGCGGCGCAGGCCGGCGGTGCGGCGACGGCGCCCGGCGGGCAGGCCGACATCGTCGGGGCTCAGCGATTCGCGCCGGCGCCGGAGGAAGTCGGCGAGGTCTTCACGGTCCATACGTCAAGTATGCGCCCCCGGCCTCGCCGTAGCCAGGGACGGCCTGTCCCTGGCTGAAGCGGCCTCTTTTCAGGCGCGCGGGGGAGGCGCATCCTGGGATCGCACCCCAACCCGACCGAAGGAACCACATGTCTTCCCAGCAACGCATCGCACTGATCACCGGCGGCAACCGCGGGATCGGCCGCAGCACCGCGCTCGCCCTCGCCGCCAAGGGCGTCGACTCGGTGATCACCTACCGCACCCACCCGGAGGAGGGCGACGCCGTCGTCGCCGAGCTCGAGGCGCTCGGGCGCAAGGCCGTCGCGCTCCAGCTCGACACCGGCGACACGTCCCAGTTCGAGGCGTTCTCCGCGACGCTCGCCGGCGCCCTCCAGGAGACCTGGGGACGCGACACCTTCGACTATCTCGTCAACAACGCCGGCAACTCCTCCAACAGCAGCTTCACCGAGGTGACCGAGGAGGAGCTCGACGGCCTCATCGACATCCACTTCAAGGGCGTCTTCTTCCTCACCCAGCGGCTGCTCGGCCAGATCGCCGACAACGGCTCGATCGTCAACATCTCCAGCGGCCTCGCCCGCTTCAGCTTCCCGAACCGGATCGCCTACGGCTCGGTCAAGGGCGCGGTCGAGGTGCTGACCCGCTACCTGGCGCTCGAACTCGGCCCGCGGGGGATCAACGTCAACTGCGTCGCGCCGGGAGCGGTGGCGACCGACTTCAGCGGCGGCGTCGTCCGCGACACGCCCGCGATGCAGGAATCGCTGGCGGAAAACACGGCGCTCGGCCGCCACGCGGTCGCCGACGACATCGGCCCGGTCATCGCCGCGGTGCTCGGCGACGAGAACCAGTGGGTCACCGGCCAGCGGATCGAGGCCTCGGGCGGCATGCACCTCTAGAGCCCCGGCCCGCCACCGCCCCGGGTGGCCGCCCGGAGTGCGTTCGCACTTTCCCCCCGTATAGGGCGGGAAAGTGCGAACGCCGGCTCGGCGCGCTGCCGGGTCGCCGCTAGGCTGGGCAGGTGGACCAGCGCGTCAGCCTTATCACGCTCGGCGTCGGCGACCTCGCCGCCGCCCGCCGCTTCTACGAGGCGCTCGGCTGGGAGTGCAAGGAAGTCGAGGAGACCGTCTTCGTCCAGGCCGGCGGCTCGGCCGTGGTGCTCTGGGGACGGGACAAGCTCGCCGACGACGCCGGGATCGAGGACGCGGGCGCCGAAGGCTTCGGTGGCGTCGCCCTCGCCCAGAACGTGCGCTCGCGCGAGGAGGTCGACGCGATCATGGCCGCGGCGGCCGGCGCCGGCGCGAGGATCACCAAACCCGCCGCCGAGACCTTCTACGGCGGCTACGCGGGGTACTTCGCCGACCTCGACGGCCACATGTGGGAGATCGCCCACAACCCCGGCTTCACCCTTAAGGACGACGGCTCGCTCGTCCTCCCGTTCTGAGCCGACGGCCCGGATCCCGCTCGTCGTCCCGTCATCACGGGCCGACGCGCCCCGCTTCATATGCTCGCCAGACCCAGTCAGCAGCGAAGGAGGCAACGATGGACAAACGTAAATTGGGCAGTCAGGGACTCGAGGTGTCGGCCGAGGGGCTCGGCTGCATGGGGATGACCTGGGCCTACGGGGCCGCCGAGGAAGCCGACGGGATCGCGACGATCGCGCGGGCGCTCGATCTCGGCGTCACGCTCTTCGACACCGCCGAGGTCTACGGCCCGTACACGAACGAGGAACTGGTCGGGCGGGCGCTCGCCGGGCACCGCGACGAGGTCGCGATCGCGACCAAGTTCGGCTTCGACTTCAAGGGCCCGACCCGCGGCGTCGACGGCTCGCCGGAGAACGCGAAGCGCGTCGCCGAGGAGTCGCTGCGCCGGCTCGGCACCGACCACATCGACCTCTATTACCAGCACCGGGTCGACCCGGACGTGCCGATCGAGGAGACCGTCGGGGCGATGGGCGAGCTGGTCGAGGCGGGGAAGGTGCGCTTCATCGGCCTCTCGGAGGCGGCGCCGGAGACGATCCGCCGCGCCCACGCGACCTTCCCGCTGTCGGCGGTGCAGAGCGAGTACTCGCTGTGGACGCGCGACCCCGAGGACGAGGTGCTGCCGACGCTGCGCGAGCTGGGGATCGGCTTCGTCCCCTACTCGCCGCTCGGCCGCGGCTTCCTCACCGGCCAGATCCGCTCGATCGACGACCTCGACGAGGACGACTGGCGCCGCACCAACCCGCGCTTCCAGGGCGAGGCGTTCGCCGAGAACCTGCGCCTCGCCGACCGCGTGGCGGAGCTCGCCGAGGGCATCGGCGCGACCCCGGCCCAAGTGGCCCTCGCCTGGGTGCTCGCCAAAGGCGACGACCTCGTCCCGATCCCCGGCACCAAAAGCCCGACCCGCCTCGAGGAGAACGTCGGCGCCACCGACCTGACCCTGAGCGACGCCCAGGTCGCGGAGCTCGACGCGGCCGTCTCCCGCGACGCCGTTCGCGGCGCCCGCTACGACGAGGCGGGCATGGGGATGGTCGGCAACTAGGGGCGGCTGCCCAGCGCTGTGTGTTTTCCGTCCTATGGGCGGATTTCGCACAGGGCAAGCCTTGCCCCTCAATAATCTATGTTTTAACTACTGAATTTGTGGTAGTAATTCGCCCATGGGGGGAGCGGGAACTCTCGTCGGATGGGGGCCGGAGCGGCGGACGGTGGGATTTTCAGCGCTCGCCCTGGGCCTGCTCCTCCTCTCCTTGATGTTGGTGTGGGCGGGCGTGGCGCAAGCCGCGCCCGCCCTTGAAGCTCACGGCAGCGTCGAACAGGTCTACGCAAACGGGCTCGCGCCGAGGGCGAAGGTGACGCTCTACGACGACGCCGGGGATGAGGTCGGCTCGAAGCCCGCCGACGAACTCGGGGCGGTGCTGTTCCGCGAAGTCACCCCGGGGAGCGGCTACTCGCTCGGCGTCGGTGACGCGCGGTCGGAATCGGTGCGGGTGCTGACGCAGAAGTCGGCGCCGCCGAACACGTCGATCTACGACCAGACGATCGAACCGCACGGCTACCAGTACCTGACCACCCGCGACGGGATCAAGCTCTCGATCGACGTCCACCCGCCGCAGGACGTCCTCAAGCTGCTCACCGGCGCGATCCCGTCGCCCGAAGAAGCGACGAGCGGGGAAGCGGCGACTCCCGAAGCTCCGCAGCTGCCGGCGGAAGTCGAAAAGGCCCTCGACAAGATTCCAGGTGTCGAAGAAGGCATCGCCGGGCTCAAGGAACTGCTCGGCAAAGTCGGGATCCCGGTCGGCGGTGGGACCGCGGGCTCGACCGGCTCGACCGAAGGGGCGACGGGCTCGAGCGGCGCGACCGAAGGCACGGGCTCGACCGAAGCGCCCCCCGCCGCCGAAGAACCCTCGAATGCCAAATCGACGAGCACCGCGACCTCCGAACCGAAGTCGTCGGCGATCGAACTTCCCTACATCCCGACCGGCCCGACGCCGACGCTGATCGAGTACTCCGGCTACGGCTACGCCAACCCGGCCGGTCCCGAAAACGGGATCTCGCTGATCGCCAACCTGATGGGCTTCACCGTCGTCGACGTGAACATGCGCGGCACCGGTTGCAGCGGCGGCGCCTTCGACTTCTTCGAACCGCTGCAGAACCTCGACGGCTACGACGTGGTCGAGACGATCGCCCACCAGCCCTGGGTCCTCCACCACGAAGTCGGGATGATGGGGATCTCCTACGGCGGCATCAGCCAGCTCTTCACCGCGCAGACGCGGCCGCCGGACCTCGCCGCGATCACGCCGCTCTCGGTCATCGACAACACCCAGACGACGCTCTATCCGGGCGGCATCCTCAACACCGGCTTCGCGCTCGAATGGGCGAAGGAGCGCGTCCACGACGCTGAAGCGGCGGGCCCCTCGACCGGCCAGGGCTGGGCCTACAAGCGGATCGAGGAAGGCGACTCGACCTGCAAGGAAAACCAGGCGCTCCACCCGGAAGCGATCAACCTCCTGAACAAGGTCAAGGAAAACGCCCACTACGTGCCGAAAGTCGCCGACCCGCTCTCGCCGGTCACCTTCGTCAAGAAGATCGACGTGCCGACCTTCATGGCCTGCCAGTGGACCGACGAGCAGACCGGCGGCCATTGCCCCGACCTCGCCGAGCACTTCACCGGCACGCGGCAGAAGTGGTTCACCTTCACCAACGGCGCCCACATCGACTCGCTCGACCCGGCGACCTTCAACCGTTGGCTCGACTTCCTCGAGCTCTACGTGGCGAAGCAGCCGCCGCTCGCGGTCGGGGCGGTGATGCACCTGGCGGCGCCGCTCGTCTTCGACGAAGCGATGGGCATCCAGGGACTGACCCTGCCGCCCGACCCGGTGCAGCTGCAGCCGACCTACGCCGGCGCGCTCGCCGCCTTCGAAGCGGAGAAGCCGATCCGCGTCACCTTCGACAGCGGCGCCGGCGGCCTGACGCCCGGCCAGCCCTACCCGACCTTCGAAGAATCGTTCAGCGAATTCTCGATCCCGGGGACGAAGGCGACGGCCTGGTACCTGGCGCCGGGCGGGAAGCTGGCGTCGAAGGCGCCCGCGGGCCTGAGTGCCGACGGCTTCAGCTGGAACGCCCACGCGCTGCCGCTGCAGGACTTCAGCAGTGACACCGGCTCCGGCGAAGGCGGCCTCTGGACCCAGACCCCGGCCTACCACTGGGAACAGAGCCCGCCCGGCTCTGCCGTCTCCTACGTCACCGAACCGCTGGCCGAAAACACGACCGTGATCGGCGGCGGCGCGGTCAACGTCTGGGTCCGCTCGGCGACGCCGAACGTCGACCTGCAGGCGACGGTGAGCGAGGTGCGCCCGGACGGTAAGGAGACCTTCGTCCAGAACGGCTGGGTCCGGGCGGACGAGCGCAAGCTCGACGCGGCCAAGTCGACGGCCCTCGAGCCGGTCCTCTCCCTGCGCGAATCCGACGTCGAACCGATGCCGCCGGGCCAGTTCGTGAAGGTGACGATCCCGCTCTACTACGAGGGCCACGCCTACCGCGCCGGCTCCCGCATCCGCGTGACGATCTCCGCACCCAACGGCACCCAACCGATCTGGGACTTCGAAGAAGCCGAACCGGTCGGCACCTCCCAGGTGGCGATCGCCTACGGCAAGGAAGACCCGAGCAACCTGCTGCTTCCCGTCGTCCCCGGCATCGCCGTCCCGAGCGCCCTCCCGCCGTGCCCCGGCCTTCGCGGCGAGCCCTGCCGCCCCTACGTCCCCTTCACGAACCGCTCCGCAACCCCCTAGCCCGTCACACCGCCCCGTTGATGGGCCGAAAACCGGAGATATAGGGAGGTTTTCGGCCCGTCAACACGGCGGTGTGGAGAATGGGTGACGTGACTGAGACGATGGATCGCTTCGTCACCGCGCCGCCCGACCCGACCGGGGCGCTGGTTTCTGCGGTCGGCTACGAGACGGTCGGGGCGGAGCCGCGCGATCACCGGGGGCTGCCGTCGCCGTTCCTCACCTTCATCGTCACGCTCGACACGCCGGTGGTGATCGAGGAGGACGGGGGAGAGCGGGGGCTCGATGTGGTCGTCGCCGGGCTCACCACCGAGGTCGAGCGGGTGAAGATGGGGACGCGCCAGACCGGGCTGCAGGCCTCGGTACACCCGCCCGCGTCGCGGCGGCTCTTCGGCCTGCCCGCCGCCGAGCTGGCGCGCATGTCGCTGGAGGGCGAGGACGTGCTCGGCCGGACCGCACCGCGCCTGCGCGAGCGCCTTGCCGAAGCCCCTGACTGGGACGAACGTTTCGCGATCTTCGGCGAGGAGATGGGGCTCGCTGCCTCCGCGTCGTTCTTGGCCGTCGACAATGGCCCGCGCCCCGAGGTTGTCGAGGCGTGGCGGCTCCTCACCGCGACTCGCGGGCGGATCCGGATCGGGGAGCTCGCCGAGCGGGTCTACCTCAGCCGCCGCCGGCTCTCGACGCTCTTTGCCGCCGAGTTCGGCCTCACCCCGAAGGAGGCGGCGCGGACGATGCGGTTCACCCACGCGGTGGCGCGGATCGGCGAGGGGGTGCGGGGCGGGGCGCTCGACCTGGCGGGGGTCGCCGCCGAGTGCGGGTTCGCCGACCAGCCGCACCTCGACCGCGAGTTCCGGGAGTTCGCCGGCACCTCACCATCTGGCTGGATCGCCGAGGAGTTCCCAAATATCCAAGCCGGCGGCTACGCGAGAGATTGGGAGTCATGAACTCGACCCCACAAGCACCCAATGTCTGGCCCGCCTTCCGCGCCCGCGACGCCCGCGCGCTGATCGACTTCCTGGTCGAGGCGTTCGGCTTCGTCGCGACCGTCGCCTACGAGGAGGACGGGGTGATCCACCACGCCCAGCTCGACTGGCCCGAGGGCGGCGGCGTCATGCTCGGCCAGGACCGGCCCGGGACCCCTTGGGCGCGCGAACCGGGGACCAGCGGCGCCTACGTCGTCACCACCGACACCGATGCGCTCCACACTCGCGCCGTCGCCGCGGGCGCCGAGATCGTCGAAGGCCCGGTCGACCGCGAGTACGGCAGCCGCGACTTCATCGCCCGCGACCCGGAGGGCAACCTCTGGTCGTTCGGCACCTACGCGGGCGAGCCGCGACCCGCCTAGGCGGCGTCGTCGATCTCGATCTCGACCTCGGGCTCCGGCGGCGCCAGCGTGTACTTGGCGACGATCAGGATCATCACCAGGCCGAAGGTCACGCCGTTGGCGAGCGCGATCGAGATGTCGGACTTCAGCAGCCCGTAGGTCAGCCAGAGCGCGGTGCCGAGGCCGAAGATCAGCAGCCAGGCGGCGGAGAGGTCGCGCGCGTGGCGCGTGCGCAGCGTGCGGATCACCTGCGGCAGGAAGCTCAAGGTGGTGCAGGTGCCGGCGATCAACCCCAGGATCGTCATCCCCGGCTTATACCCGCTGAACGGGACGCCGGGCCGGTGCGTTCGTACTTAGGCCGATATACGACGCCTAAGTACGAACGCACCCGGGGAGAGCGGCGCTCCCCCCAGGGCTTCCGGGCTACTTCAGGTCGAAGCGGTCCAGGTTCATCACCTTGTCCCAGGCGGCGACGAAGTCCTCGGCGAACTTCTGCTTCGCGTCGTCGGAGGCGTAGACCTCGGCCAGCGCCCGCAGCTCGGAGTTCGAGCCGAAGACGAGGTCGGCACGGCTGCCGGTCCACTTCAGGTTGCCGTCACGGTCGCGGGCCTCGAACGTGGTCGAGTCGGCGCCGGTCGGCTTCCATACCGTGTTCATGTCGAGCAGGTTGACGAAGAAGTCGTTCGTCAAAGTGCCGGGCTTGTCGGTGAGGACGCCGGTCGCCGAGCCGCCGCTGTTCGCGCCGAGCACCCGCAGCCCCCCGACCAGCACGGTCATCTCCGGCGCGCTCAGGGTCAGCAGGTTGGCCCGGTCGATCAGCAGGTACTCACCCGGCAGACGGTGACCGTCGACCAGGTAGTTGCGGAACCCGTCGGCCGTCGGCTCGAGGTGGGCGAACGACTCGACCTCGGTCTGCTCCTGGGACGCGTCGGTGCGACCCGGGGTGAACGGGACGGTGATCGCGAGGCCGGCGTCGTGCGCCGCCTTCTCGACCGCCGCGCCGCCGGCGAGCACGATCAGGTCGGCGAGCGAGACATCGCCGTCGAAGTCGGCCTGGATCTGCTCCAGCACCGTCAGCACCTGGGCGAGCTCCGCCGGGTCGTTGACGCTCCAGTCCTTCTGCGGCTCGAGCCGGACGCGCGCGCCGTTGGCGCCGCCCCGTTTGTCGCCGCCGCGGAAGGTGGACGCGCTCGCCCACGCCGCCGAGACCAGCTGCGAGACCGACAGCCCCGAGGTCAGCACCTTGTCCTTCAGCGCCGCGACCTCGGTGT
The DNA here is from genome assembly GCA_036787695.1 of Solirubrobacterales bacterium. Classification (GTDB taxonomy): domain Bacteria; phylum Actinomycetota; class Thermoleophilia; order Solirubrobacterales; family 70-9; genus VAYN01. The sequence continues at coordinate 35,328 of DAIQOT010000006.1, read as the reverse complement.
CGCTGAGCGTCGCGCCGCTCGGCTCCGGGATCGGGTCCTGCCACAGCAGCACCTCGTCCGGGACCTCCGGGCCGAGGTACCGCACCCGCGGCCCCATGTCGCGGTGGGTCAGCTTGAACCAGGCCCGCGCGAACGCGTCCTGCAGTTCCGCCGGGTTGTCCTTCCAACGCCGCGAGATCTCCTCGAACTCGGGGTCGAAGCGCATCGCCAGGTCGGTGGTCAGCATCCGCGGCCTGTACTTCTTCTCGCCGGAGATCGGGTCGGGGACGATGTCCTCGGCGTCCTTGGCGACCCATTGGTTCGCCCCCGCCGGGGACTGCTCGAGCTCCCACTCGTTCTCGAAGAGGATCTCGAGGAAGCGGTTGTCCCACTGGATCGGGGTGTCGGTCCAGGTGACCTCGAGGCCCGAGGTGATCGTCGCCGTCCCGTTGCCGGACTCATACGAGTTGATCCAGCCGAGGCCCTGCGCCTCCAGCGGCGCGCCCTCCGGCTCCGGCCCGACGTACTTTTCGGGATCGGCGGCGCCGTGGGTCTTGCCGAACGCGTGGCCGCCGATGATCAGCGCCGCGGTCTCTTCGACGTTCATCGCCATCCGGCCGAACGTCTCCTTGATGTCGACCGCCGAGGCGAGCGGGTCGGGCTTGCCGTTCGGGCCCTCCGGGTTGACGTAGATCAGGCCCATCTCGGTCGCGCCGAGGGGCTGCTCCAGCTGGCGGTCGCCGGTGTGGCGCTCATCGGTCAGCCAGACCCGCTCGGGGCCCCAGTAGACGTCCTCGTCGGGCTCCCACACATCGACCCGGCCGCCGGCGAAGCCGAAGGTCTCGAAGCCCATCGACTCGAGCGCGACGTTGCCGGAGAGGATCAGCAGGTCGGCCCAGGAGAGCGCCTTGCCGTACTTCTGCTTGACCGGCCAGAGGAGCCGGCGGGCCTTGTCGAGGTTGCCGTTGTCGGGCCAGGAGTTGAGCGGGGCGAAGCGCTGCTGGCCGGCGCCCGCGCCGCCGCGGCCGTCACTGACCCGGTAGGTCCCGGCGCTGTGCCAGGCCATGCGGATGATCAGCGGGCCGTAGTGGCCGAAGTCGGCGGGCCACCAGTCCTGCGAGGTGGTCAGCACCTCCTCGATGTCCTTCTTCACCGCGGGGAGGTCGAGGGTCTCGAACGCGGCGGCGTAGTCGAAGTCCTCACCCATCGGGTTGGCCTCGGCCGGGTTCTTGGCGAGGATCTTCAGGTTCAGCTTCTGCGGCCACCAGCCGCGGTTGCCACCACCCTCGACGGGCTCGGGGGCGCGGCCGTGGACGGGGCACTTCTCCGCTTCGTTGACCTGCGGCTCGTCCATTTTGCCGACGACGGCGTCGGGCGTCTCATGCGTGTCAGACACTGGGTTCCTTTCGGGTGTTCTGGCTCAAGTGGTGGTGGGACTGGCGGTGCTGGGACTTCAGTTGGCGCGCGCGGTGGCGCAGTCGGGGCAGGTGCCCCAGTAGATGACCTCGGCCTCGTCGACGGTGAAGCCGTGCGTCTCCGACGCGGTCAGGCAGGGGGTCTCGCCGACGGCGCAATCGACGTCGGCGATCGCGCCGCAGCCGCGGCAGATCAGGTGGTGATGGTTGTCGGCGACCCGCGACTCGTAGCGGGCGACCGAGCCCGCGGGCTCGATCCGCCGCAGCAGCCCGGCGTCGGTCAGCGCCCGCAGCACGTCGTAGACGGCCTGCGGCGAGACGTCGCCGAGATCCCCGCGGACGGCCTCGATCAGCGAGGCGGTGTCGGCGTGGGGATGGTCGAAGACCGCGGTCAGGACCGCGACCCGCGGCCGGGTGACGCGAAGCTCCGCGCCCCGCAGCATCTGCTCATAGTCGACGGTCGTCGGCACCGAGGGCAGTATGCCGCTTTTCTGGAATCGATCAAGTTAAGAGGTTGAAAACGGCATGGGATCAGGCGTCCCCGGCGGATGAGTTCGCACTTACGGCCGCATAGCGGCCGTTTCCGCGAACTCGCCGCGTTGCGTGGTGGCCTCGGTGCCTTCGCGCGGCAGCGACCAGGCGAGGGCCGCGGCGATCAGGGTGAAGGCGGGGAGGATCAGCAGGGCGGTGGTGATGCTGGTCGCGTCGGCCAGCAGTCCCAGGCCCGCCGCGATCAGGCCGCCGAGGCCGATCGCCAGTCCCAGGGTGATGCCGGAGGCGAGGCCGGGGCGCCCGGGCAGGTAGGCCTGGCCGATCACCACGGTGGTGGCGAAGGGGGCGTCGTCGAGGAAGCCGATCGCGGCGAGGGCGACGAAGCAGCCCGCCAGGCCGAGCTCCGGCAGCAGCGCCAGCAGCGCGGTCAGCGGCAGCATCGCCCAGACCAGGACCAGCCGCCGTCCCCAGCGATCGGCGCAGCGACTGCCGACGAGGGTGCCCGCGGCGCCCGCGGCGAGCATCGTCGTCAGCGCGATCGTGGCGACCGTGGTGCTGGTCCCTTTCTGGTCGATCAGGTAGGTCGGGACGAACGCCTGCAGGGCGAAGAAGGCGACGGTGCGGGTGACCGCGGCGCCGGTCAGGCGGGTGAACGGTCCCCAGTGCTCGGGCTGGGGCGCGGCCGCGTGGGGGTGGGGACGGTGGCGCTCGTCGGCGGCCTCGGCGCGCTGCCCGCGCAGTGCCCGCACCAGCACGGCGCCCGCGACGAGGCCGGGGATCGCCAGCGCCGGCGAGGCGCCGAGGCCGAAGACGCCGACGCTCAGCAGCACCGCCAGCGGGCCGACCGCGAAGCCGACGTTGCCGCCGACGGAGAAGTAGCTCATGCCGCGGGCGGTGCCGCGCCCGGCGCGCCCCGCCATCCGCGCCGCCTCGGGGTGGAAGAGGGCGACGCCGAGGCCGCTGATCGCCAGCGCGATCGCCAGCGCGGCGTAGGAGTGGGTGAGGCCGACGACGCCGAGCCCGAGCCCGGCGATGACGACCCCGAGCGGCGCCAGCAGCGGGAAGTCGAGGCGGTCCGACCAGATGCCGAAGAGCGGCTGGACGATCGAGGAGGCGATCGTCGCCGCCGTCACCAGCGCGGTGGCGCTCGCGAGGTCGAGGCCGCGGTGGGCGATCAGCGAGGGCAGCAGCGCCGGCACCGCGCCCTGGCAGAGGTCGGCGCAGCCGTGGGCGAAGGAGAAGGGGACGATCGCGCGTCGGTCGATCGGCGGCGCCTCGGCGCCGCGGCCCTGCCGGGTGCAGGCGCTCACTTCCTGACCCCGGCGACGAGCAGGTCGACGACCTGCGTCCGAGCGCGCTCCGCGTCCCAGCGGTGCCCGAGGCGCATGTGGCGATAGGTCCAGCCGGCGGCGTTGAAGATCAGCGTCGCCTTCTCGTCGGCGTCGTCGCCGGGGGCCAGAGTGCCCTCGCGCTCGCCGTCTTCGAGGATCCGGCGGATCGCCTCGGTGAAGCTGCCCTTGGTCAGCACTTCGCCCTCGCCGTCCTCGTGGAAGATCGGCTCGAGCTCGTCGCCGAGCCCCTCGATCAGCCCGAGGTACTGCTCGTCGACCCGGCAGGTGGCTTCGAGCGCGGCGCGCAGCCGCTCGTCGGCGGGAGCGCTAGAGGTAAGCGCGGGGAGGGCGGCGGCGCGGAATTCGTCGGCCAGCAGCTGCGCCAACCCGGCGCGGATCTCCTCCTTGCCGATGCCCCGCCGGTGCAGCGTCATCCGCGACAGCCCCGCCGCGGCGGCCAGCTCTTCGATCCCGAGCTCGTGCCAGCGCCGCCCGCCGAGCTCGTCCCGGATCCCTTCCAACCGCTCTCTCTCGATCTGCGTCGCCATCTGTTACGTCAACGTATCAAACAGTGACGGAGACAGCACGAATCGATCTGACGGTGGGTCAGTCGACGAAGCGCCAGCCGTGGCGGACAGCGGCGTCGGCGGTGGCGGAGCGATCGGGCTCGGCGTCGGGAGAGGCGGCGCCTGCCTCGCGGAAGAACTCCTCCATCCCGGCCGGGGAGAAGGTGAGGAGTCGGCGACCGGGGGAGGGGCCGACGTTGACGCCGGAGTGGACGACGCCGGCGGGGATGTGGACGGTCTGCCCCGCCACGACCCGCTCGACCCGCCCGTTGATCGTCATCTCGAATTCCCCCTCGACGACATGGATCGTCTCGGCGGCGTCGGTGTGCAGATGCGGCGGCAGCGACCAGCAGACCGGCGGGTTGTCGACCAGCAGGCAGAACGCGCCGTCGGTGTCGGCGCCGTCGAGATGAATCTCGGTGCGGGTGCCGCCCGGCATGAAGACGATCTCGGGCGGGGTCGGCATGGGGCGAGCGTAGCTCCGGAAGTCTGGCGGGGACGTGATCCGGGGAAGCCTCGCCGGAACAACAGCGGGGAGGTTCCGGCGAGGCTTCCCCGGCTCACGTGTCGCGATTCGCGGATGCCATAGGGACGAGGCGGCCCGACGTGACGGCGTGGGCCCGTCGGTGCGGCGGGAGGTGGAGTCCGACGTGACGACGCGGGGCTGACGGCGCGGCGGCGGGTCGGGCCGCACGTGGACGGCGCGGGCCTGTCGGCGGGGCGGTGGTCGGGTCCGCCGGGATGGCTCAAGTGTCGGCGCCGGTTCTGCCGGGTCGGCCGTTGCGCTCGCGCGGTCGGTCGGGCGACCATGAGTCGATGAGTGACTACACGGCGCTTCCCGACGATCTCCCGGTGCCGATCGACGATGGCGCGGCCGACGGGTTGGTCGGCTTGGCGCTGCCGGACCTCGCGTTGCCCTCGACGCTCGGCGGCGAGCTGAGCCTGGCCGAGGCCGGGGTGGGGTTGCTCGTCGCCTACGTCTATCCGATGACCGGCACGCCGGGAAGGGCGCTGCCCGAGGGGTGGGACGACATCCCCGGGGCTCGTGGTTGCACGCCGCAGAGCTGCGCCTATCGGGACGCGCTCGCCGAGTTCAGCGGGCTCGGCGCCGACCTGGTCGGGATCAGCGCTCAGTCGCCGGCCGAGCAGGCCGAGTTCGCCGAGCGCGAGCACATCCCCTATCCGCTGCTGAGCGACGATGGCCTGCGGCTCGCCGAGGCGCTCGGGCTGCCGACGTTCGAGGCCGAAGGTCGCACGTTCTACCGCCGCCTCACCTTCGTCGCCGCGGCGGGCCGCATCGTCAAGGTCTTCTATCTCGTCTTCCCGCCCGACCGCGACGCCGCCGAGGTGCTCACCTGGCTCGGCGGCTACGCCGACTCGGGGGCGGCATGACGGCGCTGGCCGAGACAGTCGCCAACCAGGGTGCGGTGCTCCGCCACGCGCTCGAGCTCGACCTCGATGCCGCCGCGACGAAGCTCGCCGGCGCCGAGCGCGTCTGGCTGGTCGGCACCGGGACCAGCGAACACGCGGCGCTGCTCGGCGCCGCAATGCTGACGAGCGCGGGGCTCGACGCGCGCGCCATCTCCGGCCAGGGGTTCGCCGTCGCGCCGCCGCGACTCGGGCCCGCCGATGCGGTGATCGTCATCAGCCACACCGCGACGACGACCTTCGCCCGTCAGGCCCGGGAGGAAGCGCTCGCCGCCGGCGCCCGCGTCGTCTCGATCACGGGAGAGGGGAAGGGCTGGCCGGAGGCGATCGAGGCAGCGCCTCCGGAGCGCTCGGAGACTTACACCGCCAGCTACCTCGCCGCGCTCCTCGTCCTCGCCCGCCTCGCTGATTTCGACGCATCGTCGCTCGCCGCCCTCCCGGCCCTGGTCGAAGCCGCGGCTGCGGAACCGACCCTGATCGAGCGGCCGCCGCCTCGCCTCACCGTCCTCTTCGGCGCGGGCCCAGCCGCGGTCACCGCTCGCGAGGGAGCGCTGAAGTTGCGCGAGGCGTCCCGGGTCCTCGCCGAGGGCTTCGAGTCCGAGTACCTGCTCCACGGCTCGGCCGTCCCCCTCACCGAGGACGACCACCTGATCGCCCTCGACCCCGACGCCGACCCGACCGGCCTCACCGCCGAGGTCGCCCGCGCCGCCGAGCACGAGGGCATCCCCGTCACCCGCCTCACTCCGCCGCCCGGCCTGCCCCCGTTACTCGCCCAGCTCCCCCTGATGGCCCGCCTCCAGTCCCTGGCCTCCGACTGGGCCGACCTCCGCACCGTCGACCCCGACACCGTGATCACCGGCGCCTGGGCCGCCGAGTCCTTCTGGGCCTGACCGCCCGCGACGTTCGTGCACTTGTCCACCCCCTGATGGGGACAGCCGCACGAACGCCGAGCGCGCCGGGCATCTGCCGCGCGGAAGTGTGACGTCGCGAAGATCGAGTGAGAAGCTCCGGAAATGAAGCGGAGGGCTAGGGGTGCTGAGCAGAGCAGATTGGATGCCGCGACGGCGCCGCGCTCGGCCCCTCGCGGCACCGGCAAGACGCTGAAGGAGGCGCTGCGCGCCCATCGCCCCGATCCGGACCTGGCCGACGAAGTGCGAGAGCTGCGCGAATTCATCGGGCCGGCCCAGGATCGTTGGCCAGGCTGATTCGTAAGACACTCGGTCCGCGACGAACGACTGATCACTTGTCCACCCCCTGGTGGGGACAAGTGATCAGGTGGTCACTTGAGCCGCCTATGACCGGCTCAAGTGACCAGTCGTGAGGCGCGCGTGGACTCTCTCGCGCCGAAGTGTGACCTCAGCCCGGGGGGTTTTCGGCGTACTGGGGGGCGTCGTCGCCGATCTCCTCCCAGGGGGCTTTGAAGGCGACCTGGAGGTGGAAGGCGGGTTTCATGTCGAGGTCACGCATCAGGCCGGCGGCGACGAAGTAGTCGGCGCCGAGGTCGTCGTAGATGGCGCTGCCGCAGTTGCCGCAGAAGTTGCGCGGGGCGAACTCGGATTCGTAGGTTTCGATCACGTCGTCGCCGTCGGTGAGGGTGAAGTTCTCTTTGGCGACGACGACGCCGGCCAGGTGCGAGCCCGTCCACCTCTGGCAACGAGTGCAATGGCAGTAGCCCATCGCTTGCGGATCTTTGACCTCGTAGGCGACGCTGCCGCAGAGGCAGCTCCCTTTGAGCGTGTCGGCCATGTCCCAACTCCCTCTGATCGCTTTGTAGAACCCGATGCCGACGCTACCACCGGGAGTTGGGACCGCCGGCACAAATTTCGCGACGCGCTGCGCCTATTTGGCCATGCCGACGAGGGCGTCGGTGAGGATCGAGGGCGGCCCCGCCGGATCGAGGTCGACGATGCCGTCGTTTTCGCCCGCGCCATCGACGAGGTGCGCCGGGACGCTGGGCGGGCACGCCGAGGACGGCCCGCCGAACCCCCAGGCGTTCCAGAGCCCGCTCAGTTCGTCTTCGTCGCCGATCAGGTAGTGGACCGGCCCGCCCTTCAGCTTGTGCTTGGCGACCCAGGTGCTCACCGCTTCGGGCGTGTCGACGGCCGGGTCGGCGGAGATCGCCATGACCGCGTCGGCGTCGCCTTTCGCCTTCAGTTCGGCGGCCACCCGCCCGAGGTACTTGCCGATCGCTTCACACTTGGTGTTGATGAAGACGACCGCGTAGGGGTCTCCGCCGATCGAGGCGCTGTCGAAGCTCTCCCCGGTCGCGCCGTTGGTCAGCCGCACCCGCGGCGCCGGCGTCCCCGCCGCGGCCGGCGCCGCCGCGGTCCGCAGCTTGATCTTGGCCGCGACTTCGGGCGCTTCCTTCTCCTTCGCGACGTTCGATTCTTCGTGGCCGAGGAAGTGGCCGAGCACGACGATGATCAGCCCGACCGTGACCGGGACGACGACGGCGAGGGCGGCGATGAGTTTGCGGCGGCTAGAGGACTGGTCCATGGTGGTTGCGGGGCGACGGCCCCGCCCCCAGCCGAGCGTCGACTCCGCCCGCAAGCCTAGGGATCTATTGTTCCGGGCATGCCGAATCGCGACTATCGGCGCCTGACGGCGTCGACGGCGGTCGCGGCCCGAAGCCTTCTGGCGCTGCTCGTCCCCGCGGCCGTCAGCCACGCCGAACCGAGCAATGCCGAGTCCGCGGAGGGCCGCCCGTGAAGAGCGCCATCGACACCTTCTGGTCGATCATGGAGTTCGCCGTCCCGCTGGCGCTGGCGCTGGCCTACGAGGCGCGCGCCCACAAGCTCGCCGGCGAGGGCCGCCCGGTGCCGATCTGGCGTCAGGTCTGCTTCGGCGCCGGCCTCGTGGTGATCGCCGGATCGCTGATCGGCCCGGTCGACGACGAGGCCGACAAGCTCCTCTGGGTCCACATGATCCAGCACCTGCTGCTCGCCGACATCGCCTCGCTGCTGATCGTCTTCGGCTTCACCGGGCCGCTGCTGCAGCCGCTGCTCCAGTTCCGCGCCGGCCGCCCGCTGCGCGTCCTCACCCACCCGGTGGTGGCGATCTCCCTCTTCACCCTCAACCTCTACATCTGGCACCTCCCGTTCATGTACCAGGCGGTGCTCACCGACACCTCGCTGCACGTGCTCGAGCACCTGCTCTTCATCGGCACCGGCATCCTCCTCTGGATGCCGCTCTTCGGCCCGCTGCCGAAACCGGAGTGGTTCGGGAAGGGCGCCCACGCGCTCTACACGGTGGGGATCTGGGCGCCGGCGATGATCATGGCCAACGCCTTCATGTGGTCGGACGTGATCTTCTACCCCGACTACTCGGTGACCAGCGAAGCGGCGGGGATCACGCCGATCGCCGACCAGAGCACCTCCGGCGCGATCCTGATGGCCGAGTGCACGTTCCTCGCGCTCGGCATCTTCGCCTGGGTCTTCCTGCGCTGGGCGAAAGAGGACATCGAAAAACAGGACCTGCTCGACCTGGCGATCGACAACGGCTTCGAGCTGACCTCGGCGCGCGCCGCCCGCGCGGTCGCCGCCGGGCGCGGGAAGGAACTGCGGGCGCGGATCGAGGGACGGTCCTCACACGGGGACCCGCCGCGCGCCGACACGCCGCCGCCCGGCGGCTGAGCGCAGCGCTTGCGGTGTGGGAAATCCGCGCATAGCCCGGATAAGTCACAGCGCAGGCTGAGCGCTCTCAGCGAACCCCCAGCATTCCCGCAGCCGACGCTCAGCGGCGGCCTGAACTATCGGGAGCGTGAAGAAACGCTCCCGCCGTAGATGCATCCCGCTTCCCCGTCGCCCGCTCGAGTGGGTGCTCGCGATCGTCGCCGTCGCGCTCGTCGCGATCGCCGTCACCTCGCTCGGCACCGGCTCCTCGAGCAGCTCGGCCGCGACCAAGCGCACCTCGACCGTCGGCAAGGGCGTCGTCCAGTCGACGGTCTCCGGCAACGGCACGCTCGAACCGGCGCAGAAGGTCGAACTCAGCTTCGGCGCCTCGGGCGAAGTCACCAAGATCTACGTCAAGGCCGGCGAAAAGGTGACCAAGGGCCAGGTCCTCGCCGAAGTCGACTCGAGCTCCGCCCGCGCCTCACTCGCCTCCGCCGAGGCGGCGCTGCTGGAAGCCGAAGAAGCGGTCGAAACGGCGGCTGAAGCCGAAGAAGACGAAACCGAGGAAACGGCCTACGAGGGCGCGGAAGCGACGACCGAGTTCGTCGACCTCGTCGAAGGCACGACCGTCGAAGGCGAAGTCGCGCCGGCCGAAGGCGAAGCGACGGAATCCACGTCGGCGCAGGAAAAGGCGGAACGCGAAGCCGAACGGTTGAAGAAAGAAGCCGAAGCCGCGAAGAAAGCCGCCGCGAAAGCGCAGCAGGAAGCGGCGAAAGCGAAGAAGGAAGCGGCGGCCGGCGGGTCGGGCCAGACCGGCGCGCCGACGTCCGGCAGCGCCGAATCGACCGGATCGGGGACGAGCGGATCGACCGGATCGACGACGAGCGGATCGACGGCGGGCGCGACCGGCGGCGAAAGCACCGGGGCCGCGACGGGCGCCGGCGTCGAAGCGGCGGCGCCGACGTCCGGCAGCGGCGAATCGACCGCCGGCGGTGAAGCCGCGACCACCACCTCCGGGGGCGGCGAAACTTCTGGCACGGCCGCGGGCGGGGCGTCCACCTCCCTGCCGACGGCGGAAGCCAACCTGCGCGAGGCCGAACTCACGGTGAAGTCGGCCCGCCAGGAAGTCCGCGAAACGACCTTGAGGGCGCCGATCTCCGGCACGATCGCCTCGGTCTCGGGGTCGGTCGGCGAAACCGTCTCTGGTGGCTCTTCCGGCGGAGGCACCTCCGAAGCCGGCGCCGGCGGGGCCACCGGGGGCGAATCCACGGGCGGCGAAAGCTCGGGGTCCTTCATGGTCCTCGCCCAGCTGCACCGGCTGAAGATGGAAGTCAGCTTCAGCGAGTCCGACATCGGCAAGGTCCGCGAGGGTCAGACCGCGACCGTGTCGATCGACTCGATGGAAGGGACCGAACTGGCCGGCGAAGTGACCAAGGTCAGCGTGCTGCCGAGCGAAGGGTCGACCAGCGTCGTCGAATACCCGGCGACGATCCTCCTCACCCAGAGCGCCAAGGGCCTGCGGGCGGGGATGTCGGCGAGCGCCGAAGTCGTCGTCGAACAGGTGAAGGACGCGGTCACGGTGCCGACCGAAGCGATCTCCGGCGCCGGGTCCCAGAAGACCGTGACCGTCGAAAAAGACGGTAAGGAAGTGACGAAGACGGTCACGACCGGGCTCGAAGGGGACGAAACGACCGAGGTCGTCAGCGGCCTGAAGGCGGGCCAGACGCTGCTGCTGCCGGAAGTGACTGTGGCGACGGCGACCGGTGGCGAAGGCGAATCGGGCTCGACCAAAGAAACCCAGGGCGGCTTCGGCGCGGCGGGCGGCGGATTCCCTGGCGGCGCCGCCGGCGGCCCACCGAGCTTCGGCGGCGGATGATGGCGACCACCCCTGAGTCGACGGCTGGCGAGACGGGCCGCTCGGACGGTTCGCGCGGCCCCGCCGACGCGCGTCGCCCCGACGGCTCACCCCGCCTCACCGCGGTCCGCCCGCGTCCCGTCATCCAGATCGACGACCTCGTTCGCACCTACGTCATGGGGCGGACCACGGTGCGCGCCCTGCGCGGGGTCACGCTGACGATCGAGCGCGGCGAGTACGTCGCGATCATGGGTCCCTCGGGAAGCGGCAAGTCGACGCTGATGAACACGCTCGGCTGCCTCGACGCGCCGACCTCGGGGACCTACGAGCTCGACGGCGTCGACGTCCGCGAGCTCGACGAGGACGACCTCTCGGACCTGCGCAACCGCAAGATCGGCTTCGTCTTCCAGGGCTTCAACCTGGTGCCGAAGATCTCGGCGCTCGCCAACGTCGAGCTGCCGCTCGTCTACGCCGGGCTGACGCGGAGCGCGCGGAGGCACCGGGCGACGCGGGCGCTCGAGGCGGTCGGCATGGGCTCGCGCCTCGACCACGGCTCGAACGAGCTCTCCGGCGGCCAGCAGCAGCGGGTCGCGATCGCCCGCGCGATCGTCACCAACCCGGCGCTGATCCTCGCCGACGAGCCGACCGGCAACCTCGACTCGCGCTCGACCGAGGACGTGCTGTCGATCTTCGAGGACCTCAACGGCAGCGGCCGGACCGTGGTGATGATCACCCACGAGGACGAGGTCGCCGCCCACGCCGACCGCCTGGTGCGGCTCGCTGACGGCCGGATCGTCCGCGACGAGGTCGTCGTCCACGACGGGGCGGTGGCCTGATGGCGCTCGAGACCGTGCGCACGGCCTGGGTCGGCCTGATGTCCCACCGCCTGCGGACGGCGCTGACGGTTCTCGGGATCACGATCGGGATCGCCTCGGTGATCGTCCTGATCGCGGTCGGCAAGGGCTCCTCCGACGAGGTCCAGGAATCGATCGACTCGCTCGGCTCCGACACCCTGACCGTCAGCTCCGGCGGCGGCGCGTCCTTCGGCGGGGTCGCCTCGAGCTCGGTGACGCTGGAAAAGGCCGACGCCGAAGCGCTCGAAGGCTCCGAACGGGCGCCCGCGGTGAAGAGCGCCTCGCCGGTCGTGAGCGCCAGCGGGACCGAACTCGTCAACGGCCAGTCGAGCTACGAACCGGGCGAATTCGTCGGCACCACGCCGTCCTACTTCGAAGCCCACAACTACGAAATCGAAACCGGCGCCCTCTTCACCGAGGCTCAGGTGAAGGAACGCGCCCGCGTCGCCGTGATCGGCCCCGAAGTCGCGACCGAACTCTTCCCCGGCGAAAGCGTGGTCGGCAAGACGATCCAGGCGAACGGGGTCAACTACGAGGTGATCGGGGTGACCCGGTCGAAGGGCTCGAGCGGCACGCAGAGCCAGGACGACGGCGTCTTCGCGCCGATCACCGCGGTCGAAGACACGCTCGCGGGCTACGGCGAACTGAGCTCGATCGCGGTCGAGGCGACCAGCAAGGACACCGTCGCCGAAGCCGAAGCGCAGGTCACCGCGATCCTCGACGAACGCCACGACGTCAGCGAAGGCATCTCGGTGATCAACCAGGGCTCGATCATCGAAGCGTCGAGCTCGAGCGAATCGGTCTTCACCACGCTGCTGACCTGGGTGGCGGCGATCTCGCTGCTGGTCGGCGGGATCGGGGTGATGAACATCATGCTCGTCAGCGTCACCGAGCGGACCCGGGAGATCGGCATCCGTAAGGCGATCGGCGCCCGGCGCGGCGACATCCTCGCCCAGTTCCTCTGCGAGGCGCTGCTGGTGTCGGCGATGGGCGGGGCGCTCGGGATCGCCGTCGGTCTGGTCGGCAGCCAGTTCGAAATCGCCGGCGTGCAGCCGAAGGTCGCCGCCTACTCGGTGATCCTCGCCGCCGCCGCGTCGCTCGGCTCCGGCCTCTTCTTCGGCACCTACCCGGCGATGCGCGCGGCCCGCCTGCGCCCGATCGAGGCCCTGCGCTTTGACTGAACGAACCGACAAACCAATGGAGGACGACCAGATGACGACCCGCGTGATCGACACCGACGAGCGCGAGGAGGAGGTGGGGGAGCGCGAGGACGACGAGCGCTGGATCGACTCCGAACCCGAGTCCAGCGGCCACGGCGGCTGGGACGACGACGGCGACGACGACGTGATCCCGCCCCGTCCCCGCGGACGCCTGCTGCGGCCGTTGCCGCTAGCGCTGATCGCCCTGATCATCGCCGCGGCGGGCTTCCTCGGCGGGATCGAGGCGCAGAAGGGCAGCGAAGGTGGCTCCGCCGCGGGCGGATTCCCCGGCGGCGGCAACCTACCCTCGTTCGCCAAAGGCGGCGAAGGCGCGACCGGCGAAGGCGCGTCGGCGGAAGGCTCCGGGGCCGGTGGCGAAGGCGCGACCGGAGGCTCCGAAGCGACGGCGGCCGGCGGCGCTCCTTCGTTCGGCGGCTCTGAAGCCGCCGCGACCGGGACCGTCACCTCGGTCGAAGGCCACACGATCTACGTCAAGGAATCGGACGGGACGACGGTCGCGGTGAAGGTCGGCGACGGCGCCACCGTGACCCGCGACTCGAACGTCGCCGCCAAGAAGATTCACCCCGGCGACACGGTCACCGTCGAAGGCTCCAAGCACGGCTCGACGGTGAAGGCGAGCTCCGTCTCGGCGACCGAATCGGGCATCGAATCGACCACCGCCGGCTTCGGCGCCCCGGGCGCGGCGGCGGCCGGCGAATCCGGCGCCTCTGAATCCGGCGAATCGGAATCCGAAACCTCGGTCGAATCCCTCTTCGAAGAATGACGAAAGGAACGAACATGAAACGAATATCGATCGCCGCGCTGGCGCTGGTCATCGCCGCGCTGGTGCTCGCCGGTTGCGGCGGCTCCAGTGGCTCCTCCAGCGGTGGCTCCTCGACCGAATCGAACACGACCGCGAGCAGCTCCGGCTCGGAAACCGCGACCGGGGAAGGCACCGCCGGAGAAGGCAAAGGCGGGATGTTCAACATCTCCGAAGAAGCGAAAGCCTGTCTGAAGGAAAAGGGCGTCGAACTGCCTGAATTCAAAGGTGGCGAAGGCGGGCCTCCCGGCGGCGCCGAAGGCGAAATGCCCGAACCGGGCGAAAAACCGGAAGGCGGCGAAATGCCCGAAGGCGCTCCCGAAGGCGGCGAAGGTGGCCCTCCGGCCGGCGGCTTCGGCGGCGAAGGCTCCGAAGAAATGACGAAGGCGTTCGAAGAATGCGGCGTCGAAACGCCGGAATTCAAAGGCGGCCCGGGCGGCGCCGGCGGCAAACCGAACACCAACTCGGCCGCCTTCAAGAAGCAGGTGAACGAATACGTCGCCTGCGTTCGCGAAAACGGCTACGAACTCGGCGAACCGAACTTCTCCGGCGAAGGGCCGGTGTTCGAAAAGTCCGAATCCGAAAGCGCCGACTTCAAGAAGGCGAGCGCTCAGTGCCAGGAACTGCTGGGCGCGCCGGGGGGCTCGCAAAGCGGCTGAGCAGGCCGGCCAGCTGACGGCGCTGCGGGTCGGTGAGGCCCGCGGCGACCGTCTCGATCTCCGCCTCGACTTCGGCCGCGCCTTTGGTCACGATCGCCCGCCCACCGCGGGTGAGCTTGATCCGCACGGCGCGGCCGTCGTCGGGGTCGGGGACGCGTTCGACCAGGCCGCGCTTCTCCGCCCGGTCGACGAGGCCGGTGACGCTCGACTTGTCGAGCTCCAGGATGCGGGAGAGGAGGAGGGTGCCGGGTTCGCGGTCGCGGAGGATGCCGAGCAGCCGCATCTGGATGACCGAGAGGTCCTGGCGTGCGGCCACCCGCCGCATAACGCCCTGGACGAGGAACGAGGACTGGACGAGCGAGTCGACGAGGGTGAGGTCTTCGGCCACGCCGGCAGCCTAACAACTTGGTTGGCGGCACGAACCAATTTTGTTAGTATCACCAACTAAATGAAAGCCGCCGTAGTCACATCCTTCGATAACCCGCCCCGCTACGAGGACTTCGCCGACCCGGTCGCGACCGGGGAGGAGGAGGTCGTCGACGTGCTCGCCGCCGGCCTCCACCCGCGCGTCCGCTCGGGCGCGAACGGGACCCACTACACGAGCGAGGGCACGCTGCCGATGGTCCCCGGCGCCGACGCCGTCGGCCGCCGCGCCGACGGTCGGCTCGTCTACTTCGTCGCCGACGACAGCGCCGCCGGGACGATGGCCGAGCGCGCCGTGCTCGATCCGCGCCGCGCGATCGAGCTCCCGGATGACGCCGACCCGGTCGCGATCGCCGCGGCGATGAACCCCGGGATGTCGTCCTGGGTCGGGCTGCGACGACGGGCCGAGCTGGCGGCCGGAGAGTCGGTCCTCGTCCTCGGCGCGACCGGCAACGCGGGACGGATGGCGGTGCAGATCGCGAAGCTGCTCGGCGCCGGCGAGGTGATCGCCGCGGGGCGCAACGCGGAGATCCTCGCGACGCTGCCCGGGCTCGGCGCCGACCGGGTCGTCTCGCTCGAGGGCGATGAGGCGACCGCGACGCTCGCCGAGGCGGCGGCCGAGGTCGACGTCGTCGTCGACTACCTCTGGGGCAAGCCCGCCGAGGCGGCGATCCCGGCGATCGTCCGCGCCCGCACCGACCGCGCCCGCGCCCTCCGCTGGGTCCAGATCGGCGCGATCACCGGCCCCGAGATCTCGTTGCCCTCGGCCGCCCTCCGAGCCTGCAACCTGAAGCTGATGGGCAGCGGCCAGGGCTCGGTCTCGACCGCCGGGATCGTCGAAGAGCTGCCCGCCCTCGCCCGCGAAGTCGACGCCGGCAACCTCGCGGTCGACGCCGAGCCGGTCCCGCTCGCCGACGTCGAGACCGCCTGGACCGCCCCCGTCGCCTCCGGCCGCCGCCTCGTCTTCGTCCCCTAGGCGCTGAATATTCTGGGGCCTATGTCAGGAGGCCGGTGGACGGCAGGGCTCGGAGTCGTGGTGGCCCTGGTGGCGCTCGCGGTAGGCGGCTGTGGGTCGTCGGGCGGCGGGTCCTCGACCGGTGACGGCTCGGGTGTGAGCTCGACCCCAAGGGCGGGCTCCGTTGAGACCGCGACCAAAACGCACGCCGTCGGCAAACCTCACAGCAAGCTCGTCCATTGGTCGCTCGGCAGCGTCCCGCACGGACGCCTGATCAAGATCGAAGCCCTCGCCGGTTACTGCGGAGTGGGGAGGAGGCCCTTGATCAGCAAGGTGCACGTCCGCGAAGAGGGAAGCAAGGTCCTGCTCGGCGCCGTCCTCACCGAATTCATCCTCCCCGGCCCGTGCGCGGGCGTCGGCGTGGGCGTCAGCAAGACGGTGACGCTTCCCAGGCCGCTTGGCCGACGAGGGCTCTACGACGCGAGCGTGAATCCTCCGGCGAAGCGCTGGCCTCGAGGTTGAGATCTACCGGGGTTTCCGGCCCCATTCGGCGAGGCCGTCGCCGAGCTGGCCGGCAGAGCGGTCGATCCATTCGCGCAGGCCGAGCGCCTCGGTCGCGGCCGTGCGGTGGTCGCGGACGAAGGCGAGCGCGTCGGGCGAGGTCGTGATCCGGACCAGCGCGATCAGCTGGGCGGCGACCAGCCGGGTCTCCGGGCAGGGCACCGCTTCGTTGCGCTCGGTGCCGAGCAGCGCCGCCATCTCGTTCTCGTAGCGCTCCCACATCCGTCGCAGCCGCGAGGCGACGGCGGGGGAGGAGCCGATCGTGCGGTGGAAGGAGTCGAGCCCGCGCGGGTGCCCTTCGTCCTCGAACGCGCCGAGCAGCGCCGCGGTCACCGCGCCGAGCGGCGTCTGGCCCGGCTCCCGCTCGCGGACCATCCCCAGCAGCTTGCCGAGCAGCTTCTCCTCGTTGCCGAGGGCGAGGTCCTCCTTCGAGTGGAAGTAGACGAACAGCGTCTTCACCGAGACGCCCGCGGCGGCGGCGATGTCGACGACCGTGACGCCGTCGTATCCGCGCTCGGCGAAGAGCCGTTCGGCGGCGGCGACGATCCCTTCGCGGGTCGCGCGTTTGCGCTGAGCGCGTTTGCCGAGCGACGGCTCGACCACCGTCAACGGCGCTTCGGTCCCGGTCCCCATGGGCGTCACCCTCGCGAGCATAGCCCGCCACCAGACGAATTCCGAACACTCAGTCATTCACCTTTCAAAAGGTGAACCGCACTACCTAAAATTCGAAACTCTGTGGGGGATTGCTTGAACTCGCCACGCTTCGATGTAAGGGTGGCGAAGTAGAGACACGAACACGCGAGTACCCAAACACGCGCGGTCGTGGCCAGGGAAAAAATGTAGGGAGGGTTTGATGCGTCGGTTGTTCTTCGGCTGCCTTTGCGCGGTCGCGGTTTTCTTCGCCCTGTTCGTCTCCAGCGCGGGAGCGGTGGACATAGTCGAAAGCCAGGAACCGGGAGGGGTCGCGGAAACGCCGGCCGCCGGCTTCCAGGCCGGCACCTGTACCGAAGACCCGACGGTAAGAGAAGTCGAAGAAAACGGGGCGAAATACTGCTCGGCCGAAACCCCGGAACTCTTCTTCAAGCAGGCGGCCGGCCATCCTGGCGCCGCCTTCACCCAGATCCTCGTCAAAAAAACCGAATCCGGTGCGCCGGTCGGCAACCCGAAGACGTTCCTGGTCGACCTCCCGCCGGGGCTGAGCGTCAACCCGGAGGCGACGCCGCAGTGTGAACTCGAAACGGTGGAAGGGAAGGAAGTCTTCCCGAACGAAGGGGTCTGCCCGGCCGAAACCGAAGTGGGCGTCAGCGCCGTCACCTTCGCCGCCGAAGGGCTTGGCGGGATCCCGCTGACCGCGCCCGTCCCGGTCTACAACATCAAGCCGCGACCCGGCGAACCGGCTCGCTTCGGCTTCGACGTCAACATCATCCCGGGCTTGATCCCCGCCACGGAAGTGCTGCTCAGCGCCGGCGTCGCCTGGCAGAGCGACTACCACGAGTACTTCACGATCCACGTCCCCAGCACCGACTCCGAACTCGTCGGTCACATCTCGCTGCTGGCGAACCGCCTCGACTTCAACGGTAACGCGGGCCTCGAAGGCGAAAACGGCGCGTTCCTCACGAACCCCAGCGTCTGCGCCGACACCGACGCCGAACCGTCGCATCGCATCTTCGCGACGACCCTCCACGCCGACTCCTACGAGGAAGAAGCGCCGGAAGACGAATACTCCGCGCTCGTGCCGACCTTCCCGCCGCCCGCCTTCCTCGCCGGTTCGCAGGAAGTCATCGGCTTCCTGCCCAAGGGCGCGCACCCGGAAGGCTGCGCCAACGTGCCGTTCGAACCTTCGGTCGCGACCGAAGCGGGGACGACCGCCACCGACTCGCCGTCTCCGGCGACGATCGAAGCGACGGTTCCGTTCGAACCGGGTGCCGCCATCTACCAGTCGAACGTGAAGACGGCGAAGCTGACCTTGCCGCAGGGGATGGGCCTCAACCCGGCCGCCGCGCCGGGGCTCGGCACCTGCGACGAAGCGCAGTTCCCGATCCACTCGCGGGACGCGATCTCGTGTCCGGCCGACTCGAAGCTCGGCACCGTTGAAATCGAAACGCCGGTGCTCCCCGAAGGGAGCCTGAAGGGGTCCGCCTACCTGGCCAAGCCCGAAGGAAGCAATCCCGAATCGGGCAAGCTGTATCGCCTGTTCCTCGACGGCTCATCGGCGGAACGGGGCATGTCGGTCCGCCTCATCGCCGGCATCAGCGCCAACAAGACGACCGGGCAGCTCACCGCGACGATCGAAAACGCGCCGCAGCTCCCGTTCGAATCGTTCCGGATCAAGCTCGACGGCAAGCCGGTCTCGCCGCTGACCTCGCCCTCGACCTGTGGGCCGAACGTGACCACGCACGAATTCGGTGCCTACTCGGGCTCGCCCGACAAGGGGGCGACCGCGCCCGGCTTCAACCTCAGCGGCTCGCCGACCGGCGGCTCCTGCGCGAAGACCGGGGCGGAACGTCCGTTCTCTCCGGCCTTCGCCTCGGCTCCCGCCCAGAACACCGCCAAGGCGTCGACCAACTACACGCTGAAGGTCGAACGCAAGGACGGCGAACAGGAGCTGAAAGGCATCGACGTGACGTTGCCGCCGGGGACGACGGCGCGCCTCAAGGGCGTCGCCTACTGCCCCGAAAGCGCGATCGCCGCGGCGACCGCGAGCACCGCGAAGGCGCAGATCAACTCGCCGAGCTGCCCCGACTCGAGCTTCATCGGCACGGTGAAGATCGCCGCCGGGGCGGGTGGCAGCCCGCTGCAGCTGGCGGGCAACGCCTACCTCGCCGGTCCATATAAGGGGGCGCCGCTCTCGATGGTGATCGTCACCCCGGCGCTGGCGGGTCCGTTCGACCTCGGCGACGTGGTCGTCCACGCGGCCGTCTTCGTCGAACCGGAAAGCGGCCAGATTCACGTCGTCTCCGATCCGATCCCGAACACGGTCGGCGGCGCCAAGGTCGACCTCCGCTCGCTGACCGTCGAACTCTCGCGGAAGTTCTTCTTCCGCAACGGGACGGGCTGCAAGGCCTCGAGCGTCACCGGCAGCCTCGCCGGCGGCGGCAACGATCCGAGCAACGCGGCCGGCCTCACCTCGCACGCGGTGAGCGTCGGGGCCTGGCTGGAAGGCTGCAAGGCGCTCCAGTTCAAGCCGCGGCTGAAGCTGTCCCTGGCCGGGCAGACGAAGCGCTCCGGCCATCCGCACCTGAAGGCGGTGCTGAACGCCCGCTCGGGCAAGGACGCCGACGTCGGCTCGCTCTCGGTGGCGCTGCCGCACTCGCTGTTCCTCGACCAGGCGAGCCTCGGCACCGTCTGCACCCGGGTCCAGTTCGCCGCGGCGCAGTGCCCGACGAAGTCGATCTACGGCCACGCGCGAGCCTGGTCGCCGCTGCTCGAAGCGCCGCTGGAAGGCCCGGTCTACCTGCGGTCGTCGAGCAACAAGCTCCCCGACCTCGTCGCCCACCTGCAGGGCCAGGTGACGATCGACCTGGATGGGCGGATCGACTCCTACAAGGGCGGCATCCGGACCAGCTTCGAATCGGTCCCGGACCTCCCGGTCTCCAAATTCGAACTGAACCTGCCCGGCGGCAAGGGCGGCCTGCTGGTCGCCTCGAAGAACCTGTGCGCCGCGCCGGTCAAGGCCGAAGTGAAGGCGGTCGCCCACAACAGCCGCGTCGCCAACCTGAACCAGGACGTGAAGCCCGCGGGCTGCAAGTCCTGAGATCAAGGGCATCCGCCGGCAGGTAGTCGACTGCCCGGCGGGTGCCCGTCCGTACTGGGATCCGCTCTCGCCGAATTGCCCCAGATCTCGCGGGTAGAATCTCCGCGATGGCAGCGGAGCGCAGTCGAATCGGTAATTGGACGCCGGATGGAACGGCCGAGCGTGCCCGCCTGCGCCGCGACTACCTTGAGCTCCAGCCGGCCCAGCGCGTGAAGCAGGTCAGCGAGCTTTCCCGCTTCATGTCGCGGGTCGCCGAGGCCGGCCGTCGCGAGCGCGGTGCCTGAACTAGACATCCAAGGCCTTCTTGAGCAGCTTGCGGCTGCGGCGGTCGACTACATCGTGATCGGCGGAGTGGCCGTCGGCTTTCACGGCTACGTGCGCGCCACGAAGGATCTTGACGTCGTCCCCGAGCCCTCGCGGGAGAACCTCGAGAGACTCGCGGCCCTGTTGCGGTCGCTGAACGCCGAACTCGATGGAGCGGGTGATTTCGATGCCGGCGAGCTGCCCGACCCGCTCGACCCCGAGGTTCTCGCGCAGGGCGGGAATTGGGTTTTGCAGACGCGACTCGGCCGCTTTGACCTGATGCAGTGGCAAGGGGAGCGCGAACTGTGGGAGATGCTTTCGCCGGCTGCCGTCGAGGTGGATCTTGATGGGGTCCTGGTCAAGGTCGCGGGATATGAGGATCTGATCGCCTTAAAGGAGCAGGCCGGGCGCCCTAGTGATCTCGAGGATCTCGAGCGCCTGCGACAAGCGCGAGGGGAATGAGCGTCGTCACGACCGCAGCTGAGTGAGACGGGGCGCTACCGTGAGCCGCGGCCGTGCTTGACGTAGACGAGGCGGCCGTCGGGGAGGCGGTAGACCTGGCCGACGGGGACGCCGCGGCCGCTTGCCTTGGGGGCGTGGGAGGGGGTCTGGATCACCTTCGACTTGCCGCTCGCATGTTTGCCTTGGCGGGCTTCGAACTTGTCGGTTTTCAGGTTGAGGGTGAGGCCGAGGCCGGCGATCAGGAAGGCGATCGCGAGGATCATGCCGACGTCGAAGAGGTTGACGAGGCCATCGAGGGGGTCGCCCGGGTCGTCGGCGATCGCCCGGCGGCGGCCGAGGCCGATGCGACTCACCGGAGGGCTCCCGTCGGCGCCGGACCGGTCGGCGCGGGACCGGGGGGAGCCGCGGGCGCGACGCCGGTCACCGCGGCGGCACCCTGCTCGAGGCCCGCGAGGTCTTCGGTGTACATCCGCGTCCGCGTCAGCGTGAGGGCGAAGGCGACGGTGCCGACCAAGAGGCCGACGACGGTCGCGCCGAAGGCGTCCCGCAGATCGCCCGCGAGGGTCCCGACGTCACCGCCAGCGAGTGCCGCCAGCCCGGGGATGAGGGGGATCAGCGTTCCCATCAACCCGATCGCCGGGCCGGCGCGGACCAGTAGGCGGGTGCGGTCGAGGGTGCGCTGCACGGCGAGCTCGTAGTCGACGAGGGCGCGCTCGGCCGCGAGGCCACGTTCGGCCGGCGGCGCGGCGGCGATCGCGAGGACCGCCCGCGCGGCGGCCGGGCTGCGGGCGTAGCGCGCGTAGTGGGCGGCGTGGGATGGCTCGGCGGCCGCCTCGGCGACGACCTCGCGCAGGTCGAACCGGCGATTGCGCCAGCGCCGCGACCATTCGACCGCGAAGCGGCCGCACTCGAGCGCGCAGAGGACGAGGATAACGACGGCGGCGATCAGCACCGGCACCCGTAGCGCGGTGGCGATGTGCGAGAGGCCGTCGCCGAGGTCGATCGAGCCGGCGGCGAGCCCCCCTGGCGCGCTGACGAGGTGGCCCGCAAGCGTCCCGACGGCGGTCGAGATGGAATTCGCGCCGGTCGGAGCGACGCCGACCGCGGCGACGGCGAGGCCGCTCACGCGATCCTCCCGCGGCGCTGCTCCAGGCCGACGCCGAGGCCAGCCGCGAGGAGGGCGGCGACGCCGATCGCGATCGCCGCGCCGAGCCCGTCGGAGGCGCCGCCGCCGGCGCTCTTCAGCCCGGGGGCGCCGAAGGCGAGTTTCCCACCGGTCCCGTCGGGTGAGCCGATGACGGTGCCGCTGACCTCTTCGTGTCCGCCACCCGGGTCGCCCTTCGCGGCGCCGTCGACCGGCAGCGGCGCGCCCTTGGCGCCTGGCCCCGAGCCTTCGTCGCCGCCCCCGCCGTATTCGCCGTCGGTGGCGGGCGTCGGCGTCACCGTCGCCGCTTCCTGGTCGGCTTCGGCCCTGATCTGAGGTTCCACTCTCTCGGTCCCCCTCGCCTGGTGCTGGTTGGCGCCACGCCGGTTGCGGCTGTGGTCCTTGGGCTCGTGCTTCTGCCGATGCACCACCCGGGCGCCGCCCGGCGTCTTGCCCTTGCTCTGCGGCTTCGGCCGGCTGAACGGTGGCGCGCCGTCCCCGCCTCCGCCCGCGATCACGCCTTCGCCCTGCTTGAAGTCGCCGGTCCCGCCGCCGGTGTTCGAGGTGGCCGGGGCAGGCGTCTGCTCGGCGCCCGTCGTTTCTTCAGGTTCTTCCGGGGCCGGCTGTCCGTCGCCGGCGGACAGCGGCACGGCCCGCGGCGGGAGTTCCTCGCCGGCGAACGCCGGGGTCGCGTAGGAGGTCATCCAGACGCCGTTCAGTTCGCGGCTTCTCATGTAGCGGATGTGGCCGTCTTCCGCCTGCAACGAGGCCATGTAGCCAAGCGGTTCGTTGCCGTCCTTGACCCACGTTTCCGGGTTGCCGCCCGACGCCCAGATCCCTTGCGTGACCCAGGCGGTCGAGCCGACGTTCGATTCGGGTTCGCCGATCGCCTGCGGCCAGCCGCCGTCGGGAAGCTGCGCTTCGTGCAGGTATTCGAGCGCGTGCGCCTGCGCCTCCGTGCCGTGCATCCCGGCCGCGTTCAGCGCCTCCAGCGCGGCGCCGGTCATGTCGGTCGAGTCCTGCGGATCTACGCCGCCGCGGCCGCAGACCGATTTCGGGCACCAGGCGGGCCAACTGTGGTCGGCGTTCTGTTCGAGTTCCACCCATGCCGCCGCTTCGCGGACGACCGCTTCGATCGCCGGTTCCTTGATCGGGGCGAGCGCCAGGATCGCGAAGATCGTGTCGTTCATCCCGGGGTTGGCGCCGCCCGCTTCGTGGGTGAAGGAGCCGTTCGGGAGCCGGCTCCTGAGGATCGCTTCGACCAGGTTGACGCCGCCGAGCGGCCGCGGCGGGTATTCGGTCGCGTCGACGACCAGCAGGGCGCGCTCGAAGTCGGTGGTCAGCGTCAGTTCGCCGGCGTGTTCGGCCAGGTAGGTGTAGACGTCCTTCCCGCCGGGCTTCTTCTGGTCGCGCGGGTTGACGCTCGCGGCGCCGAGCGCCAGCGCGACCCAGGAGGTGATGTCGGGATCCGACGCGCCGCCCGCTTCGCCGCCGAAGCCGCCGTCCTTGTTCTGGTCTTCCTGGAGGAAGCGGACGGTGCGATCGAGCGACGGCGCGAAGCGGCCGCTCGGCGTTTCGGCTCCGGCGACGGCGACCAGCCCGGCGGGGATCGGGAGGGCGGCGGCGACGACCAGGGCGACGAGCGGCGCGGTCACCGAGACGCGCCTCCGACGTCGGCCATCGACCGCGCCCGCCGCCGCACGCCGGTCGCGTCGCCGCTCAATCGCCGCCACGGCCGGGAACCGTGACCTTGCCGATCGTCACCGTCGAGGCGCGCCCGAGCGCGTCGACGATCGTCAGCCGCAGCCGGTAGCTCGCCCCCGGTGGCAGCCGCAGCGACGCCGAGGTGGTGGTCGACCCGCTCGCCCGCCGGACGAACGGCGCCTTCTTGACGCCGACGAGCTGCGAGGCGATCGTCCAGCTTCTCACCGCGGCGCCGGATCGGAGGACCGTCCAGCTGACGCCGAGTCGGCCCCGCGTCAGCTTGCCACGGTCGAGCTTCGGCGTCGACACCCGGACCGGACCGGCCTTCGCCGCCGGCGCGGGCGTGGTCGAAGACGCTCCCGCGGTCGACGCGCTCGTCGGCGAGCCCGAGCCTCCACCACCGTTTCCGTTCGGCAGCGTGAACACCGGCGGCGTTTCACCGATCGGCGGTTCGCCGCCTCCGCCCGCGGCTTCTTCGTCGCCTCCGCCACCCGGTTCTTCCCCGCCCGTTCCTTCTTCCACTGTCGGCGGCGGCACCCGCACCGAGTCTTCGGCGGGCGGCGCCCCACAACCGGTTTCGCCGGGACCGAGCACGCAGACGTCGAGGCGGTTGGAGCGGATGGCTTCTTCTTCCCCGGTGCCGGGAACGGTCGCCTTGATCCGATGCCAGCCCGGCGTCGCGAAGGTGATCGACGCTTCGCCCTGGGCGTTGGTTTCGACGGTCGTCGGGTCGGCGGTGTCGACCTTCTCGAAGCCGTTCGCCCCGGTCGTCACGGGGGAGACATCGGCGCCTTCGAAGGCGGTCGATCCCGCCCGCACCGAGCCTTCGGTGGGGTCGCCTTCCTGGTCGTCCGCGTAGGCGGCGACTTCGACCTCGAACGGCTCGCCGAGGGTCGCCGTCGCGGTCAGCGGCCGCGGGCCGGCGGTGTAGTTGGCCGCCGTCGGGAAGAGGGCGAGGAACGGGCGGGAGTTGAAGGCGTTGAAGACCCAGAGCACTTCGTCGCCGCCGTCGAGCTGGTACTGGCAGCCGCCGACGGAGGTGAAGGTGTTGTTCACCAGGATGCCCCAGGACTTGCCACCTTTTTCGGCGTCGGGGCCGAAGCGGGTGATGAAGTAGTCGTTGAAGCCGGGGTACCACTTGCCGTCGAACGTTTCATCCGCCAGCGTCATCGCGTCGGCGGCGGCCGCGGTGGGGGTCGGCTCGGGGGTGGTGTTTTCGGGGTCGAGCGAGTTGATCCCGTCGCAGGGGCGCTGGACGGTGTCGGAGGACGCTTTGACCGCGTGCGGTTCGACCGCGACCGGGCCCTCGAAGAGCGTTTCGGTGGCTCCCTCGATCCGCACGTTGACGGTGGTCGGGGCCGCCTCCGCGACCGACGCGAGCGTGAGTACTGCCGAGATTGCGACGCAGAGCGTCGCGAACAGATTGCGTATCCGCATGCCTTGCCCCTTTCCGCGAGGGCGTTCGACGTTCACGGATCGGAGGGAGGTCTCCTGGCTGACGAGCTCCCCGGCGCGCCTTCCCGGCTTCTGGGCCAGTGGCTGTCGCGATGACTGCGACGGGGGGTCTGCGCTCGATCACAGTGGCGGGTCCGCGCCGGTTTCACACCGGACTTCCCTGTCCACCGATCCTCTTGGCCGCGCAGCATAGACGCTCCGGGCGCGGCCGGCGACGGCCCGCCCGCGGCCCGCGCAAATTGGGAGCCCGGACCGCCCGCGTGCCCCCGCGCGAATTGGATGGCCGGAGACGGCCCGCCCGCAGAACGTCGCGGGCGGGCGCGTTCCGAGGCGCTATTCGAACTTCAGGTAGATCGTGTCGCCGACGTGGATCGTCGTGCCGCGTTCGGCGGTCGCCAGGGCGCCGCCGTCGATGCCGACCTTCCAGCGCGCTTCCGGCGTGCTCGGCGCGCCGTTCACCTGAGTGATCGCGCCCGTGCCGCTGCTCGGCAGGTAGCTCGTCACGCACGCCGACGGTTTGCTACCGCCCGCGACGGCCGCGTCCAGCACCTTCGACAGCGGGATCGTCGCCGCTTCCGGGTTGACCGTGACCGAGCAGACCTTCAGCGGTTCGGAGCCCTTTTCGATCACCAGCGCCAGCGAGGCGGTTTCGCCCGCGACGGTGCCGAACGATTTGACGCCGTGCCACTGTTCGCCGCTTTTCGGCACCGGCGGGATCGCGGTGAAGCTGCCGCTGCCGAGGGCGCGGATCGCGTCCTGGCTGGCGTACTCTTCGGCGGTCGACGCGGTCGAATACTTGAATCCGCCCGCCCCGGTGCCGCTGGCGATCTGCTGGCTGATCAGGTAGTTCAGCGGCGTCTTTTTGGCCGGCGCCGCGCCAGTGAATTCACTGCCCTGCGGATCGATTTTGCAGGCTTTCAGCCCGTCGACGGCCCAGGCGTTGGAATCGGTGTTGTTGCCGAATTCCGATTTGAACGCCCCCGTTTTCGATTCGAAGATCGACACCAGATAGGCCTTCGCCTTGGTGATCGTCGTCGCGGTGGCGGGGACGCCGGCGTCGCAGAGGGCCGCCATCGCGGCCCCGGTCAGGTCCGGTTCGGAGGCGCTTTTCAGCACCGTTTCGTTGCCCGCGGCTTTCTGCCAGGTCCAGCCGCCGTCGGTGTGCTGGTTGGCTTCGACCGCGGCGATCGCCCCTTCGTACACCTTGGCCGGGAAGCGTTTGACGCCGGCGATCGTCTTCGCGTCGGCGAGGGCGAGGAGGCCGAACACGGTCCCGTTGAACGTTTCGCCGTAGTAGCCCGGGCTGGCGGGCTGGTAGGACCCGGCGATCCCGGCGAGCAGGTTCGAGCGTTTCGAGACCCGGGCCGGGTCGATCCCGGCGGCGTAGGCGATCAGCGCGCCGCGCTCGTAGTCGGTGGAGAGCCCGCCCGAGGGCCAGCCGGCGGCGCCGACGACGCCTTCGTACCAGCTGCGCGCGTCGCGGCCCGCGACGCCGGATTTGTCGACGTCGGCGGAGGCGGTGCCGGCGGCGGCCAGCGAGGTCAGCGACCAATCGCCGCCGAAGCCGGTGATTTCTCCGCTGGCTTCGGACTGGAGGCCCTTCAGGTAGGTGACGCCTTTGGCCAGCGATTCGTTGATTTCGGCCGTGCTCACGGTCGCCGAGGCCATCGTCGGCACCGCCAGTGAGACCAGGATCGCGGCGAGCACTGCCAGCCGCGCGGTTGCGGAACGCATCAAAATGGAGCTCCTTCTGGATTAGGGGACGACGGCGCCTCGTCCCTGATCAGAAGGGGGGAGATGACCGACCGTCCGTTCGCGAAACAGGGGTCCTTATGTCTGCGCCGGCGGGCGAGCATTCGGACTCGGGAGCGGCCGTCGGCCAGTCCCATCACCGTTGCGCGTCAGTCCCGGATTCACACCGGGTTCCCTCACCAGTCGGCGCGACGAAGGTAGTGGGTCGGGCGGCGGATCGTCGGCGCGGCGGACGGATGTCCGCTAGGTTGCCCGCCACAAACCGAATAGCGGATCGGTGGACAGGGAAGTCCGGTGAGAAACCGGCGCGGTCCCGCCACTGTGACCGAGGATGCCCCTCGCAAGCGCACCGTCGTGCGCGGCCACTGGCGAGAGCCGGGAAGGCGCGGGGGGGAAAGCTCGGAAGCCAGGAGACCTCCCTCCGATCCCTTCGTCAGATCCTCGAGGAAGGGACTTTTGATGAGAGTGTCGCCGTCCGGCCGCCTGGCCGTTTTCTTGGTGTGTTTGCTGGGGTTGGCCGTCTTCCCGGCGCTCGCCTCCGCCACCGCGCCGGCCGAAATCGCGGCCGCGAGGGAAAAGGCCAAGGCCTACCTGCTCGCCAAGGTGAGCGCGACCGGGGAACCGACCGACGTCGAAGGCGGGACCGGCTTCGAACACCAGTACTACTCCACCGGTTGGGCGGCCGTCGGGCTGGCCGCGGTCGGCGTCAACGCCGCCGACGCGGCGGATGGCGGCCCGAGCCTGCAGGACTTCCTCGCCGCCGAATACGCCAGCTCGAGCAGCGGCTACGTCGGGACGCCGGAATCCCTCTTCCTCGAAGAACGCGAGCGCCTGGCTTTGATCGCGCACGCCGCCGGCCTCGACCCCTCGCGGGTCGCGGCGGAGCAGAACTTCCCGGCCCGCGTCGTCGCCGGCTGGAACCCCGCGCTCGGCACGATCGGCGGCACCGCGAGCACGGCCTTCGTGCAGCCGGTGGCGCTCGGGCTGTTGGCGCTGAGCACGAGCTCGACCCCGCACTGGGCCGAGGCCCCGGTCATCGCCTCCCTGCGCCAGCTGCAGGAAAGCGACGGCGGCTGGACCGAACCCGGTGGCTTCGCGCGGGCCGAAACGACCGGCCTGGCGTTGGCCGCCCTCTGCGAGGCCGGGGTGCCGGCCTACGACCCGGCGGTCCGGGCGGGCATCTCCTACCTGCACGGCAAAAAGGAAGCGGACGGGTCGATCGAAGCGGCCGGCACGGAAGTCACCTCGTTCGCGGTGATCGGCATGAACGCCTGCGGGGTCGATCTGGAAGGCCCCGAATGGACGGCCGGGCCGACGCCGGTCGACTACCTGCTCTCGACCCAGGTCGCGTCGGGCCCCGGTGAAGGCGGATATCCCTTCGAGGTCGGTGAAGTGCCGTACGTCTACGCGACCGCCCTGGCGACGATGGCGATCTCCGGCGACGGTTTCATCATCGAACCGCCCGCCCGCGCGAACCCGGCGCTGCCGAGCGTGCGCCCGACGCCGGCGGTCGCTGACGGGACCACGGTCGCGCACGAGTTGGCGATCGAAGGCGCGACCGGGACGGTGCGGATGTGCGACATCGAAGGCCCGAGCGGCGCGTCATTGCGGACGCTGCTGACCGATGCCCAGGCTGAAACCTTCCCGAGCTACCCGAAAGGGTGCGTCGGATCCTTCTCCTACGAAGGCTCGAGGCTCGCCACGCTGAACGGGCAGGGTCCCGAAGACGCCGACCAGAGCTGGGTGCTGCGGCTCGACCGCGGCGGCGAAGCGGTGGCGGGCGAACAAGCGGTGCCGTTCGGTGACGTGATCGGGCTGCGGGTCGCCGCGACGCCGGTGTCGGGTGGAGGCGGATCGCAGGGCCCGGCCGGCGAACCCGGGCCGCAGGGAGCGAGCGGCGCTACCGGCGCGGAGGGGCCGGCCGGTCCTGTGGGAGCAGCCGGCGGGACCGGAGCGACCGGTCCCATGGGTGCGACGGGCGCGACCGGCGCGACGGGTCCCGTCGGGCCTCGTGGCCCCGAAGGCAACCGCGGCCCGGCCGGCAAGTCGACGAAGGCGAAGAAGTCCGTCGCGAAGTCGAGTTCACGAGCGACAGCGCGGGAGCGCGCCTGCGTCGCATCTCGTCGCCACGCCAAGCGCCGCAAGCCCCGCTGCTCCGCCCGCCACACGGCCCAGCGCGGCTCCGATCGCCACGGCCGCCGGCGATCCGTCGATTGACCCCACCATGGTGGGGTGAAAGTCCGGGAGGCGACCGCGGTCGGCACTGCGTCGCCGCGCTCGGCGTGTGCGCGGTCACGGTCGCGGCGTCGGTCCATCCATAGGATCGACGCCGTGACCGACACTTCCGCCGACATCTGGAGCCCCGCCGCGATCCTCGCCGACCTCGACGGGACGCTGGTCGACTCGGTCGCCTCGAGCGAGCGGGCCTGGGGCGCGTTGGCGCGGCGGCGCGGGCTCGACGAGGACGAGACGCACCGCTTCGCGATGGGCAAGCCGACGCGGGAGACGATCGCGCTCTTGGTGCCCGAGGCGGAACGCGAGGCCGAACAGGCTCAGGTCGACCGCGACGAGGTCGAGGACGGAGACTCGGTCGTCGCCTACCCCGGCGCCGCCGAGCTGCTCGCCGGGCCGATCCCGATCGCGATCGTCACCAGCGGCTCGACCGCGCTGGCGACGGCGCGGCTGCGCGGTGCCGGCCTCGAGCCGCCCGCGGTCCTGATCACCGCCGACTCGATCACCCGCGGCAAGCCCGACCCGGAACCGTTCCTGCTCGGCGCCAAAGCGCTCGGCGTCGACCCGTCCCGCTGCCTGGTCCTCGAGGACGCCCCGGCTGGCGTCGCCGCGGGCCTCGCCGCCGGGATGCCGGTCGTCGCCTTCCGCACCACCCATCCCGACGCCGAGATCGAGTCCGCGACCGTCGTCCTCGACACCTTGGCCGAAGCAGTCGCCCGCCTCCTCGGCTGAACCCGCCGCCCCCGGTGAGTTCGCACTTTCGGCCGGATAGCGACCGTTTCTGCGAACTCGGCGGGTGGGGAGGCGCCGCCGGGTCGCGCTAGGCCGCGGCGGGCTCCGGGGTCTGGCTGAGGCCGGCGGCCTCGGCGAGCAGCTCGACCGACTTGACCCGGTTGTCGACCGAGTCGGCGTAGTGGACCGTGATCAGCTCCTGGGCGCCGGTCTTCTCCTGGAAGTCGGCGAGGTAGGCCGCCGCCTCGGCGCCGGTCCCGACGGCCGTGTAGGTCATCATCTCGTCGACCACCTTGGCGCGGTAGGAGCTGAGGACCTCGTCGACTTCACCGTCGTTCAGTTTGCCGCCGGAGGGTGACTTGAAGAGGTTCTTCACCCGCGCCCGGCGGGTGATCTCGAGCTGCGCCTCGGCGCTCTCCTTGTCCGGCGCGGCGATCACGCCGACCCCGGCGATCGCGTACGGCTCGGCGAGCTGCGCGGAGGGTTTGAAGTTCTCGCGGTAGGTCTGCAGCGCGTCCAAGAGCGAGTGCGGCGCGAAGTGCGAGGCGAAGGCGTAGGGGAGTCCCAGGACCGCGGCGAGCTGGGCGCCGAAGAGCGAGCTGCCGAGGATGTAGAGCGGCACGTGGGTGCCCTTGCCGGGGATCGCGATGACGCCGGAGATCGGGCTGTTGTCCGAGAGCAGGCCCTGCAGCTCCTGGACGTCCTGGGGGAAGCGTTCGCTGGAGAACTCGTCGCGGCGGAGCGCCCGCATCGCGGCGGTGTCGGAGCCGGGAGCGCGGCCGAGGCCGAGGTCGATGCGCCCCGGGTGGAGCGTCTCCAGGGTGCCGAACTGCTCGGCGATCACCAGCGGTGAGTGGTTCGGCAGCATGATGCCGCCGGCGCCGAGGCGGATCTTCTCGGTGTGGGCGCCGACGTGGGCGATCAGGACCGCGGTCGCCGAGCTGGCGATCGAGCCGATGTTGTGGTGCTCGGCGTACCAGATGCGCTTGTAGCCGATCCGCTCGGCAGCCTGGGCGAGCTTGACCGAGCCGGCGAAGCTGTCGGCGATCGTCTCGTCCGGGCCGACCGCGGCGAGGTCGAGGATCGAGAGGGGGACGTCGGGGCGCCGCGGCGCGTCGGTGGAATCGCTCATACCCAGATGATTGCGAACCGGCTTTGCCGGCTCAGATCCCCGAGCCGATTTTCCCGGCGCGCGCGTCGGCCCATTCGTCGACGCCCGATTCGAAGTCGACGATGCGGTCGATCTCGGCCAGTTCCTCGTCGGAGAACTCGAGGCTGTCGAGGGCGGCGACGTTCTGCTCGAGCTGCTCGACCGAGGAGGCGCCGATCACCAGCGAGGTCATCCGCGGGTCCCTCAGGCTCCAGGCCAGCGCCATCTGCGGCAGCGACTGCCCGCGTTTCTCGGCGATCGCGTCCAGTTCGCGCACCCGGCCGATCACCTCGTCGTTGATCCAGCTCGAGTCGAAGGCGCCGTAGCCCTGCTGCGTCGCCCGCGAGCCCTCCGGGATCCCGTCCAGGTATTTGCCGGTCAGGAGGCCCTGGGCGAGGACGGTGAAGCCGATCACGCCGACGCCGAGGTCCTCGGTCGCGTCGAGCAGCCCCTCGCGCTCGATCCAGCGGTTCAGCATCGAGTAGCTCGGCTGGTGGATCAGGAGCGGCGTGCCGAGCGCTTTGAGGATCGAGGCGGCGCGGCGGGTGTGGTCGGTGTCATAGGAGGAGATGCCGACGTAGAGCGCCTTGCCCTGACGGACGGCGGTGTCGAGCGCCCCCATAGTCTCCTCCAGCGGGGTCGAGCCGTCGAGCCGGTGCGAGTAGAAGATGTCGACGTAGTCGAGGTTCATCCGCTCCAGCGACTGGTCCAGGGAAGAGAGCACGTACTTGCGCCCGCCGCCGCCCTGGCCGTAGGGACCCGGCCACATGTCCCAGCCCGCCTTGGTCGAGATCACCATCTCGTCGCGGTAGGAGCGGAAGTCTTCGCGCATCAGCCGGCCGAAGTTGACCTCGGCGGCGCCGTAGGGCGGCCCGTAGTTGTTGGCGAGGTCGTGGTGGGTGATGCCGAGGTCGAAGGCGCGGCGGGAGATCTCGCGCTGGGTCTCGAACTTGCGGTCGTCGCCGAAGTTGTGCCAGTAGCCGAGTGAGAGCGCCGGCAGGTCGAGGCCGGAGCGCCCGGTCCGCCGGTAGGTCATCGTGCCGTCGTATCGCGTGGGGTCTGCGTCGTAGCTCATCCCTCGTTTTCTACCCAACCAGCGGCCTCGGCATGTCAAGCGCCGGTGTCGGGCGGGGAGAGATTCGGCGAGCCGGCGCCTTGAGCGTCCATGAGCAGACGCCGAGACCCGCACCGCCGCGACCGCCGCATCGACCAGACGGACCTGGAGATCACCCGCGACCTGGTCGAGGAGGTGATGCTGACCGCGATCGCCCTCGACGACGTGATGGGCGCCCTGCTCGACGAGATCCCCGAGGGCGCCTTCCCAGGCAAGGACAACGCCCGCGTCCTCCTCGAAATGGTCGTCGGCAGCGTCCATCCCGCCGCCCGCGCCGCCGGCCCCCACGACTGCCAGATCGCAACGGCCCTGGTAGCCGCGATCCGCGAGCGCGTCCTCACCGACCTCCACACCGCCGCCCAACTCTCCCGCGAGCGCGAGTAGCGCGGCGGCAAACGACCATCAAGCAAAACCGAAAAATGAGGCGCTACGGTGAATCAGATGACGGAACACATCTACAAGATCGAGACGGTGACGGTCACGTTCGAGGAGTTCAAGGAGAACTTCGAGTTCTACGAGCGGGTGAGGGAAACCAATCGCCTCGTGATCACGCACGAAGGCGAGCAGGTCGCGGTGGTGGGCCTGTGGCTCCCGGACGAAAGCCGATCCTTTCCCCCGGACTGGTTCCTCGACGAGCTCTTCCCACCGGAGCCGATCGACCACGAGAACAAGGCCAGCCGCGCGCTCGCCGAAGAGCGCGAAGACCGAACCTTTACCTAGACGCGTCGGCGCTGATGAAGCTTGCCAAGGTCGAGGACCATTCGAAGGAGGCGCGAGCCTTCATCACCGCGGCAGACAGGCGGAT
Source organism: Solirubrobacterales bacterium (assembly GCA_036787695.1). Taxonomy (GTDB): domain Bacteria; phylum Actinomycetota; class Thermoleophilia; order Solirubrobacterales; family 70-9; genus VAYN01. The sequence continues at coordinate 2,573 of DAIQOT010000006.1, read as the reverse complement.
CAGCAGCGAAGTGGTGATGACCGAGGTCCGTCGGGGGCTCCACCGAACCGCGGCGGACGATCCAGGATTCGACTTGGACACGAGCCTTCGCAGGGCGGAATTGTTCCTCGAAATGATCGAACTGCATCCGATCAGCCGAGCGACGCTTCGGCATGCCGCCGACTTTTTCGAACCGAAACTTCACACGCTCGACGCGATTCACGTCGTCAGCGCCCTCGAGGTCCGGCCGATCGATTTCTTCGTCACCTACGACAAGCGTCAGGCGAAAGCGGCCCGTCGGGCCGGGATTCCGACGATCTCTCCCGGGGCGTGAGAACCTTTCGGTATGCGCTCGTTTGAGGCCTTTGACACCCGGGGGTACCGGACCGTCGCGGCGCGGGAGGGGTACGACCGGTGGGCGGCGACCTATGAGGACACTGTCGAGGACTCGATGGACCTGGCGCTGCTCGAGCGGCTCGAGGTCGACTGGGCGGGGGTCGGCTCGGCGGCGGACCTTGGGTGTGGGACCGGGAGGACCGGGAGCTGGCTCGCGGGACGTGGGGTGGGGGAGATCGACGGGGTCGACCTCTCGCCGGGGATGCTCGAGGCGGCACGGGCTCGGGGCGTCTACCGCTCACTTGGTGAGGCCGAGGTGGCTGACACCGGCCTCGATTCGGCCGCTTACGACCTCGTCGTCTCCTGCCTCGTCGACGAGCACCTCGCCGACCTCCGTCCGCTCTACGCCGAGGCGGCGCGGCTTGCCGCTCCCGGCGCTCGCTTCGCGCTGGTCGGCTTCCACCCGCACTTCATCATCGCCTCGGGCATGCCGACCCACTTCGACGACGCCGAGTCGGGCGAAGCGGTCGCGATCGAGACGCACGTCCATTTGCTCAGCGACCACGTCGCCGCGGGCATTGGCGCCGGGCTCACGCTCGCCGCCCTCCACGAGCGCGTCGTCGACGACGAGTTCATCGCGATCAAGCCGAAGTGGGAGCGCTTTCGCGGCCACCCGATCTCCTTCGCCTTCCTCTGGTCGCGGACTCCGTAGCGCCCGATCCGCTATGAAAGCGCGGTGCCTCACATCATCGCCTGGTGTGGATTCCTCGGAGCCTGGCTGCTCGTAGCCGGGCCGCTCGACCAGGCCGTGCGCGAGATCTCCGACCAGGAGTTCCGGCGCGAGTCGTTCGAGGAGGCCAAAGCGCGAGTCGGCGAACCGGAGCCGGTCTCAAAATGGTGGCTACTGTTGCCGCCGGTCTGGTGGGTCCTCACGCGTCGCAGCGCGACCATCTACCAGCACCAGATCGGCGAGGCGATGCCGGACGAAGACCTCATCGCCTTCCTCACCATCAAAGACATCCTCAACGCTTGGCTCTACGTCGCCGTCGGCGCCGCGCTGATCGGGGTGAAGGAGACCTGGGAGCTGCACGAGGCCTACGAGTGGCCGGAGTGGGTCTTCTTCGCGCTGATCCTCGCGATGGTCGTCCTCTGCGTCGGGGGGACCGTGATCCGCGCGCGGCACCGCCAGGCGCGTCCGGCCGTCGAGGCCTGATGACCTCGCGCGAGATCGCAGATCGGTTGGCCGCGGTCGGGCGCGCCGTCCGCGACGGCGACGAGGCGGCGATCGTCCGCGGGGTCGAGGACCTCAGCCGCCGCCACCGCCTGCTCGCCCCGCTGGCGCTCGCGGTCGGCGGCGTCGCGCTCCTCTTCAGCGGCCTGCGCCTGTTGTTCGGCAACTGGCGGCTCATCGCGATCCAGGTGCCGCCCGCGATGTGGATCTGGATCGCGATGTACGACCTGCGCGCGCACGTCCTCCACGACCGCACCTGGCACGCGATCAGCGGCCCGATCGTGATCCCGATCATCCTCGGCATCGTCGCGATCACCGCCGGCTGCTTCTTCCTCAACGCCGTCTTCGGCTTCGCGATCAGCCAGGACGGCGACCGCCCGCGGATCCGCCCGGCGGTCGACGAAGCGCGCCGCCACCTCGCCGCGATCCTCGCCTCGGGTGGCCTCGTCGGCCTCGCCCTGGGACTGACCGTCACCGTCGTCAGCCGCGCCCACCGGCCCTGGTTCGCGCTCAGCCTCAGCGTCGTCGTCGGCGTGATGATGATCGCCTACGTCGCCGTACCGGCGCGGCTGGTCGGGGTGAAGCCCGGCGGCACTCTGCGCGACCGCCTCTCGGCCAGCGTCGTCGGCAGCTTCCTCGGCGCCGTCGTCAGCACCCCCGCCTACGTGATCGGCAGGATCGGCCTGCTGATGATCGGCTCGCCGTTCCTCCGCTTCCCCGGCTTCGTCCTCTTCCTGGTCGGCTTCACCCTGCAGGCCGGCGCGACGAGCGCGGTCAAGGCGGTGAAGATGGGGGCGAAGCTGGGACGACGTGACGCCGACGAAGCGCAGGCGGCGGCGGCCGAGCGGTCGGCGGGACCTGACGAGCCGCCATTACCTCCGAGGTAATCGGCGCGTGATGGCGGCGCGGATACGCTGGCGGGGATGTCGTCCCAGGCCGTGAGCGCGCCTAAGCGAAGCGTCGGGCCGCTGCTGCGCGAGTGGCGGCGACGGCGGCGGCGCAGCCAGCTCGAGCTGGCTCTCGACGC
>DAIQOT010000059.1:0-17835 GCA_036787695.1 Solirubrobacterales bacterium | reverse complement strand
GCCGAGGCGCTCGCGCTGGCCGTTCAGGTCGCGCCGCCCGTGCTCGAGCCCGACGTCGAGCGCCCGCTGGCCCGTCCGCCACATCGCCCGCCCGACCGGCGTACGCGGCGACTTCAGCCCGATCGCGAAGAACGGCTGCCCCGACTCGACCACCGGGTAGATGTGCGGGATCAGGGTGGCGAGCGGCACCCCGGCGGCCTCGGCGGCGAGGGTCGGGGCGAGCGTGAGGATGTCGGAGACGACGACCGCCGGGTCGAGTCGCTCGATCAGCGGCAGCAGCGCCCGCGCCGCGTCGGCGGCGTGGCGGCCGTCGTCGGTGTCGGGCTCGGGCGGCGGGAAGGTTCGGTATTCCTCCGCCGCGGCGAAGTCCAGCCCGGCGCCCTCGACCGCGGCGCGGCGCTCCTCCCAGGTCTCGAGCGTGACCTCGTGCCCGCGGCGCGCCAGCCCTCGTCCCAGCGAGATCGCCGGGAAGACGTGACCGGGATCGCCGAAGGCGGCGACGAGGACGCGCACCCTAGGGGGCGCCGTCCGACTCGCCGCCGCGGGTGAAGACGATCTCCGGGATGTGGCAGTTGGGGGAGAGGCTCAGCAGGAAGCGGATGCCCTCGCCGATGTCGCTCGGGCGGATCATCTCCTCGGCCGGCACCGCCCCCTTGACGAAGTCGGTCATCGCGGTGTCGACGAAGGCGGGCGCGAACGCCGTGCAGGCGATGCCCTCTTTGCCGACCTCGCGCTCGGTGGCGACGCTGTAGTTCAGCACCGCGGCCTTGGTCGCGCCGTAGATCGACAGCCACGGCTGGCCCGATTTCCCGGCGATCGAGGCCATGTTGAGGATCAGCGCCTTGCGGTGCTCCTCGCCCGCCTTGCGCAGCAGCGGCAGCCCTTCGCGGGTGCCGAGGATGATCGAGCGCAGGTTCACCGCCAACTGCATGTCGAGGAATTTCGTCTCGATCTCGGCCATCGGCGCGCCGATCCCGACGCCGGCGTTGTTGACCAGCACGTCGAGGCGCCCGAAGCGGGCCTCGTGCGCGGTGAAGACGCTCTTCAGCTCCGCCTCGTCGGCGACGTTCGCGGCCACGGTCTCGACCTCGTGGCCGGCCTCCCGCAGGTGCGCGACCGCGTCCTCCAATTTCTCCGGCCGGCGCGCCGAAAGCGTCAGCCCGTACCCCTCGCCTGCCAGCACCTCCGCGATCGCCAGGCCGATCCCACCGGACGCCCCCGTGATCAATGCCGCTCGCTCCGCCATGCTTCCTCCCTCCAGTCGACGACGCGGGCAGCCTACCTCTCTGAAAACATGGATCCGATGCGCGCCCTCCGTTTCGCTCCGGGCCTCGTCTGCCTGCTCGCGTGCGGGTCGCTGGTGCTGGCGGGCTGCGGCGGGGGGTCATCGAGCTCCTCCCACGTCAACCAGAGCGCCGAGAGCGGCAAGAGTCGCCCGGCCCCGCCGAAGAGCGCGTTCCCGGCGACCGAAGGCCGCTCGCTGGAAAAACTGGTCAAAGACGAAGTGAAAGTCCAGCCGACGGTGAAGATCGACGCCCAGGCCGAAGCCTTCTATCCGGGGACCGAGCGCTACCCGTTCCTGGTCTCCGAGAAAGCCACCGGTGGCAAGGAAGGCAAGGAGGTGACCGGCGCCCAAGTGGCGCTGTATTACGTCGAGGTGCCGAAAGTGAAACCCGGCACGGCGAAAGCGTGGCAGCGGCCCGCCATCGGCCCGTTCCCGGCGCGGATCGAATCGCTGGCGACGGAACCGAAATTCCAGAGCAGGACGACCACCGAAGACCCGACGGTCGCGAGCGTCGTCTACTCGGCCCAGATCCCCTTCCCGAGCGAAGGCGAATACAAGATCGTCGCGCTGATCAAGGAAAAGGGCGGGTGGGCGAAGAATTCCCTGGGAAGCCTCCCGGTGGGCGAATTCGAAAAGATCCCCACGCCCGGCGAGAAAGCGCCGCTGATCCAGACGCCGACGGCGAAGAGCGTCGGCGGTGACCTCGCAAAAATCTCGACGAGAGTGCCACCGGACACGCAGAACAAGGTCAACTACGCGGACGTGCTGGGAAAGGAACCGATACTCCTCTTGTTTACGACCCCCAAGTTCTGCCAGAGTCGGGCCTGCGGGCCGGTAGTCGACGTGGCGGAGCAGGCCCAGCATGAATTCGAAGGCAAGGCGAATTTCATCCACATGGAGATCTACAACGACAACGACCCGTCGAAGGGGGTGCGTCCTCAGGTGCGCCGATTCCACCTGCCGACCGAACCATGGCTGTTCGCGATCAACCGCGAAGGCGTGGTCAGTGCGACGATCGAGGGCGCGTTCGGGACCAATCTGATGCGCAAGACCGTCGATAGGGTGATCTCCGAATGAGCGACAAAACCGCCTCCGATGACGAGCTGCTCGCGACCTTCGCCGAGGAGGCGCGGCGTCGCTGCGACGTGATCTCGGCCGGGCTGGCGACGGCGACGACCGACTTCGAGACGATGCGGGCGGAAGCCCACGCGCTGCGCGGCACGGCCGGGGTGGTCGGGCTGCGGCGGCTGTCGGAGCTCGCCGGGCTGATGGAGTCCGACCTGGCCGAAGCGAAGAAGACCGGGACGATCCGCGGTGGCCGCGACCACCAGATCGCCGACGCGGCCAAGGCGCTCGCCGAGGGCGCCAAGGCGGCGGCGAAAGGCGAAGAAGAGCCGCCCGACGTCGGCCGCAGCCTCGCTCAGCTGTTCAGCGCCTAGCGTTCGTGCGCGCCACCCTGCTCGTCATCGCCGCCCTCGCCACGGGGCTCTTGGTCGCCGCCTGCGGCTCCTCCGGCGGTCAGACCCAGAGCGTGGGGGGCGCGGTCGTTACCGTGCCGACCGACGTCCACGGCATCTACCCCGAACTCGAAACGCTGCTCGCCCAGTTCCCCTACCAGCGCTGGTACACCAACTGCGTGATCGCGCGGGCGAAGAAGGAGCTGAGCCCAAAGGAAGCCGAAGCGCTCAACCAGAATCCCGAATCGAGCGGGGTGGGCAAGGCTGAACAGATCATCGCCGCGGCCGGGTCGGCGTGCAAGAAGTCGAGCAAGCGCCCGCTTGTCGACCCCAACGCCTCGGAAAAGGAACTCGCCCTCTTCCGCACCGGTTTCGTCGGCCGCCTGCGCGGGATCGCCGAAGCCCACGGCTTCGAAGGCGCGCAGCTCGAATGCGTCGGACAAACCGTGGAAGAACTCCCCAAGGGGAAAGTGATCGGCCTCGGCAACGGCACGCGGCAGGTTCGCGAAGGTATAGAACTGTCAGTTCTCGCCCAGTGCGTGAAGGCTGAATAGCCCCAAGCGCATCAGGGGCGAGGGGCCCCGGGCGATAGCTCAGTTAAGGTCGCCCAGATGCCAGCCTGGACGCTGCTAGACGCAAAGGCGCACATGGGCCGTCCGCAGATCGAAACGATGATTAGCTCCGCCCGCGACGTGGCGGACGCGGCATCGGCGAACGCGTGGGGGACGCCGTGAAGCGGGCGAATGAGCTCGACCTGATGCCCGCCGCGGTTCCGGCGGCTACATGACCTTCGACGAGTTGATCACCGTCCTCGAGGGGCTGCACGGGCGGATGGTGGAGGCGACGATCCGGACTCCGTACGACGACATCGAGTCCGGGTCGGGCGGTATGTGGTTCGGGGGCTTCTCGGGCATCGTCGAATCGCTTGTCGACGTTGAAGTGAGCGGGACCAATCATCGGACCCTTTACTGGCGTCGCGACGGTGAGCCCAAGCCTGACTACGGGTCGGTGACGATCTGGCGCGACGCCTTTGAACGCGCGGACACCAGAGCATCCGGCCAGTCGGTGGAAGAGGGATTGGCGGAAGGTGCCGAAGAGGAAGACATGGTCGGCATGTGGCACATCGACATTTATCAACACGGGCTCCTGATCGAGCTGATCGTCTATGTGATGTAAGTGGGGCCGGCTGGACTCGAACCAGCGCGCCTCAGATTATGAGTCTGGTGCTCTAACCAACTGAGCTACGGCCCCAAGGCCGCGCAAGAGTACCGCGAGATCGATCCCGAACCGGGGGGCCGATTTGACCGAAGAGTGCGATCTGCGTTTCGCGTTCGGGTCCCTTCTGAGGCGAGACGCGCTCTCCGCGGTGCGTCAAATGCTCCAACTGGTGGCCGCCATTAGGATCGCCGTTTGAGTGATCCGGTGAGCGAACCGAACCAGACCGGAGTAACCGTCCTTGGGAACTTCTCGGTCGACTACGTCGACGACGGGCCGCCGACACCCGGAGGGTGCCCGGTCTTCGCGGCGATGGCGCTGGAGGCGATGGGGCACCCGGGACGGGTGGTGGCACGACTGTCACGTGACGATCTGCCCCTGTTCCAGCCGGTGTTCGACCGCTACGGCGAGCTGATCGCGCCGCTGTGGACGCCGCGGACGAGCTCGTTCGCGCTGCGCTACCAGGACGGCGGCCGGCGGATGAACGTCAACTCGATCGGCGAGCCGTGGGCGGAGTCGGAGATCGACGCGGCGGCGATCGGCACCGAGTGGGTCCACCTCGCGCCGCTCCTGCGCGGCGACTTCCCGCTCGAGTTCCTGGAGGCGCTGGCGGCGCGCGGCCATCGCATCTCCCTCGACGGCCAGGGATTGGTGCGGGTCCCGCGGCTCGGCCGCCTCCACCTGGACGGCGAATTCGACCGCGCGCTGCTCGATCCGATCGAGGTCCTCAAGCTCAACCAGGAGGAGGCCGACGCGCTCGCCGGCGGCCCCTTCGACACACCGACCGCGACCCGCCTCGGCATCGCCGAGATCCTCGTCACCTTCGGCGCCGGTGGCTGCGACCTCTACCTCGACGGCGATCGCAATCACATCCCCGCCCGAGCGGTCCCTGACGTCCACACCACCGGGACGGGCGACGCCTTCATGGTCTCCTACCTCGCCGACCGCGCCGCCGGCATGGCCCCGCTCGACGCCGCGAGGCGGGCGACCGCGATGGTCGCCGACATCCTCGAGGAGCGGCGCGCGGGAGGGCTCTCCGCCGAGGATCAATGAAGCAGTAGGAAGGCGACGAAGATGAGGCCGAGGACCACGATCGCGACCAGGTAAAAGCGGAGGTAGGCGCCGAACACGTTGTAGTCGCGGGGCTTGTGGCCGCGGGCTTCGTCGAGGTAGGCGGCGTTGACGGGTTCGGGGATTTCGGTCTCGGCCGGGTCCTCGACCATCGTCTCGGCGATCAGGGTGCGGGCCGCGGCGGCGTCCTCCGGGCGGACGTAGATCCGGCGGGGGCTGCGGGTGAGGAGGCTGGAGGTGCCGATGCCGCCCTCGATGCCCGCCTGCCGGGCGATGCTCTTGATCTTCGCTTCGCGGAGCAGGCCGCGGATCAGCGCCGCCTCCTCGCGGGTGTCGGCGTAGGCGACCGGGACCGGCCCCTCGCCCGAGTCATCGCCCCTGTCGACGATCTCCATCGATAGAGCGTACGGCGGCGCGGGCACCTCGTGGGGCGCCCGGTGTGAGGGAGGGCTATTCCGTCTCGGGCTGGAGGCGGAGCTGGCGCCGGGGGGCGGCGTAGGTGATGCGGAGATTCAACTCCGGAGACTCGGTCGGCCAGGCTTCGTAGACGCCCGGCTGCTCATCGAGTGGGCGAGAGGAGGCGATCGCGACGATCGCGTGCTCGGCGGTTTCCGCCGTGACCTGGTGAAGCTCTCGTTCTCGGTGGCGTCGCCGCTCCCACGCGGCTACCACGTAGTTCCGCATAGGGCTCAGCATACCCAATTGAAAGGATTCTTTAACTGACGTTTGGTCGGTTAATTTTCTTGCGCTCAGTCGGACTTCGACTGCTCTTCGTCTACGTTGGCGCCCATTCCGAGGGCGATCGCGAGCAATAGCGAGCCGAGAACGAGGATCACGCAGCCGATCGCCACGAAGGCCTCGGTGGCGAAGCCGAGGAGGCCGACGAGCATGAGGACGAGCGCGACAGCGATGGCGATGCTGCGACGCATCGGCCGATCCTACGGGTCGGCGCTCGTCGGCCGTCGCGCCGGCGTGAGCGGCTGCACGATCGCTGCCGGATCGCGAGGTCGTCCTACGGCGGTGCGATACATCGATGATGAAGCGGATCGCCGCATGGGTGCTCGGGTTTGCCGTGGTGGCGGTCGTCGTCGCGATCGCCGCGGGCGCCTTCTCCGGCGGGACCGTGCGCTCCTCCCACACGACCGGCATGTCCGGGAACGCCGACGGTGGCAAGACCGTGGACGCCGTCGCGAAGGAAGGTAAGGGTGGAGCGAAGTCCGGCGCCGGCGTCACCTTCGCCGCGGTCGGCGACACGATGCTCGGCAACTCACCGGAGCTGCCGTCGGACCCAGGGTCCTACCTGGATCCCGTGAAGGGACAGCTGAAGGGCGACGTCGTCTTCGGCAACCTCGAGGGCACGCTCACCGACGTCTCCGACTCGCCCAAGTGCGGCGGCGCGCCCTCCGGCGACTGTTACGCCTTCCGCACGCCGCCGAGCTACGCGCACGATCTCGCCACCGCAGGCTTCACGGTGATGAACGACGCGAACAACCACTCCTACGACTTCGGCCAGGAGGGACTGGAACAGACGATCGCCGCGCTGCACAAGGCCGGGATCGCCCAGGACGGGCTACCCGGCGAGATCACCGTGGTCAAGGCGGGAGGGGAGAAGGTCGCCTTCCTCGGCTTCGCTCCCTACTCGACCACCGCCTCGCTGCTCGACTTGCCCGCCGCCCGGGCGCTGATCCGGAAGGCGACCAGGCGCGCGCAGGTCGTCGTCGTCGCGATCCACGCGGGCGCCGAGGGGACGGCCGCGCAGCACCTGACCGGTGGTGACGAGGAGTACCTCGGCGAGGACCGCGGGGACCCGGAGGCGTTCGCCAAGATGGCGGTGCGCGCCGGCGCCGACCTGGTGCTCGGCTCGGGCCCGCACGTGCTGCGCGCGATGGAGATCTACCGCGGCCGGCTGATCGCCTACAGCCTCGGCAACTTCAGCGGCTTCCACAACTTCGCCACCGAAGGCGTCCTCGGCGCCTCGGCCGTCCTCCACGTCACCCTCGACCCCGACGGCGCCTTCCGCTCCGGCCGGATCGCCTCGGTGCGGCTGGTCGAAGCCGGCCAGCCGGTCCCCGACCCGAGCGGCGAAGGAGCGCGGATCATCGCCCAGCTCTCGCGCGAAGACCTCGGCGGCGCCGCGGTGAAGGTCGGCGGCAGCGGCCGGATCCTCGGCACCGTCGGCGCGGGCTAGGCTGGCGCGGTGGGCAGACCATCGTCCAACCCGTTGTCCTTTGTAACCCTCCGGGTGACAAAGGGCTACCGGTTCGGGCTCGTCCTTGTCGCCATCACCGCGGCGCTCGTCGTCGCCTCGCCCGCTGCCGCCGAACCGGCGCCGCCGCAGCCGAAACTCCATAGCTGTGACCTCGGCATGCCGCGGCCGTTCGAGTGCGGCCACATCATCGTCCCGGTCCGCCGCGGCCACCCGACGCTCGGCACGACCAAGGTCGCCTTCGCGATCCGCCATCGCCGCGACCTCCGGCAACCGAGCCTGGGGACGATCTTCGCCATGGACGGCGGCCCGGGCTACGCGTCCACGGCGAAGCCCTACGCCAGCTCGCTGATCGCCGCGCTCGGGCCGATCCTCCGCCGCCGGAACCTCGTCCTCTACGACATGCGTGGCACCGGCCTCTCCGACGCGATCGACTGCCCGGCCCTGCAGGCGGGGCTGATCCAGGAATCGATCGCGATCGGCGAGTGCGCCAACCAGCTCGGCCCGAGCTTCGCCGGCTACGCCTCGGGCGAAGCCGCCGACGACATGAACCAGGTCCGCCGCGCCCTCGGCCTCGGCAAGATCTTCTTCTACGGTGACTCCTACGGGACGTTCTTCGGCCAGGCCTACGCGGTCCGCCACCCGGGCACGCTGCGCGGCCTGATCCTCGACTCCGCCTATCCCGGCAACGACCCCTACTACCGGACGCTGCTGCCCGCCGGGCTGCACGGCCTGCGCCTCGCCTGTCGCTACTCGCCGACCTGCTCCGGGGACCCGGTCGCGCGTCTCACCCGCGTCGTCCACGCTTTCCACCAGGCGGATCGGCCGACCGACAGCCTGATCGGCTTCCTGCTCGAGGCGGGGACGCTGGCGCCGCGCTCCTATCTCAGCCTCGACGACGGCGACCGCCGCTTCCTCGCAGGCAATCCGCGCCGCCTCGACCGCCTGCTGGCACCCGAACTCGGCGGCGAAAAGCTCAGCGAATACAGCAACGGCCTGGCGATCGCGGTCGAATGCAACGACTACCGCGCGCTCTGGGACAAAAGCGCGCCGCTCTCACAGCGGGTCGCCGAACTCTCGGCGTCGGTGAAGAGACTTCCGAGCCACTTCACCGCGCCCTTCGGTCGCAAGGAGTTCATCCTCGCGCCCGCCACGCGGCTCACCCCGTGCCTCTACTGGCCCGCGCCGCCGGCCGGTGGTCTACCGCCCGCGATCCCCAGTGACTGGAAGGCGCCGCGGAGCTTCCCGACCCTGGTCACCTCGGGCCAGGTCGACGACGTGACCTCGGTCCGTGAGGCGCACGAGGTGGCGGCGCGCTTCCCCCGCTCGAGCCTCTACGTCGTTCCCGACCGCGGCCACGTTTCGAGCCTCTACTTCCCGTTCCGCTCCCCCGAGGTCGGCGTGATCCGGAAGTTCATCGCCTCGCACTGACGGCCGACAGGCCCCGGCCGAGTTCGCACTTTCGGCCGGATAGCGCCCGTTTCTGCGAACTCGGCGAGGCGGGACGACTACGGCAGCAGTTCTTCAGCCTTCTTCTTCGCTTCTTCTAGACCTTCTTCAGCCTTTTCCCTGGCTTCTTCGAGCTTTTCCTTGGTCTGGCCCTTGCTGTTTTCGAACTTCTTCTTCGTTTCTTCGACCGTTTCTTCGGCCTTTTCCTTCGTTTCTTCGATCCCCTGTTCGGCCGCTTCGACGCCCGATTCGGCTTCACCCTGGGCGTTGTTCACGGTGGTCGAGACTTCGTTCGAAATGGTGCCGCCGGTGCTGCTGCCCCCGCCGCCGCAGCCGCTGAGGAGCGCGCCGCCCCCGATTGCCGCGACGGCTGCGATGACCGCGCCGATCCGGCGAAGCTTCAAGTTGGCGTCCTTCTCGTTCATACGACTCCCCTTCGATTGCGTTGGCGCACCGTTACCCCGATCCTGCCGGCTTCCGAACCTGACAGTTGCGGGTGAGCGTGAGGTGCATGGTGAGGCCGCCTTCGAAGCCGAAGGTGCCGCGGGCGAAGCTGAAGGTGCCGCCGGGGAAACCGGCAGGCGCGGCGCAGGCGGCGCTCAGGTAGCTGCGGCGCGCGCCCCGGTACTCGAACTGGCGCCCGATCCGCAGCCGCAGGTCGGTCACCGAGCCGAGCCCCCCGGCCAAGGTCGGCACGCGCGCCGTCAGCACCGTCCCGAACTCTCCCGGCTTATGGCTGATCTTCAGCGGGATCACCAACGTCACCCTCGCCGGTTCGGCGATGTAGATGTGGATCAGCATCCCCGGCCGACCGCCGACGGCAGAGTTGAAGACGAGCGCCTGGCCTTTGACGAGCAGCGGCTTGCCGCCGAACCGCAGCTGCGCCTGGAAGGTGCCGTCGCCGACCTTGGCCGCGCCACAGCGGGCGAGCGCCGATTCCGAGTCGGTCGACTGGAGCAGCGAGGGCGCACAGCTGGGCAGTCCGGCGGATTCGACCCGGCCGGCGCTGTTCAGTTCGACCCGCAGGTTGCGGAGCGCGGGCGGCGTGCTGCCGTCGGTGGTCGAGATCTTCCCGCCGACCTCGACCGTGATCGGCGCCGGCGTTTCGCGCGGCAGCGTCGTCGGCGTGAACTTGGCGAGGAAGTTGACCCGCACGTGGCCCGACTGGATCACCTCGGCGTTCGCGCCCGCGGCGAATGCGGCCGCCGCAAACAGCAGCAGCGCGACGGTGGCGAGTCGGCGGCGCGTCCCCATACCCAGGAGCGAGTCTAGGTCGCTCCGTCGACGATTAGGGTTGAGCGATGGTTGAGACGGGCTTCGGGGCGCCGCTGGTCGACACGCTTCCCGGGCGCCTGGCGACGCTCGAGCCACTCGCCGAGGAGCACCGCGACGGCCTCTGGGAGGCGGCGCAGCCGGACGAGATCTGGACCTGGCTCGCGCACCTGAACAAGAGCCGCGAGTACTTCGACGGCTGGTTCGACTCCTCCCTGGCGAGCACCGTGGCCGAAGAGGAGGGCGTCTTCGCGGTGCGCCGTGCGAGCGACGGAGTCCTCGTCGGCTCGAGCCGCTACCTCTACCCGCGCCCGTTCAACCGCGTGGTCGAGATCGGCTGGACCTGGTTCAACCCTTCGGCCTGGAAGACCGGCGTCAACGTCGAGACGAAACTGCTGATGCTCACGCGCGCCTTCGAGACGCTCGGCTGCGTCCGGGTCGAGCTGAAGACCGACGCGCGCAACGAGCGCTCGCGCGGCGCGATGGCGGCGTTGCCCGCTCAGTTCGAGGGCATCATGCGCAAGCACCAGATCACCCCCGACGTCGGCCAGCGCGACAGCGCCTACTTCAGCGTCATCGACGACGAGTGGCCGACCGTCCGCGGCGCCCTCGAAGCGCGCCTCACAGGTTGATGGGCCGAAAACCCGTCAGATAGTCCGGTTTTCGGCCCGTCAACCGTCGGGGCCGTCTTTGTCTTCGGGGTGGACGACGCGTTCGGTCGCGGCGCGCACTTCTTCGCCGGCTTCGCGGGTCGCCGCCACCGCCTGTTCGGCGACGTGGGCGACGCCGACGCTCGGCTTGCCGCCGACGATGTCGCGGAAGCCTTCCTTGAAGCGGTCGGTCCGCCGCCCCGGGTGGAACCGGCGTTCGGCCTTCGCCTGCTTCTTCGGCCGGCGCTCGCCGTAGCGATGGCGGGCCCAGGCCGAGTCGGGCTTGCCGATCCGGCACGCCCCGTAGAGCGCCAGCGGGGCGAAGAGGATGCCGATGATCCCGTGCAGCCGCCGTCCCTTGAGGAAGCAGATCGCGACGACGGTGACCAGAACCACGATCGAGGCGATCCCGACCAGGATGCCCTCGCCGTCGCTGCCGACTTCGAACGGATTGGCGCCGAGCACGATCAGCGTGATCAACGACCCGGCGATCACCGTCGCGTCGATCGAGCTGCGCCCCTCCTGGGACCAATAGACGTCTTCGAGGTAGACCCAGAGCGCGAACTCGTCGATCGTCAGCCCGGCACCGACGCCGAAGAAGAAGGCGCAGATCTCGAGGTAGGGACTCTCTCCGGCGGAGGCGAAGCCGAAGGTCCCGGCGACCATCATCGTCACGATCCCGAAGACGAGGTGGTGGACGTGGAGGCCGCTTTCGCTTTCGATGTTGCCCGGCCACCAGCTCACTTCGGCACGGATCATCCGGGTGCTGAACCGGATGAAGGCGAACGAGCCGACGAACCCGACCAGGACCAGGAAGACGCCCTGGCGGCCGTGGTCGACGAGGTGGTGGGTCCAGAAGTCGGAGGCGAAGTTGGCCAGCGGCAGAGCCGCGCTCATGCCGCGTCCCCGGCGGTAACCGGTTCGGGGCGCCGCTTGAGGACCGGGCCGGTCCCGTCGCGAGCGTGGATCAGGTCGAGCGTCAAGAGGACGATCGCGACCGAGAAGACCGGCGCGGTGGCGATGTTGCCGACCGCCTCGCCGATCCAGGCGGGGATCAGGCCGTGGCCGAGCGCTCCGTGGACGCCGTCGACGATGAGTTCGTTGAGGGTGTCGCCGACGGTCTCGATCGGGATGACGACGGCGGCGACCATCCAGAAGTGGCCGCGGACGATCTGGAGGCTGCGCTTGAAACCGCCGATGACGCTGTGCTTCTCCAGCTCGACCACCGGCCCGGCGAGCGAGAGGTAGACCAGCGCCACGACCCCCGGGATCACGAAGGCGATCAGGCCGAGAGCCGTGATCACCACGTAGAGGATGTCGACGACGATCAGTTTCCCGTAGGAGATGTGCGAGGCGAGACGGCGGAAGCTCGGCGCCTCCTCGTCCTCGGGGTGGGTGAGCGAGGCGGCGATCGCGCCGCTGAAGAACACCTCGCCGAAGAGGCTCGATACCGCGACCGCGCCGACCGCGGCGAGGAAAGCGCCCACTTTCAGCCCCTCGGTGACGTTCAACGAATTCGTTTCGACTTCGTTCAGCAGCGCGTCGATCAGGCCGAGCGGGACGAAGACGATCACGCCCAGGACCAGCAGCTGCGGAGCCCAGGCCTTGTAGGTGCGGCCGACGTCGGCGTAGATGCCGAGCAGCCGCCTGCGCCGGCTCATCGCCCGCCGCGCCCCGGTCGCCCGCGCCGTCGCCGTCCGGCCGGGACGCGCCCGCGTCGCTCCAGCCGATCCTGGCGCGAGTCGGATGCCGGCACCTTGCGCAGCTCCCAGAGCTCGGGGACGAGGATTTCTTCGGCGCACTGCCGATGCCAATGGTGGTGCTCGGTGCCGCCGAGGCGATGGACGTACTGGACGATCGTGTGCTCGTCGCCGAGCTGGATGTCACCGTGACATCCGGGGCAGCGATACAGCTTCCGCGCGATCCCACGGATCAGCCATGCCTCGTCACCCTCTTCGGTGATCCCCTGGAGGCTCCATCGCATACTTGGCTGTCCGTCGAATTGACCCATGGGGGCGGATGACTTTCGCTAGATCCGAATAGAACCAGAAGGGAAAGCGGCAGGCCCGGCGAAATCCTCGCCCGTGACCAAGACCGCGACGAAATCCCCCTCACTCAAAAGCCTTTCCGACTACATCCAGGAGCGTTTCGACGAGTTTTCGCGCTCCCAGAAAGACGTGGCCCGCTACATAGTGGACCATCTCGATGAGGCGGCCTTCCTCACCGCCGAGGAGCTCGCGCGCCGCGCCAGCACCTCGTCGTCAACCGTCGTCCGCTTCTCGCAGGCGCTCGGCTTCGAGGGTTACCCGGAGCTGCAGCAGGCCGCGATCGAGGAGTACCGGACGACGATCGCCGCGGTCGGCTCGGCCGCCGGCCCACTCTTCTCCTTCGACCACTCCGAGCTCGAGGGCTCGCTCAGCGCCGACTACTCGAACCTCGAGGAAACGGCGCGCAAACTGACGACCCAGCAGGTCAACGACTCGGTCGCGGCGCTCGCCACCGCGCAGCGGATCGTGATCGTCGGGGTCGACCAGATGGCCTTCTTCGCCAGCTACCTGCGCCACACGCTCAGCCTGCTGGACATCCGCGCCGAAATCGTCGCCTCGACCGGCGGCGAGAGCCTCCAGCGGCTCGGCCGGATCGACGAGAACACCCTCGTCATCACTCTTTCGGCGGGTAGGGCGCATCCGCTCCTGCTGCGGGCGATGAAGCTCGCCCTGCACCGCGGCGCGCGCACCCTGGCGATCTCCGACGCGACGATGTCGGAGGTCGGCGAGCACGCCGAGATGACGCTCTACTTCTCGTCGAACAGCCCTTCCTTCACCCGTTCGAACACGGCGCTGATGGCGCTGGTGCAGGCGCTCGCCTACGGCCTTTACGCCCGCGACGAGGAGCAGCACCGCGACCGCATCAAGGCCTACAAACTCAAGTAACGGGTTCGTAACGAGGGAGCGGGCCGCGTGCCTCGCTCCCTAATATGAGGTCATGCCCGACCGCGCGACGTTCCGACTGAAGACCGGCCTTGCCGAGATGTTGAAAGGCGGGGTGATCATGGATGTGGTCAACCCCGAGGAGGCGAAGATCGCCGAGGACGCGGGAGCCGTCGCCGTGATGGCGCTGGAGCGCGTCCCGTCCGACATCCGCCGCGACGGCGGGGTGGCGCGGATGTCCGATCCGGCGATGATCAAAGGCATCCAGGAAGCGGTGACGATCCCGGTGATGGCGAAGGCGCGGATCGGCCACTTCGCCGAGGCCCAGGTCCTGCAGGCGCTCGAAGTCGACTACATCGACGAGTCCGAGGTGCTGACCCCGGCCGACGAGGTCAACCACATCGAGAAGCTCTCCTTCGACGTGCCGTTCGTCTGCGGCGCGACCAACCTCGGCGAGGCGCTGCGGCGGCTCGGCGAGGGCGCGGCGATGATCCGCTCCAAGGGCGAGGCCGGGACCGGCAACGTGGTCGAGGCGGTCCGCCACATGCGCGAGATCACCGGCGGCATCCGCCGACTGGCGACGCTGCGGCCGGAGGAGCTCGCCGCGGCCGCCAAAGAACTTCCCGCCCCGCTGGAAGTCGTCCAGGAGGTCGCCGCCGCGGGCCGCCTGCCGGTGCCGCTGTTCTGCGCCGGGGGCATCGCGACGCCCGCCGACGCGGCGCTGATGATGCAGCTCGGCGCCGAGGGCAACTTCGTCGGCTCGGGGATCTTCAAGTCGAGCGATCCAGCGCGGCGCGCCAAGGCGATCGTCGAGGCGACCACGCACTTCGAGGACCCGGAGCGGGTCGCCGCGGCCTCGATCGGGCTCGGCGAGGCGATGAGCGGCCTCGAGATCGCGCCGCTCGAAGAGCAGGGCGCGCTCCTGCAGCACCGCGGGAGCTGACCTGAAGGTCGGCGTACTAGCCCTCCAGGGCGACTTCGAAGCGCATTGCACGACCCTGCGCCGGCTCGGCGCGGAAGTGGTCGAGGTGCGGACGCCGGAGGCGCTGGAAGGACTCGACGGCCTGGTCATCCCGGGCGGCGAGTCGACGACGATGTCGAAGCTGATCGAGTCCGCCGCGCTCGAGCCGGCGCTGCGCGAGCACCACGCGGCGGGGCGGCCGATCCTCGGCACCTGCGCCGGCCTGATCGTCTGCGACGACGAGCACCTCGGCTTCATCGACGTGACCGCGCGGCGCAACGCGTTCGGCCGGCAGCTGCAGAGCTTCGAGGCGAACCTGGTGGTGACCGGGGCGGGGGAGGAGCCGCTGCGCGCGGTCTTCATCCGCGCCCCCTGGGTCGAGCGGGTCGGTGACGAGGTCGAGGTGCTGGCGGCGTGGGAGGGACACCCGGTGGCGATCCGCGACGGCAGCGTGCTCGCCTCGGCTTTCCATCCGGAGCTCACCGACGACCCACGCTTCCACGCGATATTCATGGCGATGATCACGAAGGCCCAAGAGCACGACGAAGAAAGGGCGGCGACGGGATGAGCGGCGATCCGAGAACGCAGAACCTGGCGAGGATCCTGGTCGGCTACTCGACCAAAGTGAAAGAGGGCGAGGTCGTGTCGATCGACGGCGAGAGCGCCGCCGCGCCACTCCTACTCGCGGTCTACGAGGAGGTGCTGAAGGCGGGGGGCAACCCGGTGCTGAACGTCGCCCTCGACGGGCAGATCGCCGCCTACTTCAAGCACGCGTCTGACAAGCAGCTCGAATGGATCTCGCCGTTCGCCGAGTGGATGGTCGACAACGCCGACGTGCGGATCGCGATCGGCGCGAGCACCAACACGCGCGAGCTCTCCGGGGTGCCGCCGGAGCGCCAGACGCTCCGTCAGTCGGCGACCGGCCACCTGATGAACCGGGCGATGGAGCGGAGCGCCTCGGGCGACTTCCGCTGGGTCTACACCCTGTTCCCGACCAGCGCCTACGCCTCCGAGGCGGAGATGAGCCTGGCCGACTACGAGGACTTCTATTACTCGGCCTGCCTCGCCGACGACGCCGATCCGCTGACCGCCTGGAAGCGGGCCTCGGAAGAGACCGAGCGCCTGGCCGAGTGGATCGAGGGGCACGAGGAGGTGCGGATCGTCGCTCCCGGCACCGACATCAAGCTCGGCATCGCCGGACGCAAGTTCATCCCGTGCGTCGGCGACCACAACATGCCTGACGGCGAGTTCTTCACCGGGCCGGTCGAGGACGCGACCGAGGGCGAGGTCAGCTTCCACCTGCCGGCGGTGATCGGCGGCCGCGAGGTCTCCGGCGTGCGGCTCAAATTCGAGGCGGGCCGGGTCGTCGACGCTTCCGCCGAGCGCGGCGAGGAGTTCCTGATCGCCCAGCTCGACACCGACGAGGGCGCCCGCACCCTCGGTGAGCTCGGCATCGGCACCAACTACGGCATCGACCGCGGCACCCGCGAGGTCCTCCTCGACGAGAAGCTCGGCGGCACGATCCACATGGCCTTCGGCCAGTCCTATCCCGAGTCCGGCGGCACCAACCAGTCCGCCGTCCACACCGACCTCGTCTGCGACCTCCGCCTCGGCGGCAAGCTCGAAGTCGACGGCATCGTGATGCAGGAAGACGGCAAGTTCATCGTCTGACGATCAGAGGTGGATCGGTAAGTGGTCGACGACCATCAGCACCGTCGCCACCCACATCGCCACGACCACGGCGATCAGCGTCCTGAAATCCGACCGCGCGTCACCGCGCACCGAGGAGATCTCCCCGGTCAGCTCGCTGCGCAGCCCGCTGATCTCGCCGCGGAGCGCGCGTTCGCTCGACACGATCTGAGACCGCATCTCCTCGAAGCCACGATCCATCCTGGCGAAGCCCTCGTCCACCTTTTTCTCCAGGACATCCATCTTCTGCTCCTCCGACATCGCCTGCATGAACCGATAGAAGCACCCCGATCGACGCTCTTCAAGGGGCGTTACAGAGAATTTGCAAAGACGTTTATGTGTTGCTTGAAAGCGCGCGTCCGCTGTTTGAAAGCGGTGCTCAGTTGGTCGGAATCGGGCTGCCGGCGAGGAGGAAGAACCAGGTGATCAGGGCCACGGCGGCGAGCATCACCGAGGACATCATCACCGCCTCGACCACCGTCACCGAATTGCGAACCGGGGCGGCGTCGCGCATGCTCTTCATCCAGCCGGGGCGCGAGGCGACCAGGCGGTTGGTGCCGGTGACTCGCACGTAGAGGTCGTTCAGGCGGCCGATCAGCCAGGCGTCGGCGAGCACCGTGAGGACGATCCCGACGATCACGACCATGTAGGGCCCGATGCTCGGAAACTGGCTGTGGGCCAGCTTCGAGGCGATGTAGACCCAGCCCAGCGGGATCAGCGTCCAGAGTGAGAAAGCGGCCAGGAGCATGGCAAGAAAGACCGCCGTTGCAGCCACATTGCGCCCGAAGCTCCTCACCGCCGTTTCCAAGACCTTCTCCCGCCAATAGAATGACACCTGTATGTCAGGACATTCCAAGTGGTCATCGATCAAACACAAAAAGGGCGCGGCCGACGCGAAACGCGGCAAGCTCTTTTCCAAGCTCGCCCGCGCGATCACCGTCGCCGCGCGTGACGGCGGCGGCGACATCGAGGGGAACCCGTCCCTCGGCACCGCCGTGCAGAAGGCGCGCGAAGCGTCGATGCCCAAAGACAAAATTCAGAAAGCCATCGACACCGGCACCGGGGCCGGCAACGACGGCGCCAACTACGAACACGTGCTCTACGAGGGCTACGGCCCGGCCGGGGTCGCGGTGCTGGTCGAGGCGCTGACCGACAACCGCAACCGCGCCAGCGCCGAGATCCGCCACGCCTTCTCGACCCACGGCGGCGGCCTCGGGGAGCCGGGCTCGGTCGCCTGGAACTTCGAGAAAAAAGGCGTCGTCGTGCTCGACGCCGACCGCTACAGCGAGGACGACGTGATGCCGGCGATCGACGCCGGGGCCGAGGACGTGCAGGAGGAGGGCGACAAAATGCGCATCCTCAGTGAGCCGACCGACCTCACGGCGGTCAAAGCCGCCCTCGAAGCCGCGGGCATCGAGATCGACTCCGCCGCCCTGGCGACCGAACCGAAAAGCACGGTCGAGCTGACCGGCAAGGACGCCGAGCGCATGATCGACCTGCTCGAGGTCCTCGACGACCAAGACGACGTCGACCAGGTGTACGCCAACTTCGACATCCCCGAGTCAGTCCTGGAACAGCTCGCCGCGTAGTTGGTCGGGACGGCCGTCTCGTCCACGGCCCGGGCAGGCTGTGGCCGTGGCCGAGACGGCC
>DAIQOT010000230.1:0-6122 GCA_036787695.1 Solirubrobacterales bacterium | reverse complement strand
TTCGGCGTCGCCCTGGCGCTCTGCTTCTGGCAGAACCACCTGCTGCTGGAAATCGCCCAGCACCCGCTGCCGAGCGGCCACAAGAAGCTGACCACCTTCGGGGTCACCGAGCCGTTCACGACGACCTTGACCGTGAGCGCCTACGGCGCCGCGATCCTCTCGGCGCCGTTCGTGCTCTGGGAGCTCTACGCCTACATCCTGCCCGCCTTCAGCCCGTCGGAGAAGCGGGTCGTGCTGCCGATCCTTCTGCTCTTCCCGTTCCTCTTCATCGGAGGGATCTGCTTCGGCTACTTCGCGGTGATGCCCGCCGCCCTGCACTTCCTGCTCGGCTTCAACGAAAACCAGTTCAACATCCAGGTCAGGGCGGGGGAGTACTACAGCTTCTTCGGGATGACGATGCTCGCCTGCGGCCTCGTCTTCCAGCTGCCGATGGCGATCCTCGCCGTCACCAGGCTCGGGATCGTCAGCGTCCAGCAGCTGACCAAGAACCGCCGTTACGCCTATCTGGTGATCGCGATCATCGCCGCGGCGCTGCCCGGGGTGGACCCGGTTTCCATGCTCGTCGAGATGGTCCCCCTGCTCGTTCTCTTTGAGTTGAGTATCTTGCTTGCACGGTGGTTCGGCCGCTCAAGCGAAGGGGCGGCCGCGGCCGAGCCCACCACGCAGGAGTAAAACTTCATGGCACAGGGGAATAACGAGCACAGGATGGTCTTTGACATCCGCGGCCGGAGACGGCACGTGGTCAAAGCCGTCTACGCCATTTTGGCCGTCCTGATGGCGGCGAGCCTCTTCCTGGTCACCGGCGCGATCAACCTGAACTCGATCTTCGGCACCGGCTCGAGCGGCGAAACCGCCGCCCAGGTCGCCGAAAAGCAGGCGGTCGCGATCGAACAGCGGATCAAAAAAGAACCGACGCAGGAAGAAGCGCTGCTCGGCAACCTGACGCGCGCCCGGATCACCGTCGCCAATTCGATGATCAGCGAAGGCGTCACCTCCGAAAGCGGGGTCGAAGAAGTCCGCACGCAGCTGTCGAAGGCGAGCGAAGACTGGTCGAAATACCTCGAAGCCGCGAAAGAACCGAGCCTCGGTGTCGCCAGCCTCGTCGCGCCGGCGATGTTCCAGCTCGCCGAAATCTCCACCTCGACCGATCAGGCGCTGGAAAACGTCAAGGTCGCCGCCGACGCGCAGACCATGGTCGCCGAAAAACGGCCGAGCCTCGGGACCTGGAGCAACGCCGCGATCTACACGCTCTTCACGCTCGACTACAAAAAGGCCGAAGAACAAAAAGAAGAAGCGGCGAAATTGGCGACCACCAAGTTCGAACGCGAATCCTTCGAAAACAAATTCGAAGAAGTCGAAAAAAACGCCAAAGAATTCGGCAAACAGGTCAAACTCGAAGAAGTGACCAAGAAAAGCCAGTCGTCCGAATCCGCCGGCAAAGAAGCGCTCCAGAACCCGCTGAACCTCGGCGGGACCACGCTCGGCGGCGAATAGCTAGCTATTCGTCATCGCGCGTCAGGCCCTGCAGGCCGTTGCGCGGGATCGCTCCGAGTCGCGACCAGTGGCTGCCGCAGCGCAGCATCAGGCCGCGTAGCTGCGAGTGGGGCGGGAGTTCGGTGGCGAGCATCCAGTGGAACTCGGCCAGTTCGCGCGCGGCGTCGAGGTCTTCGGTGCTGAGACCCGGTTGGCCCTGCACGCCGCGGGGCTTTGGGAGGAGCCGCATTTCGCCCGTGCTTTTCTCCATAAGGACTAATTCCCCATTCTGACGGGGTACTAACTTCTAAGTAGGCCTCTAGCCGGATATTCGGGCGGGCGATAGCCCTGGAGGAGTAGAACTGGCACATGGACGAGAAACGCGGGAAGTTCCTCGGCATGCCGTACGACTGGCGCCGCCCGACGAAGAGGCGCTTCAAGTCGAACGCCTGGGACCGGGAGGGGAAGGTCTTCACGCCGAAGACCGTCGGCTGGGGCTACGGAGTCAACTTCCGAGCCCTCTGGAATCGGCTCACCGGGCGCTGAGTCCCGGTGCGATGGGCCGTGTTGGGCTTGAACCAACGACCTTGAGATTAAGAGTCTCCTGCTCTACCAACTGAGCTAACGGCCCGAACCGAGGATTATAGAAACTCGCGCCTCTCAGGGGCGCTGCGCGCAGTACTTTTCCAGCCCGACGCCTTCGATCACCAGGCCGTTGGAAAAGGTGAAGGTACCGTGGCTGCGGAGGATGTGGTCGCCGCAGCGGGCGGAGACGTAGCTGCGCTTCACCCCGCCCGCGGTGTAGCGGCGGCCGATCCTGACGCTGATGTGGGTGATCGCGCCGAGGCCGCCGGCGAGCGGCGGGATCTCGGCGGTGGCGCGGTAGCGGAATTCGCCGCGTCGCTTTTCGATCGGCACGACGAAGGCGTAGGTCTGGGTCGCCGGGACGGTGGTGCGGGCGTGGACGACGACCGTCGGGTGCCCTTCCTCGCGCGGGCCGTTGAAGAGGGTCAGCGGCGAGCTGGTCGGGACCGGGCCGGAGGGGAGGTCGACCAGCGCTTCGATCGTCCCGGTGCCGACGATCGCGCCCTTGCAGAGGGCCCGTGCTTCTTCGACGCCCACCGTGGCGATCTGTTCGGGCGGGCAGGTCGGCAGGCCGCCCGCGTCGAGGCGGCCGTCGCGGTCGAAGTCGAGGACGACCTGCTGCAGCGCCGGCGGCTCACCGCCGCCGGGCTTGGCGACGTCGACGTAGCCCTCGAACTGCACCGGCGCGAAGCTGTGGGCGGGCAGGTTGCGGGGCTGGAAATCGGCGTTCACCTTGAGCCGGATTTCGCGCGTTTCGACCAGCGCCGAGGCGCCCGCCCCGGCGGCGAAGGCAGCCGCCGCGAGGAGGACCAGCAGCAGCGGGAGGGTCCGCCTCAGCCTTCGTTGTGGCATGGCGAGGAGAGCAGCGACTGCAGGTGGCTGCCGTCGACGAAGGAGATGCGGCCGTACACCTGGAGCCGGCCGCCGGAGCATTCGGCTTCGACGTAGCCGACTTCCCGCCCGCCCCGCTTGAAGGTGCGCCCGAAGGAGGCTTCGGCGAGGGTCGCGACGCCGTCCCCGCCGGCGATCGGCGGCAGGGAGATTTCGGTGCGGTAGCCGTAGCGGCCGTGGTTGATCTTTTCGATCGAGAATTCGGTCAGCAGCGCCTGCGGCGTCGGCACCGTCTCCCAGGCGTGGGCGATCATCGTCGTCTCGCCGCCCTGCGGGGGAGCGTTGAAGATCGAGATCGGCGAGGTCATCGTGAACGGTGCCTTGCCGGGCAGTTCGACCCGCGCCTTGCCGACGCCGGTCCCGACCAGCGCCCCGGCGCAGCGGCTGCGCGCCTCGCTCGGCGTCGCCCCTTCGAGCTCGGCCGCGGTGCAGGTCGGCACGCCCTTGAAGTTGATCCGCCCGTGTTTGTCGAATTCGAAGGTCAGCGATTTCAGCCCGGGCGGCGCTTTGTCGTTCAGCGAGCGGATCCGCACCGTGCTCGAGAAGGTGGTCGGGACGGTTCCGTGGGCGGGGAAGGCGCGCGGCTCGAATTCGCCGGTCGCGCTGACCTTCAGCGGCCCGATCTGGGTGGTGATCGCGAGCGCCGCGGCGGCGCCGACGAGCAGCACGACCACGCCGGCGACCAGCGCGAGGCCGACGCGGCGCCGGATCCCTCGCCTCATCCCTTCCCCTGGCAATTTTTGAGGATCAATCCGTTCAGTTTGGTCGCGTCGGTGAATTCGACTTCGGCTTTCGCCTGCAGCCGGCCGTTCGGGCAGGAGGCGTTGACGTAGCTCAGCTTTTCGCCCTTGAAGGTCCAGCGTTTGCCGATCGTCAGCGAGCCTTCGAGCGGGATCCCGGCGCCGCCCGCGATCCGCGGGATCTTCGCTTCGGTGCGGAATCCGAACGGCCCGGCGTTCACCTTCTGGATTTCGACCGGGACGATGTAGGTGGTCGGCGCGGGCACGCTCAGGTAGGCGTGGGCGAGCACGGTCGGGTTGCCGTTGTGCGGGGCGGCGTTGAAGATCGTGATCGGCGAGCTCGCTTTGAACGGCCGCTGTTCGGGGAACGCGATCAGCGCGGTGCCGTGGCCCTCGCCGACGATCGAACCCGCGCAGACCTTGCGCGCGGTCGCCGAGGTCGTCGCCTCGAGCTTCCCTTTCGTGCAGTACGGGAGCCCT
The DNA here is from genome assembly GCA_036787695.1 of Solirubrobacterales bacterium. Classification (GTDB taxonomy): domain Bacteria; phylum Actinomycetota; class Thermoleophilia; order Solirubrobacterales; family 70-9; genus VAYN01. The sequence goes on along the minus strand of DAIQOT010000230.1, from coordinate 1,953 downwards.
TTGGTCACCACCGCTCCGTGCTTGTCGTACCAGACGGTCAGCGTCTTCAGGATCTTCGGCAGCGAGCCGTCGGTGGTGCCGATCTTGCCTTCGCCGTGGATCGTGATCGGCGCCGTTTCGTGCTTCGGCAGCGTCGTCGGCGTGAAACCGCCTTCGGCGGTCACTTCGATCGGTCCCGCGCGCAGCACGATCGCCGCCGCCACCCCACCCATCGCCAGCAACGCGATCCCGGTCAGGATCAACGTCCTTAACACGTTCTTCCGCATAGGTTCGCTCCTCCCGTAGCCCCTGAGCGCCAAACTACCACTCGTGGGACGCAGTGAGGGTAGGGGAAAGAAGCGCCCCGGCGACGGGGACGCGCGGCGACCGCGCTCATGGCTGCTGCGCCATCCGCGCGAGATCCTGCTGGTCGCGGCGATCGTCCTCGCGGCGCTGGCGGTGATCGGCACCGGAGTCGACTCGCGCCTCGACCCGACCACGCTCGACGTCCCCGGCAGCGCCTCGGCGGAAGCCGACGCGATGCTGGAAGAACACTTCGGGCCGTCGGCGCCGTTCGCGATCCTGCTGCAGGGCCCGGCCGCGGCGCTCGAAGAACAGGGGCCGAAGCTGGTCCACGCGCTGCGCGAAGAACAGGGTGTCACCACGCTGTCGCCCTGGGACAAGGGCAGCGTCGAAGGGCTGCGCCCGACCCCTCAGAAGGCGCTGGTGCTCGCCGACTTCCACGTCGACACGAAAACGGCAGTCAACGAAACCGTGCCGCACCTGGAACGGTTGCTCGAAGAAAAGGTGACGGCACCGGTGCGCGTCACCCAGGCGTCGTTCGCGACGCTCTCGCGGGCGCTGCAGAAGGAATCGATCGACGCCGCCGAGCACGACGAGCTGATCGCGCTCCCGATCCTGCTGATCGTCCTGCTGCTGGTCTTCCGCTCCCCGATCGCGGCGTTGATCCCGCTCGGCTTCGGCGCGATCACGGTGCTCGCCTCGCGCGGGGTCCTCTATTTCCTCACCGGCTGGTTCTCGATCGACGCCTTCGCGCTGACCGTCTGCACGATGATCGGGCTCGCATTGGGGGTCGACTACGCGCTCTTGATGGTGTCGCGCTTCCGCGAGGAGCTGGCGGAAGGGGCCGAGCCGATCGAGGCGGCCCGAAGAACCAGGCGCCACGCGGGCCGGACCGTCGCCTTCGCCGGGTCGACGCTGCTGCTCTCGATGCTCGTCTCACTGCTGATCCTCCCCGGCTCGCTGCTGGTCAGCCTCGCCGGGACGGTGGCGATGGTCGTCGTCCTCAGCGTCACCGTCGCCACCGTGGTCGGCCCGGCGATCCTCACCCTGGTCGGCGACGGGGTGAACCGCTGGAGGCTCGGCAAGCCGCAGACCGCCGAGCGCTCGGCGGTGATGCGCTTCGTCAACGGGGCGCTGCGGCGCCCGCTGCTCGCGGCCTGCATCATCGGCGCGATCCTGCTCGCCCTGGCGGCGCCCGCGGTCGGGCTGAAGCTCGGCCCGCCGAGCCCCGAACAGCTCGCGAAGGACGCGCCCGCGCGGGTGAACGCCGAACTGATCGACAAGGCGATCGGCCCGGGTTGGGACGCGCCCTTCCAGATCGTCGCGACCAACCCGAACGGGCCGATCACCGACGCCGCCACGATGGCGGCGCTCGAACACTTCCAGCACAAGGTCGCGCACCTGCCGGGGGTGAAAGTCGTGATCGGGCCGCAGGCGGCGACCAAGCGGGTCGAACCGCTGCAGGAACTCGGCAACTCGGTGCTCGCTTCGCGCGGCAACATCGGCCCGGTCAAGGAACTGGCGAAGCTCGGCAAGGAACTGAACGTCGCCGCGGGCGGGGTGGCGGCGCTGCGCGAAGGGATCGCCGAAGCGAGCAGCGGCGCCGGGCTGCTGGCGCTCGGCTCCGACCACGCGACCGAAGGCGCGGCCCTGATCGCGAGCGGGCTGGCG
>DAIQOT010000229.1:0-6138 GCA_036787695.1 Solirubrobacterales bacterium | reverse complement strand
ATCGCCGAACGATTCGGACGGCGACTGCCGACCTGCCTGATCGGTCACTCGCTCGGCGGCCGCGCGGCCCTGCTCAGCGCCGGCGCCCCCGAGGTTCGCGGTGCGGTCGCGCTGGCGCCCTGGGTCCTGCCGAGCGACCGACCGGGTGGCCTCGCCGGTCGCCGCATCCTGATCGTCCACGGGTCCGCCGACCGGATCGCCAGCCCACGGCGCTCTGGGGAACTCGCCGCGGCGATCGACGGCGAAGCCGATGTCACCTACGTCTGCATCGAGGGCGGCAAGCACGCGATGCTGAGACACCACGCCCTCTTCGACGGCCTCGCCGCCGAGTTCGCCGCCTCGACCCTGCTCGGAACCTCGCCCGCCGGCCCGCTCGCCCGGATCGACGAGGGCGCCCGCTTCGTCCGCCTCTGAAGTCCCGTCCGGCAGTCGCTCGATGGAGCGGGGAACCGGGACGAGCGGGGTACGTTTGTGCTCATTTGGCGGTGGGTACCGATCCGCCGAGATGAAAGACGCGGACGCACTTCAGGGACTGAATCTAAGTCGGCGGGAGGCGGCGGTCCGTGGATCGCTGCGGCGAAGCTTCAAACGCTCGGGCGGTCTGGAGGAGCTGGTGCGGGAGAACCTGCGTCGGTCCCCGGGGCTGCGTTTGAAGCCTGACGCTCGTCGCGTCGACCCCGAGTAGATCTTTCCGCACGGCTGGCCAAGCGACGACTTCAGCAGTCGCAGCGAGACAGGTTCAGACGCGGGAGGAAGAAGAGCCTGGCCTGCTTCCAGATCGGGAGCAGGCGGTCGATGGCGGCCCAGACTTCGTCCGGCGCGACGTCTGGGATGACGATCGCGGTGCCGTCCTTCGGCCGCATCTCCAGTTCCGGGTCCAGGTCGAGCTCCGCCGCGATCCGTCCAGGGCCTCGTCGACTTCGATCGCGCCGAGCGGGTTCTGGATCGTCTCCGGTCGGGCGTAGATAAACGTCAGGGTCTTTTTCACACAGATACGGCTACCCAATTATCTGTAGTGAAACCTCAACTGAACCTCTGTGGGGGGTCTCGCCGAGGCGAGGCTCAGGCGCCGAAGTCGACGCCGGCGCGATGCGCCGCGAAGCGCGCTCCGAGCAGCTCGCCGGGGACGTCACCGTATTCGCGGACGGCGCCGGCATAGACGCCGGCGACGGCGTCCAACACCTCGGCGGGAACGCCGAGGTCGGCGGCCGCGTCCTGCAGCGACCGCAGCTGTTCGGCGCAGCGGGTGAGTGAGAACGCCGGCATCGTGTCGCCGGCGATCAGGGCCGGCGCGTCGTCGCTTACGAAGCCGCCGCCGGCCGCGCTCTGGGCGAGGGCGCCCTGTATATGGCTGACGTCGAGGCCCGCGCGGTCGACGATCGCCAGCGCCTCCGCCGTCGCCACTGCCTGCCCGAACCACAGCGCGTTGGCGATCAGCTTGGTCAGGTATCCGCTGCCGTGAGGGCCGACGTGCACGACCTTGCGGGCGATCGCCTCGAGCACCGGCCGCGCGCGGTCGAGGTCGTCGCCGTGGCCGCCCGCGAAAGACAGGAGCCGGCCGACCCGGGCGTCCTCGGGCGAGCCACCCAGGGGAGCGTCGACCACGGCGATGTCGCGACGTTCGGTGGCGGTGCGGACCGCCTCGGCGATCGCCGGCGATGCCGTGCTGAGGTCCAGCCAGAGGGCTCCGGCCGCCATCGCCGCGGTCAGCGGGTCGGCGATCGCCGACACCTCCGGCGGGCCCGGGAGCACCGTGACCACGATGCCGGCGCCGGGGGTGGCCACCTCGAGCCCGTCGGCCCATCGCGCTCCGACGGCCTCGACGTCGGCCCGGCGAGCGGGGAGGAGGTCGGTCGCGACGACCTCGAAGCCGGACTCGACGAGCCGGGCGCAGACGGCGCCACCCATCCGTCCGACCCCGACGATGGTCACGCGGTCCATGGCAGCCAACATATCGGCACGTTCACCGAGGAATCAGGAACCCACCTCGATCACGGCGCGGCAGGAAGCCGGCCTTCCGCCGATCCTTCGGCCATCCGACGGCGGCCTTCGGCTGCCTCGTCGATGATCCACTTCCCCTCGATCCGATCGTCGGTGAACCAGGTCAGCGGCCGGCCGCACCTATGGCAGTCGACCGTGCGCTCCAGCGATTCGCTGGGATCGATCTGCGCCGCGACCTCGGCGCCACATCTGGGGCATGCTGGCGAGGGCATCGATTCGCTTGACCGGTGCCGTTACTCCGGCTTCGGTGCCTCGTCGCCGGGCCAGGTGCCGGTCGCGCTCGCGAACGCGCGGCGGGCGCCGTGGTCGGTCAGCCCTTTGACGAGGCGAAAGATCGCGCCCTCGACCAGCAGCGCGGCGATCAGCTTCGGCCAGGAGAAGCGGCGGTGTTCGGGGCTCGGCGCTTCTTCTTCGTCGACCAGGCCCCAGACTTTCTCGAAGATCTTCTGGCCGACAAGCCCGGCGGCGAGGCCGAGCGCGAGGCTGATCGGGGTGAAGACGATCTTCATCAGATCGCCTCTCCACCGTCGACGCTGCCGTTGTCGTCGGCGCCGGTGATCTCGTCGCCGAGCGAGCCGAGCACCTGGTTGCGGAGATTCTCGTTCGTCGCCAGCACCGCGGCGGCCCCGGCGACCGCGACGCCGAGCACGACGAGGACGAAGGTGCGTCCCGTCCGCTTCGGCTTCTTGCGGCCGCTGGCGAGCGCCGCCGTGCCCTCGTCGAAAGCCGCGATCGCCGCCTCCAACTGCTTGCGCAGCTTGCGGTCCTTGGACGGCTTGACGCGGCGCTTGCGTGAGCGCCCGTAGGCATCGCGGAGCTTTTCCGCGCCTTCCTGCAGGTTGTCGCGGGCGTAGGTGTTGTCGAGCAGCTCTTCGGCGAGCGGCTTCAGCTTGCTCGGGATGTCGGTGGGGCTGGGGGACATGCTTCCTCCTTGGGGGTCAGGTGGTCTCTTGAGGCTTGGGCTCGTCACGCGGTTCGAGCTGGATCTCGCGGGCGGCGCGGGGGCGCCCTTCGCCCAGCTCGAGGCTGCGCTCGCGCTCGGCGTTCAGCTGGTGGCCGAAGAGGATCGCCAGGTTGGAGATCCAGAACCAGACGAGCAGGGCGATCAGGCCGCCGAGCGTGCCGTAGGTCTTGTTGTAGGAGCTGAAGTTGGAGACGTAGAGGGCGAACAGGGCGGAGGCGACGATCCAGACGACGATCGCCACCAGGGCGCCCGGCGTCACCCATTTGAAGCCGCGCATCTTCACGTTCGGCGACGCGTAGTAGAGGACGGCGATCAGCAGCAGGAAGACGAGCGCCATCACCGGCCACTTGGCGATGTTCCAGACGTCGACCGCGGTCGAGCCGATGCCGAGCGGGCCGGCCACCGCTTCGACCACCGGCCCGGTGAGGACCAGCGAGACGGCGAGCAGGGTCACCAGCACGATCATCGCCAGCGTCACCAACAGCTGCAGCGGGCGCAGCTTCCAGAACGGGCGACCCTCCGGCGTCTCGTAGATGATGTTCGAGGCGCGCATGAAGGCGCCGGTGTAACCGGACGCCGACCAGAGCGAGGCGAGCAGGCCGAGGATCAACGCGATCCCGGCGGTGCCGCTGCTTTCGGTGATCGATTTGATCGGCCCTTCGAACGTTTCCGCCGCCGAGGCCGGACCGATTTCGCTGATGATTTCGGTCAGGCTTTCGGTCGTCGATCTGGGATCGCCGAAGATCCCGATCAGGGAGACCATCGCGATCAGCGCCGGGAACAGCGACAGCAGGCCGTAGTAGGTCAGCGCCGCCGCCCAGTCGGTCAGGTTGTCCTCCTGGAACTCCTTCGCGGTGCGCTTGATCGTCGGCCACCAGCCGGTCCCGGTGTCGGTGCCCTGGGGCGCGTAGTCGGCGCGCGGGCCCTCGGGACGGTCGCGGAACTCGACGTTCGAGTCGGTCGGGTCGGGGCGGTCGATCATCGTCGCAGCAGCCGCCAGAGGACGAAGAGGACGAGGACGCCGCCGGCGATCGCGGCCGGTTTCGGGTTCTGCTTGACCAGCGTCTGGGCTTCCTGCGGCGATTCCGGCGCCGCCGCTTTGAGTTTCTCCTTGACGTCGTCGACCTTGGCTTTCGCCTGGGCTTTCACGTCGGTCTTCTCGGCCAGCGCCTCGACCGTGTCGCCGAGTTCCTCTCGGGTCTGGTCGATCTCGGCACGGATCTGCTCGGGTGCTTTGTCCTCGGGGCTCATGCTCTTCCTTCCTGGGCGCGGGTCTTGGCTTCCGCGACATCGGCTTTGACGGTTTCGATGGTCTGCTCGGGGAGCGGCGGCGTCGCCTTTTCGACTTTCGACTTGCCGAGCAGGGCGAGGACGCCGGCGATCGCGAAGAGGACGACGGTGACGATCAGGGCTGCCAGCCAGGCGGTCATCGCCGTCGCCAGCAGCAGGATCACGGTCGCGATCAGCGCGCCGAGGCCGAGCAGGGCGATCACTCCGGCACCGCCGAAGGCGCCGATGCCGATTCCGGCCTGCTTGCCCTTCGCCGACAGCTCCGCCTTCGCCAGCTCGATCTCCTTCTGAGCGAGGCGGCTGGTCTGGTCGGTCAGTTCTCTGGTCAGTTCCGAGATCGATCGGGACTGGGGGTCGGTGCTCATCGGTGCTCCTCGAGTCGCGAATGGATCGGACGTTCGATCAGGTGGTCCCCAGCGCGACGTGGCCGAAACCGCCGCCTCCCCGTCGGCACGTCAAGTGGGTCACGTGATCGACCGCGCGTGTTCCAGTTCGCTCCGAACGGGAACAAAAGGGTCGATGGACGAGAACGAATCGCCGACCCCGGGCGCGGCGCAGGAGGCAGCCGACGACTCCGAACGGCCGCGCCGCCGAGCCGACTCGCTCCGCAGCGAGGAGCGGATCCTCACCGCCGCCAAACGCCTCCTCGAGCACGCCCCGAGCGCGACCCTGTCCGACATCGCCGCCGCGGCGGGCGTCTCGCGCTCGACCGTCTACCGGCACTTCCCCGATCGGGACGCCCTGATCGCCAAGCTCGACGAGCGCCCCGAGGACGGTGCGGTCCAGCGGCCCGAGGATCCGCTGCCGCCCGGCAGGTTCGGCCGCACCCGGCCGCTCGCCCTCGACGCGATCCACGTCTTCGACGCCGTGCCGCCCGCGCTCCTGCCCGGACAGTTGGTCGCCGAGGCGGAACGGATCGCCGCCGTCCCGGTCGCGCTCTACCTGCTCGACATCGACGGCAGCCGGCTACTCCACATCGCCGGGGACGAACGCCTCGGTCCCTCGCTCGAGGCGCCCTTCGCGGTCGGGCCGGAGATCGACGCCGACGGCATCGCGCTGCTCCGCGAGCGGGTCGAACGACCGGGCGAGGTCGAGGTCTTCGCCCTGTGGCTGCGCGGTCGGTCGGTCGGCGTCTTCCTCGCCTTCGGCAGGCCCGCCGAGCCGCTGACCGAGCTCGCCCGGCAAGCCGCCGCCGCCGTCACCCTCGCCGATCGCTACACCGACATCTTCGCCCGCGTGCAGCGGCGCAAGCAGCCGCGGGCCGCGGCGGAGATCCAGCAGAGCCTGTTGCCGCCGCGGATCTCCCGGCTCGGCGGCGGCGAAGTCGCGGGCAACGTGCTGCCGAGCTACGAGGTGGCGGGCGACTGGTTCGACGTCGCCGAAAATCCCGACGGGGTCTGGTGCGCGATCGCCGACGGGCTCGGTGACAGCACCCGCGCCGCCGCCTCGAGCGCGATCGCGCTCGGCGCCCTGCGGGCGGCGCGGCGCTCCGGCGCCTCGGTCGGCGAGGCGCTGCTGGTGATGCACCAGGCGCTGCGCGAGATGCCGGGGCCGCGCACCGAGATGACGGCGCTCCTCGCCCACTGGGAACCGGCGCGGGAGACGCTGCGCGTCTACTCGTGCGGCCACGTCGCTCCATTGCTGATCCGCGCGTCGGGGGAGAACGAATGGCTCGACTGCGGCGTGTCCGCCGGGCTCGGTGGACGCTCGACGCCGACCCCCGGCATCCATCGCACGAAGCTTTTCTCGGGCGACCGTCTCCTCCTCGTCTCCGACGGGGTGGTCGGTCACGGGTCGGGGCAGGCGGGCCTCGGCGAGGATGGGCTCGTCCGGGCCGTGCTCGGCGGCGCCCACGATTCCGCCTCGGGAACGGTGCGGGCGGT
>DAIQOT010000058.1:16955-17853 GCA_036787695.1 Solirubrobacterales bacterium | reverse complement strand
CCGCGCAACGATTTCTGGAGCCGGGTCTACTTCTTCCTCGTAACGATGTGGACGCTGGCGACCTGGTCGCTCTTCGGCGGGGCGATCACGCGCATCGCCGTGGTGGAGATCGCCCGCAACGAAACGGTCGGCGTGGTCAACTTCGACAAAGCCCTGGAAACGGGCGGCGCGGGAGCCCTCGTCGGCGAAATCCCGGTCGACAAATATCCCGTCGGGGTCGCGATCTCGCCCGATGGCCGTTACGCCTACGTGAGCAACGAGTTCGCGCTGCCGGAAGACCCCGGCTACGACGCGACCGCCTGCCAGCCTCCCACCGGCCTCACCGGGGCCCCGACGGCGGAAGGCACGATCACCGTCATCGACGTGGAAACCGCGGAGACCGAACCGGAAGCCTCGGTCGTGAGCGACGAATACGCCGGGTGCTCGCCGGTGCGGCTGGTGCTCTCGGGTCTGGGCCAGGTCGCCTGGGTCACCGACCGGACCGGCAACGAGATCCGGGCCTACAACGCGCAGCGCCTCGTCAGTGACCCCGAAACCGCGCTCATCTCCCGCACCCCCGTCGGCACCGCGCCGGTGGGGATCCAGTTGTTCGACCACGAACACCTGATCGCGGTCGCCAACTCGAGCCGCTTCACCGCCGGCCAGGCGGGCACCGTCAGCATCCTCGACACCCAGGCGGCCCTCGGCGGCGCCGGCGACAACGCCACGATCGGGACCTTCGTCGCCGGCGATTTCCCCCGTCAGTGGTCGCTCTCCAACGACGGTCGGTCCCTCTACCTGACCGAGTACAGCTCGAACCAGCTCGAGATCTTCTCGGTTCCCGATCTCGTCACCGAGCTCGAACCGTTCGATCCGGCGCTGGAACCGTTCCCGCTGCCGGCGGCCGTCGGTCCCGCGG
>DAIQOT010000058.1:0-16945 GCA_036787695.1 Solirubrobacterales bacterium | reverse complement strand
GTTGGGCGTGGCGGTGAAGTTGGCGTCGACCAGCCAGGTGCCGGCGGCCAGGGTGACGGTGCCGACCAGCGTCCTCCGTGACGTGAACGAGCCGCCGGTCTTAATGGCCGGGGTGCTCGCGGTGACGAGCTGCTTGCTGGTCGTGTCGATGATGCCGGTGTTGCCCGCCGGTCCCGCGGGTCCCGCCGGAAGCAATGGCGCCACGGGCGCGACTGGTCCCGCCGGCCCCGCCGGGGCGACCGGCAAGCCCGGCAAGAAGGGCAAGGCCGGCCCGAAGGGCGCTACCGGCGCCAAGGGTGCCCCCGGCCGCGATGCCACCGTGCGTTGTGAGGTCGGCGGTAAGAGTGCCACGGGCGTCAAGGTGACCTGCAAGGTCACCTACGGCGGCAAGGCGTCCCGCGCCGACGAGCGCGAGCTCTCCGGCCACGCGGCGAAGTTGCTGCGCGGCGGCAAGGTCTACGCCGCCGGCACGGTCGGCCGGTTGGTGACCCGGCGCTCGGTCGCGCCGGGCGCCTACACGTTGCAGGTGCGGACCGGGACCCACGCGCTGACCCGGTTCAAGATCCGCCTCGGCTGAGGCCGGATCCGATGTGAGGCGAGGGCGGTGGGTTTCGGCGATCGTGCCGGGCCCGCCGCCCTTCGTCGTTCAGCGCCGTTGTCGCGGCCCTATCCTGATCCGACGATGAGCGAACGGACCAGGGTGCTGGCGGGTGGGTGCCGATGCGGGGCGGTCCGCTACGCGGTCACCGACGCGTTCGAGTACGGCGCGATCTGTCACTGCTCGGAATGTCGCAAGACGACCGGCTCGGCGTCGAAGCCGTTTCTGGGCATAGCCCGTGAGCAGATGCGGGTGGTGGAGGGGTCCGACGACATCGCGACCTTCGGCGACGAGGAGGGACACGACGCTCGTTGCGCGCGTTGCGGATGCTTCCTGTTCTCGGTCGTGCGGGAAGGCGAGTACGTCCACATCGCGATGGGCTCGCTGATCGACTCGCCGACGATGCGCCCGAACCACCACATATTCGTCGGGTCCAAGGCCGACTGGGACAAGATCCGCGATGGCCTTCCCCAGTTCGACGAATACGGGCACTGACTTCCAGCCCTCGCCCCAGGGCCGCGGGGATCTCGCGTCTCGCCGCGATTAATCGTCTGTAGATCACGGTGCGAACATACGTTCGTGTCGTGTCTGATCGAAATCTGGACGATGGTCGGCGAGCGGCAGACGCTCTTCACGCCCGCCTGCCTGAACTGCGGCTGGATCGGCAGCGACGGGACGATGCCCGAAGCGGAAGCCGAAGGCGCCATGCACGAACGCGGCGAGCGCCGGCCATGGCAGCTCGCCGCGGTCGACGACGCGGTCAGGCGAGCCGCGCCTCGAGGTTGATCTCCGGCACTCCGGCGAGGGCGCGCGAGACCGGGCACGCTTTCTTCGCCTCTTCGGCGGTCTCGAGGAAGGCCGACTCCTCGATCCCCGGGACCTGGCCGGTCACGTCGAGGTCGATCTTGGCGATCGTCGGTGCGCCGTCGATGAAGCGCAGGGAGACGGTGGCCTTGGCCTTGATCGAGTCGGGCGGGTTGCCGCCTTCGGCGAGCGCGGCGCTGAGCGCCATCGAGTAACAGGCGGCGTGGGCGGCGCCGATCAGGTCCTCGGGGTTGGTCCCGTCGCCGTCCTCGAACCGCGATTTGTACGAATACGGGGCGGTGAATACGCCGTCGCCGACGGTGACCTCACCGCTGCCCCCTTTGAGATCGCCCTTCCACTCGGCGCTTCCTTTGCTGGCCATTTCGTCTCCTCGTCGTTCGTTTGCCCCGCTCAGGTACCACCGCCGGGGCGGCGGCAAACGGCGACCTGCCACCATCAAGAGATGCCCAAACCCCCGATCCGCATCCGCGGTAAGAACATGCGGCCCGAGAAACCGGGCGACTACATCGGCTTCATCGGCTGCGATCAGGTCGGCCTGCTGCCGGTCCGGATGGCCGCGTCTCGGCATCTGCTGCGCGTCGTCTGCCCGCACTGCGGCGAAATCCACATGACCTCAGATCCCATGCCGCGCCTGCGCCGGCCGGGGGAGATCGTCACCCTCATCGAGGACGGGATGCCGATGGCCGTCGTGATGCCGCCGGAGGACGGTGGAGGAGCGGAGGCCGAGGACGAGGACGAGGTCGACCACGACGAAGAGCGCTCCGCCGTCTGACGGAGCGCCCTTCGCTTCACGCGATCTGCCGCGGCACTACCGGTGGATCAGCGTCAGCGTCTTGTAGGCGGTCGCGGTGGCGGTGCCCGCCTTGATCGTGACCTTGAACAAGAGCTTCGACTTCGTCTTCATCGCCGCGCGCGAGGCCGGTTTGACCGACAGGGCGAAGTTCTTCGACTTCCCTGCCTTGACCTTCGCTTTGCGACCGGCGGTCGCCGCCTGATGGCGATTGAGCATCCCTTGCAGCGAGATGGTGCAGGCCGTCCCGGCCTTGGTCGGGCATCCGGCTTTCACCGAGAGGCGAGTGCCGCTCATGGTCGCCGAGCCGGTGAGGGCCGAGCCGGCGATGCTCCTCAGTTCGGAGCTGGTGATGCTGGTCGAACCGGTGCCGGAGCCTTCGCCGCCGTTGGCGCCGTTCGCACCGTTGGATCCGTTCGAACCGTCGGTCCCGTTACTGCCACTGGCGCCGTTGGTGCCATTGGTTCCGGCGGTACCGTTGGTTCCGCTTTTCCCGGATTCCCCGGTCGCGCCGTTTCCGCCGGTGGCTCCTTTTTCCCCGGCGGCGCCTTTTTCACCTTTTTCGCCCGCTTCACCTTTTTCACCTTTTTCGGGTGCGTCGGGGCCGGTGACGACGACGTTGTCGAAGCGGCCGATAGCTTCGCCGCCGAGCAGGCCGATCGAGGCGATCGACGAGGAGGTCGTCGCTTCGATTTTCACCTGATATTCGTGGCCGGCGGTCAGTGAGAGGACGGCGACTTTGTTGGCGAACGGGCTTTCGCCTTCGAGCGTTTCCGAGGTGACTTTCTCGACCGCGTTCGCCGTTTTATCGACGAGGTTGACCGTGTAGGTGAACTGCGGGTTGATCCCGATCAGGCCGCCCGGCGTGAACGCCCGGGAGAAGCCCAGCGAGCCCGCGCCGCCGCTCACCGCCGTGAAGGCCGGGGATTCCGCGACCACTTCAGATTTGAAGAGCCCGATGAGGTTGAGCGGGATGCTCGTCGCGGTCGCGAACGACCCTGGGGGCGCTCCCGCGGTTCCGTCGTACGCCCCGGTCGCCGTGCAGAGCAAGGGCAATTCGAGGGCGCTGAGCAATTTGCAAGTGGAGGTGGCTTTCCAGCCTTCCGCGCTGCCGGTGAACGTGCTGCCTCCACCTGGGTAGGTGGCTGCGGACGCTTGCCCGACCATCGGGGTAAGCAGGGCCGCTCCCGACACGCAACCGAGCAGCAAGGCCTGTCGGATGCGACTCCTGAGCGAGTTAGACATCTGTTCCTTTCGTGGGCCTGTTCGTCATCTCCCTCCGTGTCGGCGGCCCACGTCTGAAAGCCGGACGACTCAGGTATGAATCCGGTCGCCGCCGTCTCGGGTGCGCCCGGAGTCGTTCCGGCGACGGGTTCGAGCTGCGACGAGCGGCGCGCTCGCGCCGCCGCGGTGGCTGCCGTATTCCCTGGGCATCGTGCGGTGCCCACGTCCGGCCCAGAGGACCGGAGACGCTCACTCCATTCCCCGATTGACTGGACCGCGGAAGTCGATGAGGACGACGAGCGGTCGTAACTGTTTTGTGACATCCAGTGCCGCGCGGGTCCCTAGGCTGACCTGATCTTGCTTTTCGACAAAGAAGAGGCTCCAACCTTGGACGCTCTTCACGCGAGTGGTGCCGGCCGCAGTTTCCTCCCGGTTGCGTATTTGTCGAATCGCGGCGTTTGCCTGTGCTCATAGCCCGGGTCGTCTCGAAGCTCGAACTTGGCGGCGCCCAGCTCTCGCTCCTGCGCGTCGCTCGCGCCCTGGCCGATCGCGGCCATCAGACCCGGCTCTTCGCCGGGACTGCCACTCCCGCCGGGGTCGAGCTCGCCCGCGCGTTCGGAATCGAGCCCGAGGTGATGGGATCCGAGACCGATCTGCAGTGGCACTGCGACCCGGCCTTCGCCGACTGGCTCGGTCCGCGGCTGGCCGACGCCGACGCCGACATCGTCCACGCCCACATGATGGGCTCCTGGTGGGCGGCGGCCGGCAGCGTGGGGGTCGACGTCCCGCTTTTCGCCAGCGAGCACAACGGCTACTCGCACTGGGGCGAGCCGCCGTGGACGGCGATGGCGGAAGTGGCCGGCCGTATCGATCGCTTCTACGCCCACGGGCCCGGCGCCCGCGCCGGCGCGGCCCGGGTCGGGGTGCCCGAGGACCGGATTCGTCGTGGCATCTCACCGGTGGCCGGGATGAGCTCCCTTCCGCGCGGCGGGCTGCCGACCCCGCGGATCGTCTTCAGCGGCCGCTTCAGCCCCGACAAGGGGCCGGACGTCCTGATCGACGCGGTGGCGAGGATGGCGGACCCGCCGCCGGTGCTGATGCTCGGCGCGGGCGTGCTCGAGGGAGACCTCCGGGCGCAGGTCACCGAGGCGGGCCTCGAGGACGTCGTCAGCTTCCGCGGATGGATCGAGGACCCGGGCCCGTGGGTCGCCGGCGCCACGGTCCAGGTCTGCCCGTCGCGGGACGAGTCCTTCTCCCAGACCGCGGTCCTGGCGATGGCCCTCGGGGTCCCGGTCGTCGGCACCGACGTCGACGGGTTTCCGGAGACGCTCGCCGACGGTCGCGGCGTGATCGTCCCCGTCGACGATCCCGTGGCGCTCGCCGCGGCGCTTGAGGGAGTCCTCGGCGGAGCGCTGCGGACGAACACGATCGAGGCCCAGGCGTGGACCCGGCGATTCGAGGTCGAGCGGGTCGCCGATGTCTACGAGCAGGCGTACGAGGAATTCGAGCTGACCGCGCCGCCCGAGCTCGTCGCGTGAGCACCGTGCCCGACCCGACCGGCGAAGCCGATCTCCACGCCTGGCAGATCCTCGCCCCGCTCCTGGCGCGGGATCCTTACCTGCCCTGGACCTCGGGCTCGATGCGGCCCGCCGCACTGGTCGCCGTCTGCAACGAGGTCGCGCACGGCGCCCGGACCCGGATCGTCGAGTGCGGCTCGGGCGTCAGCACCGTCGTGCTGGCCCGCCTCCTGCGCGAGCGGGGCGAGGGGGCCGTCGTGTCGATCGAGCACGACCGCCACTGGGCGACCCTGGTCGAGGGGCAGCTGCGGCGGGAGGACCTGGGGGCGATCGCGCGTGTCGTCTACGCGCCGTTGCGCGGCGAGCCGCCCTGGTACGACCTGGGCGACGGCGACCGCGTGCCGACCGAGGTCGATCTCCTCGTGGTCGACGGGCCTCCCGCGTTCGACCCCGGCCACGATGCCCGCCGCGAGCCGGCTCTCGCCTGGTTCGAGGACCGGCTGGTCGCCGGCGCGACCGTGATCCTCGACGACATCGATCGCCCCGGCGAGCGCGCCGTCCTCGCGGCCTGGGAGCAGGCGGGCGACTGGCGCTTCACCTTGGACGAGCACGCCGGCGTCGCCCGCGGTGCCATCCCGCGATAGTCAGCGCCACAATCCACCGATGGCCGAAAGCAGCGTCGAGATAGCGCGCCGCGGTTTCACGCCAACCTGACGACCGTCCGAGAGGGCAAGGCGATCGAGATGGTCGAACCCCGAGGACGCGTTCGCGGCTGCCGGTCTCGGCTCTTAGTCGTCGAGCCGGGGCTGTCGCCGTCCGGCGGGGCTCATTCTTCGGCGCCGAAGAAGACGCCGTGGAATTTCTTGTCCTTGCCGCAGCCGGGCGTGCCTTGAATGCAGGATTCGCCGAGCTTCGCGGTGGGCTTCGGCAGCGGCACCTTGGCGTGAAGCTGTTCTTCGGTTATCCGCCTGGCCGTTTCTTCTTCTACTTCCAAGAGCGATTCGGGTTCGGAGGGATGCTTGGATTCCGTCGCGCCTGCGGGGGATTTGGCGGATTCGTGGCCGCTCCCGCCATCTGGTTTCGGAGCGCTTTCGGCGCGGGGTTCGGAGCGGGCTTCGGGGGTCCGGCCTTCGCCGCGGCTTTCGATCGTGATCCGCTCCGGTCCGTGGTTGGCCGACGAACTGCCTTCATGGACGGCGCGGCCGACCAGAAATCCGAGGCCGACCGCGAGGATCAAGGTCGCGACGCCGACGATCAGGGCGGCGTTCGAGTTCCGTCTCCTCGAGTCCTGCCTCGGTGGAGGGGGCGGGAGAATGCGGCCCGGGCCGCCCCCGGCGTCGGCAACGTCCATTGAGGTGACCGCATCCAGGAACGGCGGCCGCGGATCCCCGCGACGATGGCCGCAGGCGAGGCAGTAGCGCTGGTCCGCCGCCATCGACGCCCCGCAGTCGGGGCACGAGTCGCGCTCCTCGAAGGCGATGATCGACTCCCCAGGGACGGGAGGAGTCGTCGGATCGGTCAGGCCCGTCACTGGACTCATGGCCGGGACAGTAGGGCCCGACCGGGCCGGTGATGTTTAGGAGTTGTGCAGTCGGCGCGGGAGGGCGGACCCGCGGTCGGGGGCGCGCACCGCACGCGCCCCCGACCGCCTTGGGTCAGTGTCGGATCAGTTCCGAGATGAACTGATCGCCGGGGGATCCGAGGCCGGTCATCGAGTCGAACCCTGGGGCCGCGGACAGCGACTCGGGGGCTTCTTCGATTCCGGTTTCGCATTCGCCGGTTTCTTCGTTCGCTTCTTCGCAGAAGAACTCGGTCGCGCCTTCCATGCCGAGGATCCTCGCCGTGGTGAGGATGCCTTCTTCCGCGTTTTCTTCGTTGAGGTAATCGTTGCGGACGACCGCCTGCTTGCCGGCCGGGAGGATGTCGTAGAACGCTCCCGAATTCTGGCCTCCGGCATCGAGGTGGTAGAGCAGCGGATTGACGAATCCGAGCGAGCCTCTGGCCGCCTGGTCGGCATCCGCCATCAGCCCGGCGAACAGCGGGGATGACAGGCTCGTTCCGCCGATGCGGTACTGGTCGTAGTAGGTGCCATCGGCGAATGCCTGCGTCTCGCCGACCAGCATCCCGGTCGAGGGATCGCCCTCCATCGAGATGTCCGGGACGACGCGGTTCAGTTCGCCCGTCCCGGCCTTCGCGGCGATTTCCGCGGGCACCACCGGCTGCTGGTACCAGGGCTCGGGGTACTGCCTGGACGTTCCGCCGCCACCGCCGTAGTCGTATTCGCCGGGGGCGGGGGGCAGCCAGTCGCCGACTTCGGAGGTTTCGCACCCGCCGAGTTCGGCGAATTCCGCCGTGCAGAGGGCGCTGATGCCGGTCGACCAACCGACCTCACCGAGGCGATTGTTCTGGGCGCCGATCTCGACGCTGGTGCCGCCGACCGCGGTCGCGTAGGGGCTCGTCGCCGGGAACGACGGCTGCTGTTCGCCGGAGACGATGAAGTTGTCCCCTTCGTCGCCGGACGAGAACTGCACGCCCACACCGGTTCCGGCTGCCATCAGCAGCACGTTGTTGAACGGTTCCCTCGCTTCCGTCGCTTCGCTTTCTTCTTCTTCTTCGGGACCGTTGGTCCAGGAGTTGGAGATGATGCTCGCCAGGTGGCCGTCGATCACTTCCTCGTCCGCGTTGTAGAGGGAGACGGTGCAGTTTTTACCGCCGACGTAGAGCACCTTCGCTCCCGGCGCCATCGCGTGCACGGCCTCGACGTCGAGGGTCTGCTCGCCCGACCAGCCGGGTGCTTCGCACTCTTCGGTCTGGGTGAACGGCCGCTGGATCATCTCCTTGAACTGACCCGGCTGCCACTGCTGCGAGCCGGCCGCGCCGTGGTATCCGTGGGACGTCGTGCCCTGGTTCTTCTGCGCGTACTCGACCGCGTCGCTCTGGAGGGTCGGCGACACGTACGCGTCGACGATCGCGACCGTCACGCCCGAGCCGTTGAGGCCCTGGGAGATCGGCCCCGACAGGTTGTAGGCGCCCTGCAGCTGCGCGGGCTTGTAGCCGCACACCGCGTAGGGCAGCGGGTTCGGGAAGCCGTCACCGAAGGCCGGCAGGGTGCTCGCGAGTTCCTGCCCGTAGTAGGCGGAGCAGGGACCCGCGTTGCGGAAGCCCGCGGGCTGTTCGATTTCTTCGACTTCTTCTTCCTGCGGCGGAGGCCAGTGACCGTGCCCTCCGTGGCCATGCCATCCCTGGCCGTGGCCGTGACCGCCCCAGCCCCACGGGCCGTGACCGTGACCGCCGTGCCCACCGAAACCGCCGCGGCCGTCAAATTCGGCGCCGGTGATGTTCGCCGGCTGCGCGCGGATCTCGTCGACCCCCCGCACGCCGGTGATCAGCGGTGCGACCGTCGTCGGGGCGCTCAGTGACGATGACGCGAGGCGCAAGGTTTCGTCGCCGACTTCGTAGTCGGCAAGCCTCGTCTGGAAATACGCTTCGATCTGTTCGGCGGTCCCTTCGGCGATGATCGTCATCCGGTCGGGAGCGACCTTCGCGACCTTGATGCCGGCGGCGCGCAGCGAGGCGACGACTTCCCTGTCTTCCTTGGCGCTCGGCGAGAAGCGGCTCTCCCACTGCTGCGGGGTCAGGTACCTGCGGTAGTTGCGGCTCGTCGGATCGGTGACTTCCTTGGCGAGCGCTTCAGCGCCGGCCGGGTCCTTCAGGTTGAGGCCGACGTCGAATTCGATCAGTTCCCCCGAGGGCGTCGGGGCGGTTTCGTTCGCGGGCACGGCCGCCGGGGCCTTGCCCTGAATTTCTTCAGAGGTCGCCGCGCCGGCGGCGACAGTTGGGATGAGCAAGAACGCAAAGCCCGCAAGAAGGGCAGCGAACCAGCCGTGGGACCACAGCTTCTTCATGGATATAACCGCCGTCATTCGTGATTTAAGAGCACTCCCGAGGCGCCGGCGCCTTCTCCAACCAGTCCGCGCCCGACCGCCGAGATCAGCCGCCAATACCCAAAACTCGTCAAAGCGAACCAGCGCCGCCTGACGGCAGCGCCCGCGCTCAGAGCAGTTTCTCGTAGGTTTCGAAATACCCGTCGGTGAGCGTGCATTTGCCGGGGCCCGCGCCCTTCGTGCGCTCGACCGCGAGGCCGAGCGTGTGGACGCCGGCCGGCACCGCCACCGACGTGTTGCCGGTGAAGCCGCCGTAGATTTCCACCCGGCCGTTCGACGCCGTACGCGCTTCGTTGTCGGTCTTGCCGTCGATCGTCACGTAGTACTCGCAGCCTTCGAGTTCAGCGGTCGGGCCGTAGAACTCGCCGCGCAGCGGCATCGAGCCTTCGAGGCCGGTGAGCTTTTCGTAGGTACCGAAGGTGATGACCGGGGTGAGCGATCCTTCGACCGCCGCGACCGGGCCACCGACGCTTTCGCCGTTGTGGTACCAGTGGTAGAAGGGGTAGTGGCCGCCCTGCAGGTTCAGCGGCACGGTGATGCTCGAGGGCTCATACAGCGAGGGGCTCGGTTCGGCGACCGCGTGGAAGAAGTAGTCGCCCACCGATTCGGCCGGGAACTGCCAGAAGCGGCCTTCTTTGCGCAGCGAGGGCTGGTAGGCGTCGAAGGCGACGTGCCATTCTTCGCGTCCGGTCACCGAGTTCAGGCGGTACTGCGCGTAGAGCGGCACGCTGGCCGAACCGGTGTTGCGGTTCAGGCTCACTTCGGGGATCAGGCAGCCGACCGGCTCGCCTTCGCAGCTGAAGGTCGGGACTCCACCCGGATCGACGCTGCCGGTGATCCGGACGCGGCCGACTTCGAAGCCGTATTCGGGCTGGATGTTGTCGGGAGCCTCGCCGACCGCCAGGTATTCGGGGGCGGTCGGTTCGATGCTGACCTGAAGGTTGGTCTGGGTCGGGTACTTGTCGAGGTAGTCGATCCGCGTCACCGTGCTCGACAGTTCGCCGTCGGTGAAGATCGCCGTGACTTCGTGCGCCCCGAGCTGTTTGACCACGGAGGTGCAGGCGCTGCCGTCGATCGCGCCGATCGCGTGGATCTCGCATTCGAGCTTGCCGTCGACGAAGAAGGCGAGTTCGCCCGACGGGAGCGGCGCCGTTTCCGTCCGCGGCACGCCTTCGACCGTCGCGGTCCGCGTCGCGGAGGCCGAGAAGCTCCAGGTCACTTCGTCGGGGACGAGTGGGTTCTGGTCGAAGCCGGTGCCGATCGCGGCGTGGACTTCAGTCGCTCCGGTCGGGCCGACCGGTTCGGTTTCCGTCGGCGGGGTCACCGTTTCCGGCGGCGTGGTCGTTTCCGGCGCGGTCACCGTCGCCGGCGGCGCGGTCGTCGGGACGGTGGGCGCGGGAGTCGTGGTGGGGCTGGGCGTGGGTTCCGCGACGGGCGCAGCCGAAGCGGTGGCGGACGGGGCGGGAGGGACCGAGGCGGACTTCGGCTTCGTCGCCTTCCGGCGGCAGCCGCGGACGACCTTCGCCTTGCCGCCGCTCCTCACGATTTTGGAGAACGATTCCGAGCCCTCCCTGCATTTCAGGACCGATCTCGGATGGCGGACGGGAGCCTTCGCGCCCGCGGTCGCCACCGCGACCATCGTGAGGAGCGCCATGGCGGCGAGGATGAGGGAAGCGCGACCCAGACGGCCGCTGTAGATCGTCTGATTGGTCACGGCGCCAATATATTGGCCGCCCCTTCCATCAAGGCCCTCGCTCCTACTTTTTTCGTCCGATTACTTCGGGGAAGTCTTCTTCAGCTCGACTTCGAAGTCGAGGTTGACGTTCGGCTCCCCGGCCGGATAGACCTTTCCGACCACCTCCGTCGGGCTCGTCCAGAAGCCCCAGATGCAGAACCGGTCGCATTCCTGGAACCAGACCATCGGGTCGTCTGGAAACTGCTGCGGATCGTCGCGGTGCACGGTGAAGACGGGTTTCGGTTTGCCCGCCGTCACACCGGTCCCGTCGGTGAAGTCGACGATCTTGTCCTTCGCGGTGAACTCGAAGCTCACCTTGAACTTGGTCTGGGCATTCGGCTTCGACACGTAGGTGCCCGGGGCCGGAACGATCACCTTGCCGACCGCCAGGGCGGATGCGGGGCCTATTGCCGCGAGGGCCGCGAGCGCGGCGAGAAGGGTGAGGACGGTTCGTTTCATCCGCCGACCTTGCCGCACGGGTCGCATGCCTGAAACGTGATCCTGGACGGATCGACAAGAAGCGCCCGGTTCCTCGGACGGATCGGTCAGTCGCGGGACGCCGCGGCTCGCACCTCTCTCGGCGTCGCCTCGTAGCGGCGGCGAAAGGCGCGGGTGAAGCGGCTGTGGTCGGGCAGGCCGACCGAGGCGGCGATCTCGGCGATCGACTGCGTGTTGGTGGGATCGCCGAGCCTGGCGCGGGCCCGGGCGAGCCGCTGACGCTGGATCTCCGCCGCGATCCCCTCGGTTCCCGGCGGGACCGACGCGTAGAGCGTGCTGCGCGAGACGAAGAGGGCTTCGGCGATCGTCGTCGGCGACAGCCCGGGGTCGGCGAGGTTGTCGCGGATGTAGGCGCGGACCTGGAGCCATCGCGCGGGCGCGGTGTCTACGCCGACCGTGTCGCTGCCGGCAAGTGACCGGGTCAGCATCGTCAGGAGCGAGATCCAGATGCTCCGCAGCTCGGGCGTGTCGCTCGCGCCGAGGGCGTCGAGGCGCCCGGCCAAGCCGAGCAAGGCAGGCCGGACGAGCGCGGCGAAGACCGGGTCCTTGCCGAGGCGCCGCTGGTCGTTGAAGAGCGCCAGCTGCGCCTCTGTGACATCGACCGAGGCGCGCGGGACGTTGACCTGGATCCCCCGCAGCCCGTGCTCGGTCTCCCACCGCCCGGGGGTCTCGCCGAGCAGGACCGCCGCCCCGCCGCGGAGCGATAGCCGGCGGCCGTGCCAGGAGCCGACGGCGCCGCCGGAAGGGGCGAGAATCACCAGGCGGAGCCGGTCCGCCGGCGCGATCCCGTCGAGGGTCCAGCTGCCGATCGCCGGGCCGAAGCGGTACTCGACCAGGTCGACGTCATCGACGGAGAGCGCCTCCGCCGAGGCGTCGAAATCGCGAGGTCCTCGCCGGCGCGGCTCGAGCCGCATCGGGACGTCGATCGCCCGCGAGTACCAGTCGCGCCAGTACTCGAACCGCTCGTCGGCGGCGAGCCCGGGGGAGGCGAACCGTTGATAGGTCCCGGCGGCCATGCTTCAGATTAGATCCCTTGTCTTTTCCTTGGCGACCGTCTAGCTTCGCCGCCGTGACCGACTTCGATCAGCTGGCGATCGCCGGCCAGATAGTGACTCCCGACGACGGCGACTGGGATCAGGCGCGCTCGGCCTGGAACCTCGCGGCCGACCAGCGCCCCGCGGCGGTCGCCCTGGTCGAGAGCGCCGACGACGTGGTGGCGACGGTCCGCTTCGCCGCCGCCAACGGCCTTCGCGTCTCGGCCCAGGGGACGGGCCACGCGGCGATGGCGCTCGGCCCGCTCGCCGACGCGATCTTGATCAAGACCGAGCGCACGCGCGGCATCGAGATCGACGCCGAGGCGCGGACCGCCCGGGTCGAGGCCGGGGTGCGGGTGCTCGAGCTGAGCGAGGCCGCTCAGGCGCACGGGCTCAGCTCGCTGCCGGGCTCCTCGGTCGACGTCGGCGTGATCGGCTACACGCTCGGCGGTGGGATGAGCTGGCTGGGGCGCCGGTTCGGGTTCGCCTGCAACCACGTGAGGGCGATCGAGCTGGTCACCGCGAGCGGCGAGACGATCACCGTCGATGCCGACCGAGGTGAGGATCTCTTCTGGGCGCTGCGCGGTGGCGGCGGGGACTACGCGATCGTCACCGCGCTGCACGTCGACCTGGTGCCGGTGGCCGACGTCTACGCGGGCGTCCTCGTGTTCCCAGCCGAGCTCGGCGTCGACGGAGTCCGCGCGTGGCGCGACTGGACCGAGACCGTCTCCGAGGACGTCACCTCGATCATCCGCTTCCTGCGGCCGCCGGACCTGCCGGACGTCCCGGAGCCGCTGCGCGGCCGGCCGCTGCTGACGATCGCCGCCGCCTGCATCGGCAGCAGGGAGGAGGGCGAAGCGGCGATCGCTCTGCTGCGGGCGCTCGGCGAGCCGATCGTCGACACCTTCGACCAGGTCTCGGCGGGCGCGCTCAGCCGGATCCACATGGAGCCCGAGCACCCGGTGCCGGGCCGCGGCCATCATCGCCCCCTTCGCGAGCTTCCAGACGAGGCGATCGAGGCTTTCGTCGGGATGGTTGGCCCGGACGCCGGATCGCCGCTCTTGGCGGTCGAGATCCGTCACCTCGGTGGTGCACTGGGTCGTCCCGACCCGAGCGGCGGCGCGCTGACCCACCTCGACGCCGAGTTCGTGACCTTCGGGATCGGCGTGCCGATGACGCCCGAGCTGGGCGTGGCGATCGAGGAGCGGCTGGACCAGCTCGACGAGGCGCTGGGTCCGTGGGCCGCCGCGGGCGGCTACTTCAACTTCGCCGAGCGCCCCTGCGACGCCGACTCGATCCTCCCGGCCGAGGTCTGCGAGAGGCTCGCCGAGGTGAAGAGCCGCCGCGATCCCGACGGGACGATCCTCGGCGCGCATCCGGTCACGGTCGAGGCCGCGGTCTGAGCGAAGCCTCGGACGCGGCCCCCGGCCCTCAGCCTTCCCCGAGGATGGTCGCCGCGACGAGCGGCGGGTCGTCCCACATCGGGATGTGCCCGCAGTCCGGCAGCGTCACGAAGCGGGTGTGAGCGGGCAGCTCGTCGCGGCGTCGGGCCTTGGCGGGCAGGAGGCGCTCTTTATCTCCCCAGGCGACCGTGACCGGCACGTCGATCCGGTGGCCGTCGCGGAAGCGGGCGCGGCGGGTCGAAGCTAGGTGCGCGTCGAACTCGGGGGTCCGCGCGAAGTCCTCGGCCAGCTCGACGGCGTCCTCGGGAGGGACCTGCCCAGGCTTGGCCATCGCTCCGCGGAGCAGCAGGGTGCGTCCGACGGGGCTCCTCATAAGGGGCGGGGTCAGGGGAGCGAAGAGGCGGCCCATCTTCTGCTGGGCCCAGAGCTGTGCGACGCATCGCCATGGATCGCGCTTCGGCCAGAGGCCCGCCGGCGCGATGGCGACGACCGACCGCGCCCGGCCGAGCTTCGCGAGCTCCAAGGCGGTCCACGCTCCGGCCGAGTTGCCGGCGCAATGGGCGCGGTCGATGCCGAGCTCGTCGAGCACCCCGGCCAGTAGCTCCGCGTATCCGATCGGGTTGTGGGGGAGCCCTTGCCGAAGGGGTGGGGATTCGCCGTGGCCCGGCAGGTCGATGAGCAGGAGCGATCGACGCCGCGCGAGCCGGTCGGCGACGGGCCGCCAGTGGTGTCGGGTTCCGCCGGTGCCGTGGATCAGCAGCAGCGGCTCCCCGTCTCCCATTCGATCGATGACGACTCCCGCGACTGTCTCCGGCACCGTGGGTCTCCTAACGGTTTCTATTAGGTATTTCGTTAGAATAGCCGGATGGAGCGCTTCGGGCCGACGAGAAGGGGAGGGCCGCTGTTCCGCTGGCTCGGGGAGCCGCTCGCGATCGACCTCGCGAACACCGTGATGGTCGTCAGGGAGGGTGAGTCCGTCGACCTCCTCGACTCCGACGAGGCGCTCGAGACCTGGCTTGAGCTGGAGCGACCACGGCTCGGTGATTGCCGCTTCGCTCTCTGGGATCGAGCCGAGCTGTTGGCGGCGCGCGAAGACGTGAGGTCCCTGTTCACGGCGCGCGCGACGGGCGGCCCGTTCGAGCGCGCCGCGGTCGAGCGACTCAACGCCGCGAGTCGCGGCGCTCCGGTCGCGCCTCAGCTGCGGCTGACCGCCGGCGGCGACTGCCAGGTAATCGCGGAGGAGCGGATCGCGGACATGCCGGCGTTGCTGGCAGCCATCGCGCGATCCGCGATCGACCTGCTCGCCGAGCACGGCCGATCGCCCCTCCGGATCTGCGGCGCGCCGAGCTGCGGGATGTTCTTCATCGGCCGCCGCCGCTGGTGCTGTGCGGCCTGCGGGAACCGCGCCCGGGCGGCCCGCCATTACGAGGGCCGGAAGGCCCGGACGGCGACCCCTGCGTCCGTCACCACGGACTGATCAGGCAGATACCTGAGGCGCGACCCTGGATTCAGGACACTCGGGGCTGGGCGCGTGTTCCACCGGTTTGTAGCGACGGCGCCACACGGCGTTCGGCTGCACCGCGCAGCGCCGGCACAGGTGCAGGCTCACGACCGGCGCCGACGTGCCGAGCTCGGTGACCTCGACCGTCTGCAGCGCTCCGCCTTTGGAGCAGTGCTCGCAGGTTCCCAACGACTTCATGGTTTTACATCGTCACCCGGGCGCGTGGCCTGAAGTGTTGGTGCCCTGTGACCGTCCGGGCTTGAGCTTCGGTCTCGCCGCTAGCCGATGGCGACCGCGACGGCCGACCGGCATTCCGCGGCGGTGGGGCCTTCGCCATTGCGCTTGATCGGCGTCACCAAGACCGAGGCGTTGTGCTCATTGTTCAGAACGGCTTCGCCGCCGGCCTTGATCGCGGCTTTCGACGTATTGATCTTGTCGATCCTGCAGGAGCCGCCGGCGACTTCGAATTCGGTGTGGGTTCCTCCCCAGCGACCGTAGATCTGCACCCTGATGATCGATTCGAGTTCGGCCGCTCCGCCGGATTCTTCGGTGCTCGCTTCGGGTTCGCTCACGACCGGCTTACCGGTCTTGACCGCGGCGTGTTCGGTAGTCGATAACCCTCCCGACGACGATCCGCAGGCGCTCAAGGCGACCGCGAGGACGATCAAGGCGACGAAGGGGATCAGGAAGTCGCGCTTAGGCGTCCTGGGTGCCCAGGGTCGATTGAGTCTCGATCTCATCCAGGGAGGGAGTGTCCGCGGACCCCGTGTTTCTTTCAGGGCCTCGGTGGCGGCGCGGCCTACGTCGTTTTCGCGTACTTCCGGGATCCGGGCCTCACGGTCTCGCGGCGCGCCGGTAGGTTGCCGGCGATGAAACCAGTCTCCGTCCTCGCTCTCATCCTCGCCCTGCTCGGAATCGCGGTCGCCGCCCCTGGGGCCACGGCGAAGCCCGCCGCCGGCAAGGTGGCCCGGCCGAACTGCAAGGTGCTGCTACCGATCGCGAAGATCGAAGAGGTGATGGGCGGCGCGGTCACCCTCCAGGAGTTCGGCAAGTCGGACTTCATCCGCAACGCCACGACGCCCGGCACCAAGGCCGGCACCGAGTGCTTGTACGGGACCACCGAAGAGACCGCCAACGACTACGGGATCGCCGGCACGGTGTCGACCGCCTTCGCCGAGACCCCCAAACAGTGGAACGCCTACCGGGCCTCGGCGAAGGAATACCCGGGCCTCGAAGCGACCTACTTCCAGCCGGTCAAGCTCGGCGGCGGCAACCAGGCCTTCGTCCTTCACACGGACAATTCGGGGACGGTGGACCCGGACGTCTTCTATCTCTACGTCTTCACCCCGCTGCACAACATGTTCAGCATCGATTTCCTCAACGGGGTGACGCTCCAGACCGAGGAAGGGCTGGCGCGCGAAATCTCCGGCCGCCTCGACCAGGATTGGCGGGGGCTGAAGTAGTCCCCGGCCGGCGTACTCCTCGTCGGTCTCGTCTCGCTTCAAATACCTGCGGTGCGACCCCGTTGCGGGCGAGCTCGGGGGTATTGAGACTCCGGCCCGTCCCAGGCCCCAGTCCTCGAAAGGATTCGCGTGCACCGCGTTCGTCGCCAGCTCACCTATTCCAACGTCGTCGCCACGACCGCCCTGTTCCTCGTCCTCGCGGGCGGTAGCGCTTTCGCCGCCACCCAGATCCTGCCGAAGAACAGCGTCGGCGCCGGGCAGATCAAGAAAGGCGCCGTCACTCCGGCGAAACTCGCCCCCGCGGCGAAGACGACGCTGACCGGGCCGAAGGGCGCCACCGGCCCGCAAGGCCCGAAGGGCGATACCGGCTCGGCGGGTCCGTCGGGATTCACCCACGGTTTCGAGAGGACCGA
>DAIQOT010000228.1:361-6151 GCA_036787695.1 Solirubrobacterales bacterium | reverse complement strand
GCCTCGGCCTCCGCGCCCTCCTCCACGACCCGACGATGGACATCGACGCCGCCCGCGCCCAGGTCGCCGACTTCGTCGCCCCCCAACTCGGCCTCGACCCGAGCGCGCTGCTCGCCAAGACCAGCTGAGCGTCGATTCCGGGGTCAGCCTTTCCTCGCTGGCCGTCCGAGTTGCGTCCCGGGCGTCTCGTGACGGCCCGGGCAGGCTGTGACCGCCACGAGACGCCCAGGACGTGAGGGTTTCGCCGCCAACCCCACAGGTTCGTCACAATCTCCGCTCCTTCGTCACGGTTCGGCCGCTCCTGGGGCCCGCGAGGAGCGCCGCCCTCGATGAGTTCGCAGAAAACCCACGCTATGCGTAGGAAGTGCGAACTCACCCGGGTAGAGGGCCGGAGGAACCGTGACGTTCCAACGGTCTTGGTGACCTCTCCCGCACCCCCGGCCGTCTTGGCCACGGCCACAGCCTGACCGGGCTGTGGACGAGACGGCCCGTCCCGCTCTGCTTCGGTCGGCAGCTCTCCTGCCGACCCCCTTGCGTGAGTTGTGACCAAGATGTAACTTGAACCGGCGTTCAGATAACCCGGCGACCACAGGAGGCAGGGGAGGTTGAGTCCCCGTCCCAGCATCGATCACATCCGCCGCCCGCAGATCCTCGCGGCCGCGGCCGAGGTGATTGCCGAGCGCGGAGTCGCCGCTACGCGGATCGCCGATGTGGCCGAGCGCAGTGGGGTCAGCCCGCCCGCCGTCCTCTACTGGTTCGACTCGAAGGAGCAGCTGCTCGCCGAGGCGCTGACCGCCGACGACGACCGCTTCTACGAGGAGCTCGGGGAGCGGCTGGACGAGGCGGACACGCCGGCCGAGCGGATGGTGGCGCTGATCGAGACCGCCGCGGGCGACGGCGACTTCGCCCTTTGGATGGAGCTCTGGACCTGGGCGCTCCGCGACGCCGACCTGCGCGCCGCCCGCGAGCGCTTCGACTCCCGCTGGCGCGCCGCGATCGAGGCGGTGGTCGCCGAGGGCGTCGCGGCCGGGGAATTCGGGACCCGGGCTGGCGCCACCGTCGACCCCGCCCAGGCCGCTCTCGCGATCGCCGCGCTCATCGACGGCCTCACCGTCCAGGCCGCGCTCGGCGACCCCGAGGTCTCGGTCGCGCGCATCACCGAGACCGTTCTCGCCAGCAGCGAAAGGCTTCTCGACGCGGAGCTACCCACCAAGGCGGGGGGGCGGGCATCCCCCTGAACCACCCCAGGGAAAGCCCGGGCGCCGGGCTGTGGGGGGCGACCACGCGTCGTCGCTTCCTGCAGCGCGCCGGCCTCGGCGCCCTGGCGCTCGCCGCCGCCCCGACCCTCGCCGCCTGCTCCGACACCACCGTCCCCGGCGGCCAGGACCCGCACCTCGCTCCCGGCGGCCTCCCGCTGGCCCGCCCGGACAACCCGGTCAGCCTCCCGATCTACCCCGACAACCCGCGCATCCCCTCGGGCCTCGAACCCGAGTCGGGCCCGCTCCAGCTCTACAACTGGGCCGAATACGTCAACGAGGCCGTCCTCAAGTCGTTCGAGAAGAAATACGACGTCGAGGTCCAGCTGAGCACCTTCTCGACCCTCGACGAAGCGGTCGCCAAGCTCGCCGCCGGCGCCGTCGGCTACGACGTCTTCGTCCCCACCCAGCCGGAGATCAGCCTGCTCGTCGCGGGCAAGCTGATCCAGCCGCTGAACCTGAACTACATCCCGAACCTGCGCAAGAACGTCTGGAAGTCCCTGCAGAGCCCCTGGTACGACGTCGGCTCGCGCTACACCGTCCCCTACACGGTCTTCTCCACCGGGATCGCCTGGCGCAACGACTTCCTCCCGGACTACAACCCCGAAGAATTCGCCAACCCCTACGACAGCTTCTGGCAGATGGGCGAAATCTCGGGCAAGGTGGCGATGCTCGACGACCAGCGCGAAGGCCTCGCCTTCGGCCTCCTCCGCAACGGCATCACCGACGTCAACACCGGCAAGAAGGACCAGGTCGAAGGCGCCAAGGGGGCGATCCAGGAACTGATCGACAAGGTCAACCTGCGCTTCTACACCAACGACTACCAGCACATCGCCGACGGCTCGATCTGGCTGCACCAGGCCTGGGGCGGCGACATGACCGCGATCGGCTACTACCTGCCGAAGGGCACCCCGGTCACCGCGGTCAGCTACTGGTGGCCGCAGGACGGCCGCGGGCTGATGGGCAACGACACGATGGCGGTCCTCAACGGCGCCCCGCACCCGGTCCTCGCCCACCTCTTCCTCGACCACGTCCTCGACACCGAAGAAGCCTTCCTCAACATGGAATTCACCGGCTACCAGCAGCCGCTGACCGAAATGACGCCGGAGGCGGTGGTCGAAGAAGAACTCGTCCCCGAAAACCTCCTCTCGGCGATCGTCCGCCAGGACCAGTTCGAGAAGGGCTTCCTGCAGGGACCGCTCTCGGCCGAAGGCATGGGGATCTGGGAAACCGCCTGGTCGGAAATCAAGGCGACGTGAGGGTGGCCGGGTGAAAGCGACCGGGGATCGGGCGAAGGGGAGCGCGTGAGGAACGACGGCGCGATCTGGCGCAACTTCGCGATCCCCGGCGTCGTCTGGCTGATCCTCTTCGTCGTCATCCCCGCCTACGCGGTCCTCGCCGTCGCGATGGGCCAGATCAACTCGCTGCTGCAGCCGGTCCCGCAGTGGAACCCGATCGACTGGAACGTCGGCTTCGTCAAGGAGGCGTTCACCAGCGTCGTCCCCGGCGGCACCTACTGGCCCGCGACCCGCAACACGATCACCTACGTCGCCAGCACCGTCGTCCTCTGCTTCGCGATCGGCTACCCGGTCGCCTACTACGTCGCCCGTCACGCGGGCCGCCGCAAGGGCCTCCTCCTGCTGCTGATCTTCCTGCCGTTCTGGGTCAGCTACCTGATGCGGATGCTCGCCTGGATCGGCCTGCTCGCCCCCGACGGCTACGTCAACCAGGTGCTCGGCTGGATCGGCATCGGCCATACCGAATGGCTCTCCGGCAACCCCTACTCGGTGATCGCGGCGCTCACCTACGGCTACATCCCGTACTTCATCCTGCCCGTCTACGCGGGCCTCGACCGCCTCGACCAACGCCTGCTCGAGGCATCGCGGGACCTCGGCGCGAACCCGATCCGCAGCTTCCTCCGCGTCACCCTGCCGCTCTCCTGGCCGAGCATCCTCGCCGGCTCGGTGCTGATCGTCCTGCCGATGTTCGGGGACTACTACACCAACGACCTGATCTCGGGATCGCCCCACACCAACATGCTCGGCAACAGCGTCAACCTGCTCGTCCAGGGCGGCTCGCAGAAGAACCTCGGCGCGGCGCTGGTGCTGGTGCTGATGACGATCCTCGCGATCGGGATGCTCTATTACCTCTGGGAGACCAAGCGCCAGCAGGAGAAGCTCGCCGCATGAGTGTGACGGCGCCCCCCGAGGCGACTCCGAAGCATGCGCCGCCGGTCCGCCCGAGCCGCATGCCCGACTGGTTCGGCAACCCCTGGGGACGCCCGCGCTGGCTCAAAGCGACGACCTGGGTCTACATCGCCTGGTCGCTGCTGCCGGTCCTCGCGGCGATCGTCTTCTCCTTCAACGACGGCCGCTCGCGCAGCGTCTGGCAGGGCTTCTCGACCCGCTGGTGGTGGGGTGACCCGAACCTCTCGGTCTTCCACGACCCGATCTACACCAACGCCCTCTTCCACAGCCTCGAGCTCGCCGCCCTCGACATGCTGATCGCGACCCCGCTCGGCTTCCTCCTCGCGCTCGGCCTCTCGCGCTGGCGCGGCCGCGGCTCGGGCACCGCCAACTTCCTCATGCTGGTGCCGCTGACGACGCCGGAGCTGGCGATGGCGGTCTCGCTCCTCCTCGTCTTCACCCAGCTCTCGGTCCTCCCCTTCACCGCGATCGCGCTCGGCACCGGCGCCCAGGTGATCGGCCAGGTCACCTTCTCGGTCTCCTACGTGGTGGTGATCGTGCGCAGCCGGCTCGCCGCGATCGGCCCGGAATACGAGGAGGCCGCGCGTGACCTCGGCGCCAACGCCCGCCAGTCGCTGCAGCACGTGCTCTTCCCGCTGCTGGCGCCCGCGGCGTTCGCCTCGACGCTGATCGTCTTCGCCCTCTCGATCGACGACTTCGTCGTCACCCAGTACATGTCGGCGGGCGGCGAAACGGTGACGATCCCGATGCTGCTCTACGCCAACGCCCGCGGCGCCGCGACGACCCCGGCGCTGAACGCCGTGGCGACGATCATGGTGCTGGTGACGTTGGTCGGGGTCGGCGGGGCGTACCTGGTGCTGCGCTGGTTCGGGCACCGCAGCGGGGAGGCCGACGCGGCCAATCAGATGGGCATGGATCTGACGGGGATGGAATAGGAGGGATGGGCTGATGGAGATGGCGGCAGCAGCGCAGGCGAGCCCGGTGGTCGGCGGCCACGAGGGCGGGGAGGTGCGGCTGGAAGCGCTCGAAAAGCGCTTCGACGACGTGGTCGCGGTCGACGCGATCGACCTCCAGATCGCGTCGGGGGAGTTCTTCTCCCTGCTCGGCCCGTCGGGCTGCGGCAAGACGACGACGCTGCGCCTGATCGCCGGCTTCGAGCGGCCGACCTCCGGCGACGTGCGCCTCGACGGGGTCAGCCTCGCCCAGGTGCCGCCCGACCGCCGCAACGTCAACACGGTCTTCCAGAGCTACGCGCTCTTCCCCCACCTGAACGTGCTCGACAACGTCGCCTTCGGCATGCGCTACCAGAAGGTGAAGAAGGCCGAGCGGGAGCGGCGGGCGAAGGAGGCGCTCGAGCTGGTCGAGCTCGGCGACTACGCCAAGCGCCGTCCGCACCAGCTCTCCGGCGGCCAGCAGCAGCGCGTCGCGCTCGCCCGGGCGCTGGTCCTGCGCCCCTCGGTGCTGCTGCTCGACGAGCCGCTCGGCGCGCTCGACGCGAAGATCCGCCGGGCGCTGCGGGTCGAGCTGAAAGCGCTGCAGGAAGAGGTCGGGACGACGTTCATCTTCGTCACCCACGATCAGGAGGAGGCGCTCAGCATGAGCGACCGGATCGCGGTGATGCACGAAGGCCGGGTCGACCAGGTGGGGACGCCGCGGGAGATCTACGAGGGCCCGGCGACCCTTTTCGTCGCCGACTTCCTCGGCGTCGCCAACGTTATGGACGTCGAGGTCGTGACCAGCGACGGCACCGGCTGCCGACTGCGGGTCGGCGAGCGTGAGCTGCGGGCCGAATGCGACTTCGTCGGCACCGGGGCGGCCTCGGCGGTGGTGCGGCCGGAGCGGCTCCGCGTGGCGCCGCACGACGAGGTCGGGGAGAACCACATCCCCGGGATGATCGACCGGACCGTGTACGTCGGCTCCAACCTGACCGTGATGGTGCGGCTGGCCAACGGGGGGGTGCTGCAGGCGAGCGTGCCGAACGACGGGGTGGATCTCGACTCTCACGAGCAGGGGGCGCCGGTGAGCGTGCACGTGCCCCCTGACGCGCTGCGGATACTGGCTCCTAGCGGGGTGACGCCGGCGACTTAGGCTGCGCTCGGGCGCGCTCCGGTGGGCGCGCTCGGGCGGGGGCGGGGCGCGCTCAAGCGAGCTCGCGCTGGAAGCTCGTCTCCAGCGAATGCTCGTCGTGGTCGCCGGGGATCGTCTTGTCGAGGCGCATGCGGGCTTTGCGGCCGTCTAGGTGGAGGGTCGCGACCTGGTTGTCGAAGCACGGGCCGTTGAGGAGGCGCCAGCGGATGCCTGGATCTTTCGCGCCGGCTAGCTTCGCC
>DAIQOT010000228.1:0-351 GCA_036787695.1 Solirubrobacterales bacterium | reverse complement strand
TCGCCAGGCCGGCCGCCACTTGCGTGAAGGGCTTGCCGAAGGCCGCTTTGATCACCCGTTGTTCTTTCTTCGAGAGCGGGTTGCGGTACGGGGAGCAGACCGCTTGGTAGATCGGTGCTTTGCCGCCGGCCTCGCCGGGGGGCCAGCCGACCTCGCAAAGGTAGGCGTGGTGGACGTCGCCGCTGAGGACGACGATCGAGGCCGGTTTCTCGCCGCGCTTCCCGGCGGCGACTTCGCCGAGGAGGTCGCGGAGCGCGCGGAAGCTTTACGAGAAGGAGCCCCAGTGGTCGAAGTCGACGGCGCGGCGGAGCTTCTCGGCGGCGCGGGACGCGGCCTGTCCGTGGGCTCCGT
>DAIQOT010000227.1:0-6160 GCA_036787695.1 Solirubrobacterales bacterium | reverse complement strand
ACCGGCCAAGGCACGGACGCGGGCGGCCACGTAAGCCGGCGCTGATCCGCACCGCGTCGGCGATCGGGAAGTCGGCCGGGACGAGCGGGTCGCCGTGGTCGTCGACGTAGAACTTCACGTCCTCGGGGAAGACGACCATCCGCGTGTGGGCGAGGTCGGTGCCGATCACCTGCAGCTTTTCCGGCCCGGCCGCTTTCTCCAGGTCGCCGAACGTCTTGATCCCTTTCAGCGGCGCGTTCGCGAGCAGTTCCTCGATCCACTGGTGGAGGGCGACGCCGTGGGTCGCGCCGTGGTGCTCGGCGAGGTTGAACGGGATCCGCGCCTCGCCGCCGAAGCCGTAGTCGGCGATCCGGCTGAGGTTCAGCTGCTCGAAGATCTCGCGCAGGCCTTTGGCGTCGTAGCCGACCGCGAGCGCCATCGCGGTGATCGCCCCCGCCGAGGTTCCGGCGAGCTTGCCCCATTCGGTGTAGCCGGCCTCGGCGGCGCCCGTGATCGCTCCCGCGAAGGCCAGTCCCTTCACCCCTCCACCTGAGAACACTCCGTCCGCTTTCACGCGGTCACCTTTATCCAATGGCGTACCGATGTCAAACTCATTCGATTACTTCAATCCCAAAAAGGGGAGTGGACATCGATGAGTGACGCGGGGGATGCACCGATGGCGACGACGGGGGAGGCCGCGGCGGGCGACGTTGGGGAGTTGTTGGCGCGCTACTCACCCTTCACCCAGTACGACTCGCTGGAGGCGTACTCGGCCGACTCGCCGGCGACGATGGCCGACTGCAAGACGGCGGCGAACCCGCACGGCAACGTGCTCGTCCACGGCGGGCACGAGCTCGCCGCGGCGGGGGCGACGCGGCGCGAGGCGGTGCTCGACCTCGCCTTCCTCCACGGCGGCCACTATCCCGACGCGCCCCACACCGCCGTCGCGGCCGAGGACTACATCGACGTGGTCGGCAAGGAATACATCGCCGAGGCGCACGCGATGCACCTGCTCCCGGGGATGGCGGATCAGGTGTACGGCCACGCGGTTCGGGACCACGATGGCGCGCTCTGGCTCCAGTACTGGTTCTTCTACTACTACAACGACAAGGCGATGCTGGGGAACGGTCGGCACGAGGGGGACTGGGAGATGGTGCAGCTGCGGATCGGCGCGAGTGGTGAGCCCGACGTCGTCACCTACGCCCAGCACAAGCGAGGCGAGCGCTGCGCCTGGGAGAACGTCGAGAAGAAAGAAGGCGCGCCGATCGTCTACTCGGCGCGCGGCTCGCACGCCTCCTACCTGCGGCGCGGCAACCACGCGACCGAAGTGCCGCTGGTCGGCTGGGACTACAACGACGCGGGCGGCCCGCTGGTGCGGCCGCAGGTGAACGTGATCACCGACACCGACCCCTCCTGGGTCGCCTGGCCGGGACGCTGGGGCGGCACCCGCCCGGCCGACGTCGGCGGCATCGAATGGGGCGACGACAGCCCGGTCGGCCCGCGCCAACACGGCCAGTGGCGCGACCCGCTGAAGTTCCACGAAGAGGCGGTCGAGGCGCGCAGCCTCGCGCCCGTCGTCGGCACCAACCTGGTCCGCCCGTCGTCGCCGTCAGTCGCCGCCACCCGCGAGGGCGACCACGCCGGCGTCTCCTTCACCTTCCCCGCGCTCGCCGGGACGCCGCCGCTGAAAGCCGTCCTCGTCAGCCTAGACGGAGCGGGCGACCGCCACGCGCCGACGACGAAGCTCTTCGAACCGCCGCCGGCCGACGGCCACGTCGACTTCCCGCTGGCGCTCGAACCCCGTGCCTACACCGTCCGCGTCAGCGGCGTCGACGCCGAGGGGCTCACCGGGCCGGCGGGCGAAACGGAGCTGCCGGCGGTGAAGACGACGAGGCCGTGAGCGGGCGCGGGCCCGAGCGCCGCAGGCGGTGATTGGGCGAGGCGCCCGGGCCGGCTTCGGCGATCACGTCGGCGACCTCGAGCCGCTCCCCGCAGCTCGCGCAGATCCGGTGGTCGTCGACCGCGCCGCCGCAGTCGCGGTGGCGGAAGATGAGCGGCGGCTTGTCGCGCAGGTAGGCGTCGCCCCAGACGTTCAGCGAGGCGATCACCGGCCACAGCGCCAGGCCTTTCTCGGTCAGTCGGTATTCCCAGCGCGGCGGGTGCTCCTGGTAGGCGCGGCGCTCGAGGATCCCCTCGTCGACCAGGCGGGTTAGGCGGGCCTGGAGGACGTTGGTGGCGATGCCGAGCGCGGCGCGGAGCTCCTCGAAGCGGTGCGAGCCGAGCATCACCGAGCGCACGACGAGGAGCGTCCAGCGCTCGCCGACGACCTCGAGGGTGGCGGCGACGCTGCAGTCCTGGTCTCGGTAGGTGCTCTTGAGGGGCATCGGTCCGCGACCGATCATTGCATGGTGCAAGGCTGGCCTGGTAGGGTGGCTTGCACTATGCAAGTGACGAGGGGATGACCATGGACGCGCGCGTCTTCGTCACCAACGTCTACCGCCTGGCGCCACCGACCGAGCGCCCCGGCGAGCGGATCGGCTCTCAGCTCGACGCTGCCTACCTGGCCGCGGTCGGCGAAGTGGTCCGCGCCTACGGGGAGGTCGACGCGGTCGCCCTGGTCGGGGTCGAGATCACCGGCGTGCCCAATGCCGAGGACGGCGCCGAGGTCGCCTCGGTGGAGACGATCTCCGACCCCGAGGCGGTCCGCGAGGAGCTCGCCGTCGACGGCGAGGCGGTGGTGACGATCACGGTCACCCTCGGCGCCGAAGCCGACCGCGTCGGCCTCATCCGCCTCAGCTTGCGCCTGACCCGCTGAGCGCGAATTTCGCGCGCCTTTTGGTGCTGAATTGGCCCAATCCGCGCGCCACACGCGCGCATTTCCGGCCTAGGTTCCTCCCCATGGCCACCGCCACCATCAGCTATCCTTTACTCCTGATGCCAAAGGTAAAGGGACAAACGAAGATCTCCACCAAGAACCAGGTGACGATCCCGGTCGGCGCCCTGCGGGACGCCGGGATGCGGGCCGGTGACGTGTTGAGGGCGGAGGCCGACGGCGCCGGGCGGGTGGTCCTGACCCGGGTCGACGAGGTGCTCGCCCGCTACAGCGGCGCGCTCGAGACCGACGGCCGGCTCGGCGATGCCGTCAGAGGGTTGCGCGAAGAGTGGCGGTAGTCCTCGACTCCGCCCCCGTGGTCGCCTTCCTCGATCGGGGTGACGCGCTGCACTCAGCGGCCGACGCGGCGATCCGCGAGCTGATGACGAAGCACCGGTTTTACGCCTCGGCCGTCACCCTCGCCGAGGTGCTCGTCGGCGCCCACCTCGACCACCACGACGAGGCGATCGTCCGCGGGTTCTTCGCCGATCTCGTCACCGAGATCCTCCCGGTCGAGGCCGCCGACGCCGAACGCGCGGCCCGCATCCGCGCCGACCACCGGTCCCTACGGATGCCCGACGCCCTGATCCTCGCCGCCGCCGAGGTCCATCCCGACGTCGACGTGGTGCTGACCGGCGACGCGGCGATGGCAAGCGTCCGCGGCCTCGGCTGCCGCATCACCCTGCTCGAACCACCCGCGTAGGGACCTTGTCGCAGCGTGCCTAAGACGCAGCGACAGTGGATTAAGACCCTCCTCGTTCTAGGTTGGAAAATGGAGAGAGGCGGGAAACATCAGGTGAAGATGACCAAGGACGGATGTCGCCCGATCACCCTTCCGGCGAACAAGCGGCAGGCATATTCAAAGGGCCTCGAGGCTCAGCTTAGGCGCGAGCTGAGGGATGCCGAAACTCCGGAAGACGGTTGATGACGACGTTTAGCATGACTACTCTCCATCTTGTTCAACCTATGCCTGAGCGCCACCTACATTTCCGGATCCGCCAAGAGGACGGATCGCTGTGGGCGACGGTCGACGAGTATCCGGGCGTGTTTGCCACGGGCGATGACCTGGAGGAACTCCGCGCCAGTCTCGAGGAGGGCATTCGGTTTGTGAAGGCGGAAGCCGGAGAGCCTCTGCCCGATGTACGTCTCTTGCCGTTGTCTCTCCCAGACGAGACTTCAGCGAGCGCCGAACTCGTTTCGGCGTCCTAGCCGATTTCGTAGCGGTCGCCGTAGGTGTGCCAGACGAGGGGCGGGCGGAGGGAGAGGTTGTTTTCGCGGAGGAAGACGCGCTGCTCGGTGTCGATGCGGGAGGTGTCGCCGTGCTTGGATTCGGACTTCATCTGGGCGCGGCGGACGTCCAGGAAGGCGTTCAGGTAGGTGACTTCGGAGCCGCCTTGGGCGGGGGTCGGGGCGCGGTCGATGGTTCGGCGGCGGATGCCGCCGAAGCTCGATGGGCTCGGGCCGGGGCCGTGCATCACGATCGCGTCGTAGTAGATGAACTGGCCGAGGGTGCCGAGGCCGTCGGCCTTCGCGCGGCTCACCGCCGGGTCGAAGTAGACGCGGTCGAGCTCGCGCAGCTGAAGGCGGCGGAAGGTCGGGTCCTTGGCCGCCTGGCGCCAGGCAGTGACGAACGGTGGGCCGAGGCCCGCGTGGGAGGCGCTGCCGTTTACGCGGCGGAGGGCGGGGAGGAAGGGGGCGAGTGGATCGCGGGGCTCGGCGGCGGCGTAGGAGCGGACCAGTTGGAGCATGTCCCCGGTCCCCGAGCAGAAGCCGATCAGCCCGGCGGTGTAGCCGCGACCGTCGCCGATGTCTTCGATGTAGCCGAACTCGCGCCGCCAGTCGAGGGTCGAGTTCTCGGCCGAGGAGACCAGCTCCATCGCGATCTCCTTCTCCGGCGGTGACGCGAGGCCGGCGCCGCGGTGCGTCGATCCGGAAGCGGAGCCGGCGCCGGGGAACGCGAGCAGGACGATGGCGAGAAGCGCGGTCGCGCCGCGGATCACGTCGCAGCCGCTAGCTGGTCGGCGCGCTCGATGAGCTCGTCGCGGCGGGGGGTCTCGGGCCGGGCGCCGAGGCGGCGGAAGACCTCGACGTGAAGGTCGCGGAGCTCGGCGTCGATCCTCGCGAGCGCGTCCGCCGGGTCGGGGATCGCCCTGAGATCGCGCCATCCGAGCGCGTCCTCGGCGAGGTCGCCGTGCCGGGCATCCGGGAGGGAGCGGTAGTGGGCGACAGCGTCGGCGTTGCCGGTGGCCTGGGCGACGTCGCAGACGTGCTGCAGGCGGATCGGCCAGAGCACGGCCTTGGTCGCGTCCTTGACCGTGACCCCGTCGGCCGCCAGTTCGCCGAGGTCCGCGTCGAGTCGCTCGGGGGTGACGCGGCGTAGCGCCGATTCGACGGCGTGCCCGCGGATCTCCTCGGCGCTCGGCAGCGTCGCGTACGCGCCCCGGAGGTCGGTCCCACCGACGAGAATCCCGAAGCGGACGAGGTCGAAGCGGTCGATCGGTGGGAACCGCGCTCCCTCCGGTGGGTCGTCGAATTCGGCCCACGGAGCGTGGAAGATCGAGAGCCGCGCGCCGAGTTCCCGCGTCCCCGTCACCTCGTCCTGGATCTCCTCGAGGATCGGCCCGATGTCCTCCACCGGCTCACCCGTCAGCAGCGCCAGGTCGACATCACTGACCGCCGGCGCGAAGCCGCCGTGGGCGAGGCTGCCGATCGCGTAGGCGGACGCCAGCCGATCCCCGAGCCGCTCCTCGGCCGCGTCCACGGCCGCCTCGATCACGTCCCAGCCCCCGCGCTCCCGCTCGTCGCTCGACTCGCTGCCCATCACTCAATTATCCCGGCGACGCTCAGATCCGGTCACCTGGCCGCGTGCAGTCGTGGAGACAGTCGACCGACTGAAGAGATCGCGGCCGCGGCGCAACAGGATCGCTCCTGCATCGGCCTCCGGGCCCTACCAAGGAGAAATCAATGTCAATCACCCAGAAGCGCAGGGTCTCGATCGTGGCCATTTTGGCGACCGCCATCGCGCTCTTCGCCATCCTCACCTCGTCGTCGGAGGCACACGCGGCCCAGTCGGGCGGCTCGAAGAAGCCCACCATCGTGCTCGTGCACGGAGCCTGGGCCGACGCGTCCGGCTACGGCGCGGTCATCGAAAACCTGCAGAAGAAGGGCTATCCGGTCATCGCGCCGGCGAACTCGCTGCGCGGCGTCAAGACCGACTCGGCCTACCTGAAGAGCGTCCTCGCGACGATCAAGGGACCGATCGTCCTCGTCGGCCATTCCTACGGCGGCTTCGTCATCACCGACGCGGCG
>DAIQOT010000226.1:0-6162 GCA_036787695.1 Solirubrobacterales bacterium | reverse complement strand
AAGAAGCTGATCGAGGACGGCGCCTACGGCGGCAAGGGCTCCGAGGCCCACGCCGCCTCGGTGACCGGCGACACGGTCGGCGACCCCTACAAGGACACGGCCGGCCCGGCGATCAACCCGATGATCAAGGTCGCCAACATCGTCGCGATCCTGATCATCCCGATCGTGCACTTCTGAACCGCACGGCCCAACCTTCTGCCTTTAGTCGCCCTCTGGGCGACAAAGGGCAGAGGGTTGGCGGACGCGCCCGTATTCTCAGCGCGGTCTTGTCCACCTAGCCGCGGAGGTTGAGGTTGAAGCGGATCGCGCCGGTCGTCGCTGCTCTTGTTGTCGTCGCGCTCGTGGTGGGGTGCGGGCGCGGCGGCTCATCCTCATCCTCTTCCGCGTCCCCGAGCGGGACCACTTCGTCGTCGGGAGAGCCGTCGAAGGCCGCTTACATCGAGTCGGCGGATGCCGTCTGCGCCGAATACCAAGGCGACACCGCGGCGCTGCGGAAGGAAGCGGAAGAAATCGAAGGATCGGCGAACCCGGAAAGCCCGAAGAACCTCGCGAGGTTCGCGGAAATCCTCCGCGAAGCCGACGCGTTCGCGGAAAAGGAGTACGCGGCGCCGAAGAAAGTGGAACCGCCCAGTGCCGACAAGGCCCTGATCGAATCGATGGTCGGCAAGTCCGAAGAGGCGGAGAGCGAGAGTCGCGAAGCGGCCGAAGCCCTCGAAGAAGGCGACCTCTCGAAGTTCTCCGAAATCCTCAAACAGACCGCCCCGCTGAACATCCAGGCGCAGGGAATGGCCGAAGGCTACGGCTTCAAAGTCTGCGGCCAGGCGGAATAGCAACTCGTAGTCCTTAGTAGCCCTGTGGGTGACTAAGGGCTACAGGTTGGCCCGCGGTCAAAGAAAAGCGCCCGCCGCTCCTTCGAGCGACGGGCGCCGGGGTCAACGCTGGTGCCGGCTAGTGGCCGTGGCCGTCGTGACCCGGGTTGTAGTGGGGGCCGTGGCCGTGGTGGTGCCAGCCGCCCCCGGGGTGGTAGCCGGGGCCGCTGCCGTGGCCGCCGCTGCTGCTGGGGTTCCAGGGGAGTAGGTAGGCGCGGTAGCTGTTCACGCCGGTCGGCCACTGGGCGTTGTAGAGCAGCTGGCCGCTCGGGGAGAACTCCGACCAGTAGGGGAGTGAGCCCCATCCGACGACGGTGTTGCCCTCGGCGGTCCGCTGGCTGTTGCCCTGCGAGGGGGCGGTGAGGCCCTCGGGCTGGTTGAACGAGTTGATCAGCGTCGCGGTGTGCGTGCGCTGGTCGAGCTTCACCGTCACGGCGCGGCTGAGGCCGAACTGGGCCGTCGCGTCGACTCCGGTGTTGGCGACCCCCGCCGACTCGTTGTCGAAGAAGGTGTAGATGCCGTTGCCCTGAGACTCGAAATCGTGCTGCCAGGCGGTGATCTCACCGGCTTTGTTCAGCACCTGGCCGGGAGCGGCCTGGATGTTGAAGTTGTTGGCACTCGCTTTGCCACCGAGCTGCCAGATGATCTGCCCGCTGTGGCGGTCGACCTTGTAGGACGTCCAGGTGTCACGAGCGTCGATCAGCAGGTTGCCGTCGGTGTCGAGCTTGATCGCGTTGATGTGGAACCAGTCCCAGGGGGAGCTCGGATTCGGCGCGCCCGTGCTCGTCGTCGGCAGCGGCTGCTCCGACTGCGAGTAGGGGACATGGTCGGCGCTGTTCCACTGCCACAGGACCTTGCCGGTCTTGATGTTGATTTCCTGGACGACGCCGTCGATCACGGTCTGGTTGGCGGGGCCGCCGATCGAGGTCAGGTCGGCCGTCGCCGTCGTGTAGGCGAGGATCAGCGCCGTGTTTTGCGGGGTGATCAGGAACTCGTGGCCGTCGGCGCTGAGGCCGTTGCCCGCCTGCACGGTCGCGATCTGCTGGTACTTGTCGTTGTAGATGTAGTCGGTGCCTTTGGCGAGGCCGCCGAAGCCGGTGCCCTGCCACCAGGTGAGGACGGGCTGGCCGTTGTAGGTCTGGGTGCGGAAGTCGGAGGCCTCCTGGCCGGCCGGCACCGCGTGGAACCAGACGACGTTGCCGTTCTGGTCGAGGATCTCGGGGCCGTTGGCGTAGGTCGCCGTGCCGCCGAAGGGGGAGACGAAGAAGTCGCCCTTGCCGATGTTGCTGCCGTGGGTTAGGACCGTCACCGGTGGGGGAGCGGTGGGGGTGTCGGCGGCGGCGGAGCTCGCGAGCGCGCCTCCGGTGCCGAGTGCCGCGACCGCGGCGGTGGCGACCGCGGCGGTCAGCGCTCGCAGGCGCCGACGCGCTTTGCGACGCGGAATCGACGGGGATGAGACGTTCATGGGTGAGAATTCCTTTCCTTGTGTCCCTAGCTGTGTCCGGGCCGGCCGGGACGGCCACGCGGGACTCTGTACCCATTCCTGACAATCCTGATCAGGTTTATCGGTCTTTACCCGATCGGGTAAAAACACGCGGGTGCGTAAACCGTTGCCGGGCACCGGACGGGGCCGGATCCGCGGGGAGCGTTGCTAGCCTCTTTCCGATGAAGCAGGGGCTTCTGAGCGTTTGGCGCACCTTGACCTGGCCTTGGCGGCGCTACCCGAAGACGGTCGGCGGCGTGACCGGGCTCTTCGCGCTGCTCTGCCTGGTCGTCGTCGGCTCGAACGCCTACATCCTGCTCTCGACCAGCGGCGAGTCGACCGACGAAGTCGCCGACGTGCCGCCCGCCGAAATCGCGATCGTCCCCGGCGCCCTGGTCAACGCCAACGGTCACATGAGCGGCATGCTCGCCGACCGCGTCAAGGAGGCGTCGCTGCTCTGGCACGCGGGCAAGGTCGGCAAGATCCTCGTCTCCGGCGACCACCACACCTGGGCCTACGACGAGCCCGACACGATGCGCAAGGCGCTGGTCCGCGACGGGGTGAAGCCGGAAGACATCTTCGAGGACCACGCGGGCTTCGACACCTGGGCGACGATGGTCCGCGCCCGGTCGATCTTCAACATCCAGAACGCCGTCGTCGTCACCCAGGGCTTCCACATGCCGCGCGCTCTCTACCTCGCCGAAGCCGCCGGGATCCACGTCACCGGCCTGCTCGCCGACCAGCACCACTGGGGCTACCAGGGGAAACGGAGCGCGATCCGCGAGGTCTTCGCCAGGGTCAAGGCGATCTGGGACACGACCGTCGACACCCCGGCCACGGCGGGCCAGCGGATCCCGATCCAGACTTCCGACGGCCGCGAAAGCTGGGGCCCGGCGCCGCCCGAGGGCACGCCCCCCGCCGGCTCACCCGACACGGCGACCGCGGCGGCCCATCTGGACGCCGCGGCCGACCGCTTCCGCCGCGCCGGCTGAGTTCGCAGAAACCCGCGGATAGCGCGGGGAACCGCGAACGCGCCGCCGGCTAGCTCGGCTGGGCGGAGAGCTCGCCGGCCCGGACGGTGGAGCGCGGGCGCTGGCGCCAGGCCTCGGCGGTCACCAGCAGGGCGATGACGATGATCACCGAGCCGAAGATCTCGAAGGTCTCGCGGACGCCGAGCGGTTCGACGACGAAGCCCGCGATCACCGCCGGGATCGACAGCGCGCCGTAGGCGACGAGGTAGAAGGCCGACATCGTCGCCGCCCGGTGCTCGGGTGGGATCGCGCTCGAGAGGGCGCGCAGGCCGCCGAGGAAGGCGACGCCGAAGCCGGCGCCGGTGACGATCGCGCCGACCGTGAAGAGGACCGCCGAGTCGGCCGCCGCGGCGGCGACGATCAGTCCCATCCCGGCCGCCAGGGCCAGCGAGCCGAGCGCGGCGGCGCGGTACGGCGCCCAGCGCCCGAAGAGGACCTGCGAGACCGCGGCCGACAGCGCCAGCATGACGATGCCGATGCCGCTGATCAGGTGGGTGTCGGACTTGTAGACGAGCGCCGAGAGCTCCGGCCCGAGCGACAGGAACAGCCCGGCGATCGACCAGGAGGAGATCACCGCGAGCGAGGCCAGGATGAAGGGGCGCCGCGCGACCGCGGGGACGGACGGGCGCTGTGGGGTGAGGTGGAAGTGGGCGCCGGGGGCAACCTCGACCGGCTCCTTCATCCGCCAGGAGGCGACCAGGAAGCCGAGGAAGAGGATCAGCAGGAGGACGTAGGGGAGGACGCGCGGGGCGGGGAGGAACTGGACGATCGCGGCGGAGATGATCACGCCGGTGCCCATTCCGATCGTCGAGGCGACGCCGTTGGCGAGGCTGACCGAGACCGGGTCACGTTTCGGATGGAGGTCAAGCAGCGCGGCGCTGGCGGCGCTCAGCGCGAGGCCGGTGGCGAGACCCTGGATCGCGCGGGCGACGAAGAGCCAGACGACCGAGTCGGCGAGCATGAAGGGGATCGTCGCGACGACCAGCGCCGCCATCGAGACGACCAGGACCGGGCGCCGGCCGACCTCGTCGGAGAGCCGCCCGGCGAGCAGCAGCGAGAGGAGCACGCCGAAGGCGTAGGTCGCGTAGACCAGCGTCAGCACGATCGAGTCGAAGCCCCAGAGCTGGCTGTAGGTGCCGTAGAGCGGGGAGGGGGTGCCGGAGGAGAACAGGGCCAGGCCGATCGTCGCCGCGGCGAGCAGGTAGGCGGCGTGGCGAGAGAGGGGGTGGCGGGAAGGGGGGAAGCTGGCGGACAGCATCGGCGGCTCCTGGTTCGTTAGTTCCAAAGTTTTGGAAGTTCCATAGTTGTACCATGTCTGCCATGCCCGTAAAAGCTTCTGTGACGAAGTCCTCACGTCCCGAACGGATCCGCCATCCCGAGGTCGACGCGTTCGACCTGGCGACGATCATGCGGGCGCTCGGCGACCCGGTCCGGATCGAGATGGTGCGGGAGGTCGACGCCGAAGGCGAGATGATCTGCACCGACCTCTACGACCGGCTCGGCCTGCCCCGGTCGACCGCCAGCTACCACCTGCGGCAGCTGCGCGAGGCGGGCGTCACCCGCGCCCGGGCGGCGGGCACGAACCGG
This sequence comes from Solirubrobacterales bacterium, assembly GCA_036787695.1. Taxonomy (GTDB): domain Bacteria; phylum Actinomycetota; class Thermoleophilia; order Solirubrobacterales; family 70-9; genus VAYN01. The sequence goes on along the minus strand of DAIQOT010000226.1, from coordinate 1,192 downwards.
ATCGTGAGCGTGCGCCGCGAGGACCTCGAGAGCCGCTTCCCCGGCCTCGTCGACGTGATTCTGCGCGACGACGCCTGAATACACGGACTTCCTGCGCGCGCTGTATGTTTCTCGCGCCTTGAGACTTGGTCGCTCCCGACACCTCCGCGGCATCGGCGTCTGCGCCGCGATCGCTGTCGGCGCCTCACTCGGCGTCCTCGCCCCGGCCGCGGTCGCGGCCCCGGCCAACGACCATTTCGCCGATCGCGCGCCGCTCACCGGGCCGCTGCCGATCGAAGTCAGCCAGTCGAACGCCGGGGCGACCGCCGAACCGGAAGAGCGGATCGGCGAACACGCCCTCGACGCCAAGCACTCGCTCTGGTGGGAATGGGAAGCTCCCAGCACCGAGTACGTCTCGATCGGCACCTGCGGCACCGAATTCCCGACCGCGATCGGCGTCTTCACCGGCGACACGTTCCCGCCGACGCCGGCCGACGTTGATCTGAGCTCCGGCGGCCCCGAATGCTCCTCGCAGGTGGTCCTGCCCGCTGTCGCCGGGACCGTCTACGACATCGGCGCCGACGGCAACCTCTTCGAGCCACCGGGCGGCCCACCGCTGTCGGGCGAAGGGACGATCCACCTGCGGATCGCGTCCCTGCCGCCGCCGCCCAACGACAACTTCGCCGCCGCGACCCCACTGACCCAGGAGATCTACGAATTCCCCGACGGCTCGCGAAGAGTGCGGGCTGACGCGTGGCTCAGCTACAACTGGGGCGCGACCAGCGAGCCGGGAGAGCCGGCGCTCGCGCAGTTCGGCGAAGTCGCCTCGGTCTGGTATCGCTGGACCGCCCCCAGTACGGGCATGGTGAGCATCTTCGGTGCGTCGGGCGAAGGGCTGAATCAGGTGCTGATGGCGTATACGGGCGGGACGCTCGGTTCCCTGACTCCGGTTTCGTCGGGGCTTCAATCCCCGCACTCGCTCTATTTCCTGGCCGAAGCGGGTCGCGAATATCGCCTCACCTTCGACGGCACCGCGCCGCCGGCGTTGGCGATCTCGCCGAGCGGCCAGGTCGTGGTCGGCTGGATCGCGGCCGGCCGGCCGATGGCCTCGGTCGGCTTCGGGGCCGCCACCAGCCTCTCGACTGCGACCGACACCGGGGCGATCGACGTCGCCTATGGACATCAGGCGGCGCTGGCCGCCTGGTCCCAGGGC
>DAIQOT010000057.1:3008-17927 GCA_036787695.1 Solirubrobacterales bacterium | reverse complement strand
CGCGCCCAGAAAGCCGATGCCGGAAACCACCTGCGCCGCGACGCGCGAGGGATCGAGCACCACTTCGTTTTCCTTCAGCACGTCGAAGAATCCGTACTTGGAGATCAGCATGAAGAGCGCCGAGCCGATGCCGACCAGCGTGTAGGTCCGCAGCCCGGCGCTTTTCTGCTTCAGCTCCCGATCAAGCCCGATCGAAGCCGAGAGCGCAAGCGCCAGCCCGATCCGCCAGACCAAGTCCCATTCGTCTACCGATTGCATTGTCTACCCATCAGGTCGACAATATCGTTACATCGCTGTTACCCGCCGATCGGCAAGCGCGGGTTCGCGCCCCAGAAGACCAGCGTCCCGACCATGCCGATGATGTGGACAGCGACGATGTTGAAGGCCATCGACTTCGCCGTCGCGGTGCCGACGCCGACCGGCCCACCGGACGCAGTGAAGCCGTAGTAGCAGCCGACCAGCACGATCACGGTCGCCATCGTCATCCCCTTGATCAGGCTGAAGACGACGTCGGTGGGGTCCTGGAACATCCAGAAGATCAGCGTGTAGCCGCCGGTCGAGACGTCGCCGACCTGCTTCACCACCGAGATGTAGCTGGCCAGGTACATCACCCCGATCCCGACCACGTAGATGAACGGCAAGGCGATCCAGGCGCCGAGCAGGCGCGAGGCGCAGAGGAAGGTCATCGGCGGCACCCCCATCACTTCGAGCGCGTCGATCTCCTCGTTGATCCGCATCGCGCCGATCTCGGCGACGATCCCGGTCCCGACCTTCGCCGAGAGGATGTAACCGAAGGCATACGGGAGCGCCTCGCGCAGATCACAGAAAGCGGCGAAAAGCCCGGCATAAGAGGGCACTCCCTGCGCCCGGAAGAAGTACGCCCCCTGGATCCCGCACTGCAGCCCGAGGAGGAAGACGAACCCCCAGATGATCAGCCCCGAGGCGAGCACCAGAATCCCCGCCTGCCTCAGCGCCTCCCCGAAGAACCGCAACGCCCGCCCGCTCCAGACGAGCCCGATGACCCTGCCCCCGAAGCGAGCGATCTCCCCGAACGCGTCGACCCACCTGAGCGCCGGGTTCATCGGATCGTCTGCAGTTCCGGGTTCGTCGCCAGCAGGATCGCGGTGAAGACGTAGTTGAACGCGAAGACCCCGAGGAAGGAGATCACCACCGCCTGATTGACCGCGCGCCCGACCCCCGCCGCCCCGCCCGACGCCGTCATCCCCTTGTAACAGCAGACGACGGCGATGATCGCGCCGAAGATCGCGCACATCGTCACCGAGGCCCAGACGTCGGTCGCCGAGGCCTGCGAGAAGAGCGTCGCGAAGAAGCCGCCGAGGCTCTGGTGGTAGAACAGCTCGGCGACGATCCCGGCGAGCAGGCCGAAGACGATCGCGACGACGTCGAGCAGCGCCGTCACCAGCACCAGCGAGACGAAGCGCGGCACGACCAGGTTCTTGATCGGGTCGACGCCGAGGACCTGGAGGGCGTCGAGCTCCTCGCGGATCTTGCGGGCGCCGAGGTCGGCGGTGATCGCGGTGCCGGCGACGCCACCGACGACGACCGCGGTGACGATCGGGCCGATCCAGCGGATCGCGGTGAGGACGAAGAAACCGCCGAGCCGGTCGAGCGAGCCGAAGACCTGCAGCGGCCCCGCCGCCTGCAGGCCGGGGGCGCCGAGGTTGAGGGCGAAGGTCGAGATCAGCAGCGGCAGCCAGCAGAGGCCGAGGACGAAGAGGATCTGATCGACCAGCTCCTCGCCGTAGGGGTAGGGCGGGCGCAGCGCCGAGGCGACGGTGCGCGCGGTGAGGATGACCAAGCTCCCCACCTCATCGAACAGCGGCCCCAGCCGCCCCAATCGCTCTAGTGCTTCTGCCGCCACCAGCCCATCGCGCGAGCCAGCGGCCCGGCCTCCCCCGTCCCTGCCTCCCCTGCCGCGCCGATCGCCCGGCGGGCCTCCTCACGGGCGCGGCGCTCGGCGGCGCGGCGCGCCTCCGAGAGCTGGCCGACCAACGTGTCGCGCGTCTGCTCGAGCTCCTCGACGCCGGCCACGTGGGCGCTGGTGACGCGCGGCGCGGTCGGCATGTCGAGGGGAACGTCGCGGGCGAATTCGGCGAGCTCGGCCTCGAGCACGCCGATCTGCCGCCGCAGCTCGCGGCGGACGGAGATCGCTTCGGCTTCGGCTGTGTCGAGCCCGGCGCTCGCCTCCGCCGCGGGGGAACCTGGGGTGGCGGGGGAAATCTCGGCGCACACGAGGGCCACCTCGGCGAGCTGACGGGCCGACAGCCCCGCTGCTTCGGCCTGGCGGATCGCCGACGCGGCGATCTCCTCGAGCTCCGGCGTCGCCCTGACCCCATCGGCGACAAACGTCCCGCGCCCCTGCCGACTCGCGACCAGCCCCGACGCTTCGAGCCCGGCATAAACCCCGCGCACCGTATTGAGGTTGACCCCCGCCCACTCCGCCAACTGCCGCACGCTCGGCAACCGATCCCCGGCGGGCAACTGCCCGGTGACGATCAACGCCCGCAGCCGCAGCGTCAGCTGCAGCCCGACCGGTAGCTCGTCGGCCGGATCGACAGCGAAGGGATTCGTGGCCGCGATTGACTGTGCCATCTAGATATAACAGTAGCACTTAGGTGTGCGGATAATTGAATCAGCACCATCGCTGGACACTTTTCGTTGCTATGGGACGAAAACCGTCCACCCATGGCATGGGGCGGTTGAACCGTGCCGAACCCTTGACCTTCCCGGCGAAAGCCTCGCGTCCCGGGAGTCTCGGCGGCGGCCACAGCCTGCCCGGGTCGCCGTCGAGGCGCCCGGGACCAAATCGGACGGCCGCCCCGCCTGCGAACCCCCACGGTGAGTTCGCACTGTCCCGCGCATACCGCGGGTTTCTGCGAACTCATTCCTATTCGCAGCTTGGGCGTTGGCCTTCTGGGAGGGCGTGGAGCTTGCCTTGGGGGGTGACGGTGAAACCCATCGGGCTTGGGGTTTCCGGGGTCGCGGCGGGTTTGCCGTTGACCTTGACGTCGACCTGGCCGTTGCCGAAGGCGGCGGTGTAGCCCTTCGAGTGGAAGGGGCCGACCGATTCGCCGGGGGACAGGGTGGCGCCGTCGACCAAGGGCTTGCCCTTCGCGTCCAGGACACAAGCCCAGACTTCGGCGGTCGGTTCGATCGCCAGGGCGACGCCCTTGCGTCTGAAGAAGCGACGCGAGGTCCTGCCATCGCTTTCGGCGTTCTTGCCGCCGCCCTTCCCCTGCGCGCCGCCTCCGTTGCCGTTGCCGTTGCCGCCCTTCGCGCCCTTCCCCGGGTTCGCGCCGCCGCCGGCCGCCGCGTTCTTGCCGCCGCTCGATTCGTTGCCGCCGCCGGAGGCGATCAGGACGATCGCGACGACGATCGCCGCGGCGAGGAGGCCGGTGCCGATCCAGACGTAGACCGCCTGGCGTTTGCGCCGGCGGCGGAGGGCGTCGGCGCGGCGCGAGTTCGTCCGCGCGAAGGGCGAGGTCGGGGCGCCTGCGGAGCCCGCGGTCCCTCGCTGGCGTCGGTACTCGTCGACCAGCGGGTCGGGATCGACACCGAGGAATTCGGCGTACTTGCGGACGAAGGAGCGGGCGTAGAACTCCTCCGGCAGCGCGTTCCAGTCTTCTTCCTCGATCGCGCGCAGGTAGCGGGGGCGGATGCCCGTGGCGGCATGGACCTCGTCGAGGTCCACTCCACGCCGGGTCCGCGCCTCAGCCAGGGTGTTGCCGATTACACCCACTCATTCCATTGTGCAATTTCTCCGTGTAACTGTCGTTAAGTCTTGGCGCCCGCACCAGTCCTCGCAGGCTCACGGGCCGCGGCGCCCCGCTTCGACGAGGTGATCGGACCGGCGGAGAGCGGCTCGAGCGCGGGCGCGCGGGCGGGAACCGGCGCGGGCGCGGGCCGCGGTTCGGGCGCCGCGCCGGGACGGCGGATGCCCGGAGCGAGCGAGCCGTCGCGATAGACGAGGCCGGCGTCGGTGACGTCCTTGACCTCCCTCATCCCCGACGGCAGGAGCCAAGCGACGCCGGCGATGCCGCCGCCGGCCGCGATCCACATCGTCGCTTCGAGGCCGATCACGCCGGCGATCAGGCCGCCCGCGAGCGCGCCGATCGGGCGCACGCCCCAGTTGACGACCAGGATCGCGCCCCAGACGCGCGAGCGCAGCTGGTCCGGGATCACCGCCGCCTGGAACGAGCCGAGGCTGACGTCGAGGACCATCACGCCGAGGCCGGAGCCGAACTCGGCGACCGTCAGGAGCGCCATCGAGACCCCCGGCGAGCCGACCGGGATCGGCACCAGCAAGAGGGGCGCCGCCGCGACGAAGAAGGAGATGATCAGCGCCCGGCCGAGGCCGAGGCGCGCGCCCGCTGTTCGCGCCGCCGCCGAACCGACCAGGCTGCCGAGCGCGCCGACCCCGAGCGCGACGCCGATCGCCCCCGAGCCGAGCCCCATCTTCTGCGTCGCGAAGAGGACGAGCAGCGCCCAGAAGGCGGTGTTGAAGATGTTGAAGGTGGCGGTGCCGAGAAGCGCCGAGCGCAAGAGCGGCGTCTCACGGATGAAGCGGACGCCGGCGGCGAGCCCTCCCGAGTCCTCGCTCGCGACCTCCGGCTCGGGGACCTCGACGCGGCGGACGAAGAAGGCCGAGGCGAGGAAGCTGAGGGCGTCGGCGAGGATCGCGACTGGCGCCGTCAGCGCGGCGACGAGCAGGCCACCGAGCGCCTTGCCGGCGACCGCGGCGAGCGAGCGGCTGCCGATCAGCAGCGAGTTCGCCTCGACGTACTCGCGCGGGCGCACCAGCGAAGTGAAGACGGTCTGTTCGGAGACCATGAAGAGGACGCCGAAGCTGCCGGTGAGGAAGGCGACGACGTAGAGGAGCGGCATCGTCAGCCCGCCGAGCAGCGCCGCGGCGGGGATCACGAGGAGCAGCGTGGCGCGCCCGACGTCGGCGACGATCAACAGGCCCCGGCGGCTCGGGCGGCGGTCGGCCCACGCCCCGAGGTGGATCGCGAAGAACAGGCTCGGGGCGAGCTCTACCGCCGCCAGCAGGCCCATCTGCTGGGCGTCGGCGTGGAGCGTGATGACGGCGAGCAGCGGGATCGCGAGCAGGGCGATCTGATCGCCGAACAGCGAGATCGTCTGTCCCGTCCAAAAATCGCGAAAGGGACGATTGACCCGTAAGAGCCGCGGAACCCCCATTCACGGAAATTAGCTTGAGCGCTCTACGGTTACAAGACCAAATTAGGAGTGTTTTGTCCGCGTTTGGGGGGTTTCCCGGATCACGCGCGGTGTTTGACGCCTCCCTGGGCGAGCGGCGCCAGCTCCGGCTCCTTGACCGGCGCGTTGCCGAGCGCCTCGTCGATCGCCGCGATCACGTCGCTCGAGAGCTCGATCCCGGAGGCCGCCGCGTTGGCGTGGACCTGCTCGGGACGGGACGCGCCGACGATCGCCGCCGCCACCTCCTCGCGCCGCAGCACCCAGGCCAGCGCCAGCTCGACCATGCTGATTCCCTCGCCCTCGGCGATCGGCGCCAGCCGCTGCACCGCCTCCAGCTTCTCGTCGCTCATCTTGCGGTCGATGAATTTGTTCATCGACTCGTTGGCGGCGCGCGAGTCGGCCGGGGGCGCCTCGCCCGGCTTGTACTTGCCGGTCAGCACGCCCTCGGCGAGCGGCGACCAGACGATCTGCGAGATGTCGTTGGCAGCGCTGAGCGGGAAGACCTCGACCTCGGGCGCCTGCCAGAGCATCGAGTACTGCGGCTGCGAGGAGACGAAGGAGTCGGGACCGGTGACCTCCAGCGCCGCCTCGATCTGCTCCTTGGTCCACTCGCTGAAGCCGAGGTAGCGCGCCTTGCCGTCGCTGACGACCTTCTGCAGCGCCTCGATCGTCTCCTCGATCGGCACGTCCGGATCGAAGCGGTGCGCCTGGTAGAGGTCGACGTAATCGGTTTGCAGGCGGGCCAGCGAGGCGTCGATCTGCTTCGCGATCTGGGCAGCGGAGAGGCCGCGGTCGTCCGGGTCGTCGGACATCTGCCCCCAGACCTTGGTGGCGAGGATGTAGCTGTCGCGCGGGCGGCCGGAGAGGATCTCTCCCCAGGCGGTCTCGGCGGCGCCGCGCCCGTAGATGTTGGCGGTGTCGAAGAAGTTGATGCCGACGTCGAAGGCGGCGTCGGTGCAGGCGCGGGTCTGGTCGGCCTCGACGCCGCCGGCGTAGGTCAACCACGACCCGAGGGCGATCTCCGATACCTCGAGGTCAGAACTGCCGAGCTTGCGATAACGCATGGGTCTCCTTCGTCGCGGGGGTTCCGCGACGGTTTACCCGATCGCCACGCTCGGCATCCCGACGGATGTCGGGGCCACGCCCGGGACGCGTTCGCAGTTTCCCGCGCTATTCGCGGGAAACTGCCAACGCCAGGCGCTCAGTAGCCGACCGGGTGACGGACGACGAACCCCTGCGGGTACGGCGGTTCGGCGTGCCAGCGCGGGCCGGTTTCGCCGGAGATGTCGCCGCCGGTGTCGAAGCGGAGGCCGGCGACGACCATGTAGACGTGTTCCTTGTTGGCGTAGATCGTGATCCACTTGCCCGGGCCCGGTTCGCCCCAGGTGGCGAAGGAGCCGGAGACGAGCGGCGCTTCGAGCAGTTTGCCGCCGTGCAGCGCGTAGGAGACCGAGCCCGAGCAGTCGTAGCCGGTCGAGGCCCAGGCCAGGTGCCCGCCTCCCCATATATAGGGGGTGGTGCGAATGTGGTTGGCGGCGGCGATCACGCGTTTGACCGCGGTCGGCGCCGAGGCCGGGGCGATCGCCTTGGTGCCGCGCATCGTCGCCAGCGCGCCGGGGACGGTCGGCTGCGGGACGGTCGGGCTGGGGATCGGGACGCCGCTCGGCGTTTCGACGCCGGGGACTTCGGTTTCCGCGGTCGAGGCCGGGATCACCGGGGTTTCGACCGTTTCGCCCGAGTAGGTCGAGGCGAGGCCGCCCGATTCGGCGTGCGCGGACGGCGCGAGGGCGAGCATGACGAAGGCGAGGACGCCGAGGCCGAGCAGGGTCGTCAGGCGGTTACCGAGGCTCACTTAGGGCTGATCGGCAGCGAAAACTCGTTTCTGAACCCCTGCACGTCGACGCCCAAACGCGAATTCCTCCTCGGCCGGGAAATTTATTTCGGGCGCGGGTCCTGGTCGAGTTCTTTCGCGCCGGCGCGTGTTTACTGAGGCACATGCGTCGACTCCTCGTGCTCATCGCCGTCCTTGCAAGCTTCGCCGGCTTCGGCGCGACCAGCGCGCAGGCCTCGCCCTGGACGCTGACCAACCTCAACCTCGGCGACGGCGAAACGATCTTCGGCATGCACTGCGAAGCGAGCGGGTTCTGCATCGGGGTCGGCGCCGAAGGCGTGATGATCCAGTCGACCGCGCCGACCGCGGGCGCCACGGCCTGGACCGTCGGCCACGTCAGCCTCGGCGAAAACCTGGCCGGCAACCTGCGCGGGATCTCCTGCCCGACCTCCTCGCTCTGCGTCGCGGTCGACTTCAGCGGCGGCGTCTGGACGACGACCAACCCGGCGCTCGGGCCGAGCTCCTGGGTGCCGGCGAAGATCCCGAAAGCGAAGGCGCTCTTCGCCGTCTCCTGCACCAGCGCCACCTCCTGCGTGCTGGTCGGCAGCGGCGGGCTGATCTTCACCTCGACCAATCCGACCGGCGGCGGCGCCGCCTGGACCCGGACCGTGCTGCCGGCCGGGCCGCCGTTCCGCGCGCTCAGCTGCGTCGGGACGCTCTGCGTGGCGAGCGCCTTCACCGGTGAAATCTGGACCAGCACCGACCCGGCCGGCGGCCCGACCGCCTGGGTGTCGCAAGGCACGCCCGGCGGCGAAAACCCGGTCCTCGGCCTGACCTGCTGGAACGAATCGCTCTGCGTCGCGGGCAACGAAGGCAACGCGGTCGTCTCGACCTCGCCGACCGCGGGCGCCGTCTCCTGGCCGTGGGGCCCGCTGCAGCGCCGCTTTCAGATCGTCGGCGCCTCCTGCCCGACCTCCACCCTCTGCGTCCTCTCGAGCAACAACGGCGAAGTGAGCGCGAGCACCAACCCGGTCGGCGGCTGGGGGAGCTTCGTCACCGAACACCTGATCAAAGGCGTCACCAACGCCCTCTTCGGCCTCAGCTGCCCGAGCGAAACGCTCTGCGTCGCGGCGGGGAAATTCGGCCAGATGCTGACCTCGACGCAGCCCGCCGCGACCGGCCTCCCCGAACCGCCGCCGCCCCCTCCCCCGCCGACCAACCAGCTGCTCCACCGGCCGAAGAAAACGATCCGCCTCGGCGTCCACACCCCGGCGCCGATGGTCTCCTTCGCCTTCACCGGCTCCGGCGCCGGCCCCTTCTGGTACCGCTGCAAGCTCGACGCCAAGCCGGCCACGACCTGCACCGCGCCGCTGAAAGCGCGGGTCGGCGTCGGCAACCACACCTTCCGCTTCCGCTCCTTCGGCCCCGGTGGCGGCGCCACGTCCCAGCTGATCTACAAGTTCAAGGTCGAACGGGCGAAACCGAAACCGAAACCGAAACCGAAGCCCAAACCGAAACCGAAGAAGCACACCGCCCCTACGGGTTGAACTGGGCGCAGATCGTCCGCTTCCAGCTCGTCGGCCCCTCACCGAAGCGGGCGTAGAACTCGGTCTTGTTCAGCCCGAGGCGGCGCGGTTCGACCAGCGATTCCTTGCCCAGCGTCGATTCGAACAGTCGGTTGATGAATTCTTCCTTCGGGCTCGTGCCGTCGTGCTTGACGCTGACGATTTCGGTGCCCTGTTCGGAGATCGTTTCCCGCGTCATCTGCATCTTGTCCGCGGTGCTCTTCAGCGCCCGCATCGCGTAGGGCACGGTGAACGGCTGCGCCGGCGGAGTCTGGCTCCCGGGAGCTTCCCGCGGTCGATAGTTGGTCGCGCTCATCCCGCCGTCCGGCTCGTCCTTGAACGGGTGGATGTTGTGGTAGGTGAACGCTTCGCTGTCGGAGCCGCCGCCCGTGTAGTAGTGACAGTCGTATTCGTACGGAGGGAGCTGCGGCCCGGCACCGTTCCATTCCGTCTGGTACGGGGCGAGGACCCACTGTTCGTAGGCGCTCGGCAGGAGCCCTTCGTAGAGCTGCTGGGCGATGTTGACCGAGAGCGCACGTTGCAGGACTTCGCCGTCGCTGCCGATCCCCCAGCTTTCTTTCGCTTCGGCGCCGGCCTTGCTCAGCCTGCCCCAGTTGGAGACGAGGATCCGCTGTAGCTGGCCGAGGCCGACGTCGATGTTCGAGAGGTAGCTCTGCAGGTTGCCGCCGATCAGGGCCGCCTTGTTGCGGATCATTTCGGTGTCCGGTTCCTCTTTGGCCTCCGCGGTCTCGGGCGTCGACGCCTCGGCCAGGCCGATCCCACCGGCGATCAGGCCGAGCGTCTCGGTCAGCTTCAGCTCCTCCGTCGCCTCGGGGAAGCCGACCACGTCGGCGGCGGTGTAGAGAGCCTCGCCGATGATCTCGCCCGGGTCGATTTCGGCTTCCTCCTTCTCCTGGTTCTTCGCGTCACCGATCACTTCTTCGAGGATCTTGCTGGTGATCGTGTTGGTCTGGACCAGCGCCGAGGTCGCACCGGTGCCGACGAAGATGTTTTCCCAGCCTTCGATCGCGTCCTTCACGTCGCTCACTTCGCCGGTCTCGCGAACCAACTGCTTGCGCAGGTTTTCGTACGCGGCTTCGCCGTATCCGTTGGCCAGTTCAGAGTGGAACCTGAGGGATTCGAGTTCGCTTTTCCGATTGGTCCAGTAGACGGCGTTTTCCTGTGGGTACTTTTCCCGCAGGCTGGCCAAGGTCGACTTCCGTCCCAGCACTTCCTTGACGATCGCCTTCATCGCCGCCTTGGCTTCTTCTTCGGGCTTCCCCGGGCCTTCGCCGGAGAAGGGCCACGCTTCCGGCGCCGAATACGCGACTTCGTAGATGCCCGAGGGCGAGAAGGTCCCGGCGGGGACGCCGTTCTGCACCGACAGCCCGCCTTCGGCGTTTCTCACCAGCGTTCCGGCCAACCGTCCTTCCGGGGCCTGGTGGACTTCCACCGTGACCTTCTGCTTTTCCTTCTTGTTCTTCGGCTTGCGCCCCTTGACGGTGTTGAAGGTTTCACCCGCCGAGGCGATGTAGTTCGATTCCGGATTTCGCGCGTGGTTCGACGCGACCATCGAGAGCTTCGACACTTCGACCGTCGGCGCGCCGTTCTTGACGTTGGCGTTGGTGAGGCCGAAGTTGGCGACGAGGTCGTGGCCGACGGTCCCGGTCAGGTCACCCACCTGGCCGGCGACGGTGGGGTACTGGTTGTTCCACAGCTTGTCCAGCGCCGCCCTCAGTTCGGAGTCCTCCTTCAGCTTCAGGTAGGGCTGGCCGTTCCATTCGAAGAGCCCTTGCTTGCTGTTCGGGATCAGCGCGTCGTTGACCCAGAAGGGCGCGCTCCACGGCGCGGTCCCCTTCGGCACGCTTTCTTCCCCGAACGTCTGCATCACGATCAACGCGTTGCCCGGCCAGGAGCGCCAGTTGTCGAGTTCCAACGCCGCTTCCTTCACCTCGGCTTCGTCCGCGCCGCCGCCCGGGTTGGTGAGGGCGTAGGTCTTGTTGGCGACGTTGTCGAGGACGCCGCCCGCGGCCCCATCGTCGAAGACGGCGATATGCAGGCCGAGCGCGCCGCTCGGGATCGGGGCCGAATAGAGGTTTTCGCTGCCGACCTGGATCACGTCGGTGGTGCCGTCGGATCCCGGCGCGCGGGTGTCGATCGGGACGAATTCGGTCGAGACGAAACTGTATTCGGAGGTGTTCACCGGCTCGAGATGCCCGTTGACGCTGCCCGCGAGCGATCCGACCGTGCCTTCCACCGGGGTCTTCTCGGTCGTCCCCGTGAGGTTCGTGTAGGTGCCGCCGAGTTCGTCGTGCGAGCCGACCGCCGACCAGTCGCCGGACTTGATCATCGCTTCCTGTTCGGCCTTGGCTTCCGGCAGCTTCGCGTTCAGGAGGTCGAGTGAGCTTTCGACCGCCTCGATCGCCGCGGCCGGCGCGCTCGACTGGGCGACGCCCATCCCGGTGACGATCACGATGTTCCCGGGGCCGGTCTTTTCGACCGCGGTGGTGAGTTCGCCAGGGTCGCTTAAGGGGACGAACCCTTCGCTTTCCATCTTCAGGCTCTTGTCGCCGAGCACCACGTAGTGGGCGAAGTCGGCGGAGCTCCCGACGGGATAGCTCGCGGAGGTGGTGGCTGGATAGGTGCTGGGACCGACCTGGATCGTGTGGTTGGTGGTGATCGTCTCGATCGGCCAGCCGATCGGACCGGTCGGCATCGCGTTGATTTCGGTTTCGTCGGAGCTCACCGATTCCACCCCTTCGATCGGCAGCGGCGGCGTTTCTTCGCCGGTCGGCACGACGCAGACGGGTACCGGTTCGAGCGACACGAAGCCTTCGACCGAGCCGCCTTCGGCCTGCTTCGTGTTCGGCAGGCAGACCGGTTCCGGAGAGATCGCGTCCGAGGCGGTGGCGGTCTTTTCCATCGCCTTCGCCTGCCGCAGCCCCTTCGCGTCGACCCGCGCCGCGACCAAGCGCACCCGGTAGGAGCCGGGAAGGTCGGGCAGCAGGCGGGCGGTTCTCGCGGTCGGATCGACGATCCGGGCGCGCGAGCCGCGGGGCTGCCTGACGATCTTCCAGCGGTAGAGCAGCGAGCCCTTCCGGGTCCCCGCCTTGGTATCGCCGCCGTTCAGCACCACGGCGCGGCCGCTGCGGGTGCGCAGGTTCGGGCCGGCGCCGGCCAGCGGCGTCCCGCGGCCGACGTGGAAGTTGATCGATTCGCTGTCGTAGCGTTCGTTCCCGCTGCGCTCGGCGGCGGCGACCAACGCGTTGCGGCCGTAGCGAAGGCCGTCGCCGGCGCCGATCGGGAGCGTCCAGACGCGCCGCCCGACGACGTCGGTGAGCGGGTAGCGGTGGCCGTTGATCGTCACCCGCAGCCCGGAGACCGGCGCGGTCGTGCGGAGCCGGAAGCGCAGCGGCTTGTAGCCGACGGCGGGGAGTTCGCTCACCGTGAGGAACCCCTTGGCGTGGCGGAGCGCGGTGAACGGGACCGTGGTGACCCGGCGGGCCTTGCCCAGGCCGGTGCCGATCACGAGCGCGTTTTCGCCGACGCGGAAGTCCTGCCCGCGGCGCAGCGTCGCCACGTAATAGCCGCCCTCGTGGTGGAAGCGCTTGCTGACGTCGTGCCCGGCGACCGTGGCGTAGAAGACCGCGGTGGTCGAGACCTTCATCTTCACTACGAGCGTCTTTGTCGTGACCCGACCTTCGTAGCTCGGCGAGATCACATCGATACGGGCGTGGTCGGCGCCCTTCGCGGCGAACGCGGGCGCGGCGAGGAGGCCGGCCGCGACCAAGAGGGCAAGGAGGGCGGCGCCGAGGCGGAGCGGGCCCCGCGGTCGGGGGGCGGGACGGGTGGCGTGCACGGCGGCAGTATTCGCCGCCCCCGCCCCACTTCTCTACGGGGAAGGTCCCTGAACTTTGCCCCGCCGCTCCCTGAACTTTGGCGCTACGCGGCCTCTTCGGCGGGCTCTCCGAGCGCCGGCGCGAGCTCGGGACGACCGGAGATGCCGAGCTTGCGGTAGGCCTGGCCGAGGTGGCTCTCGACCGTCTTGCGGGTGATGAAGAGGCGGTGGGCGATCTGCGGGGTCGAGAGGCCCTGGGCGGCGAGATCGGCGACGCGGCGCTCGCTCGGAGTGAGCGCGTCGACGCCGGATCGCGCGGCGCGGCGGGGGCGCAGGCCGAGGGCGCGGAGCTCCTCGCGGGCGATCGCGACGAGAGCGGGAGCGCCGATCTCGTCGGCCAGCTCGAGCGCCGCGCGCAGCGTCTCCTCGGCGCGGTCGCGTTCGCCGGCGGCGCGCTCGGCGACGCCGAGCTCGAGCGCCGCCCGGGCGCGCGGCAGGCGTGCCGCCGAGGTCGAGAGCACCTCGACCGCCTCGCGCAGCAGCGGCGCGCGCTCCTCCGGTGGCGACGCGGCGGCCGCCGAGCGGAGCGCTTCGCCGAGCGTGCGCGCCGATTCCGAGCTGCGCGCCAGCTCCAGCGTCGGCACCGCCCGCTCGCGCGCCAGCTCGACGTCCCCGCTCGCCGCCGCCGCCCGCGGCACCAACAGGGTCGAGCGGAAGAGCCGCGCGTTGCGCACGCCGAAGCTCCCTGTCGCCAGCGCGCTCGACTCGAGCGAGTCGGCGAGCGCGTCCCCGGCCCGGCCTTCGGCGAGACGCAACGTTGCGCGCGCCTCGAGCATCAGGACGTGGTCGGAGGGCATGCCCTCCACGTCGCCGGCGATCGCCAGCGCCTCGCGGGCGGCGGGCAGGTCGTCGCGGGCGATGTGGGCGAAGGTCAGCGTGCGCGAGGCCCAGGCGGCGGGGTCCCAGCCGAAGCGGTAGCTCTCGAGCGAGCGCTCGGCGTCGGCGATCGCCAGGTCGAGGCGGCCGCGCTCGAGCTCGACCATGCCGCGGAAGTGGAGCGCGACGGTACGGGCGATCACCGCGCCGCGGGCTTCGGCGGCCTCGATCGCGGCGTCGAGCAGGGCGCCGAGCTCGTCGAGGGCGTCGACCGAGTAGAGGGCGACGGAGGCGATGCCGAGCGCCGCGCCCCGCGGGTCACCGTCGACCATCGGGTCCTCGGCGAAGGCTTCGAGCGCGAGCCGGTGGACGACCGCCGCCGGCGCGTCGCGGTAGGAGACCCACGCGGCGAGGACCGCGGCGAGGGCGGGCGAGGCGGTCGGCGCGCCGGCGAGGGCGGCCTCGATCAGCGGCGCCATCCGTGCTTCGAGCTCGGCGTGCAACTCCGGCACGAGCATCGCCGAGGCGAGCCAGGCGGCGGTCAGGTCGGCGGCGCGGGGATCGCTCGCGGGCAGGTCGCCGCGGCCGACGTCGGCGACCCGGGTCGCCTCGCCGAACTGGCCCGCGCGGTGGAGCGTGCGCGCCAGCGTCGTGCAGACGGCGGCGCGGCGGGCGGGGTCGTCGAGCAGCTCGAGCGCCTCGGCGAGGTGGGCGGGGGAGCTCGGGAGGCCCGCGGTCGCCTCGGCTTCGGAGAGCTCGGCGAGCAGCTCGGCGCGCTCGTCCGCGGAGGGCGGCTCGGCCAGGGCGCGCTCGAAGAGGCGGGCCGCGGCGGGCGCGTCGCCGCCGGCGAGGGCGGTGCGGCCGGCGGCGCGCAGGCGCTCGACCGTCTGCGGGTCGTCGGCCGGGCGGGTGCCGAGGAGCTGCGCGGCGATCGTCTCCGGCGATGCGCCGGCGGCGGTCAGCGCGTCCGCCGCGCGGCGGTGGGCGCGGGCGCGGGCGAAGGGGCCCATCTCGGCGCGCAGCGCGGCGCCGATCAGCGGCTGGGCGAAGTCGAGCGGCTCGGCGCCGGCGAGGAGCCCGGTGCTGGCGAGGGTGTCCGCGGCTTCCTCAGCTTCGACCTGGGGCAGCCCGGCGAGCTCGGCGGCGACCTCGAGCGAGCCCGAGCCCTCGAGGATCGCGACCGCCTCGGCGAGTGCCGCCGGGGCGGCGCCGAGGTGGGCGAGGCGCGAGACGACGGCGCGCAGCACGGTCTCGGGGGCGGCGTCGCGGACGGTGGCGACGTCGGCATCGGGCCCGGCGATCGCGAGCTCCCGCGCCAGCTCCTGGATCAGCAGCGGGCTGCCGCCGCTCGACTCGTGGCAGGCGTCGACCAGCGGCGCCGCGACGCCCTCGCCGCAGACCTCGCGGACGACCGCGGCGGTAGCGGCCGGGCCGAGCGGGCCTGGGTGCAGGACGGTGGTGCCGGGAGCGCGCCCGAGCTCTTCGACCAGCCCGTGGCCGGCGCCGCGTTCGGTCCGCGAGGCGACGAGGAAGGCGATCGGCAGGTCGTCGGCGCGGGCGACGACGTGGGC
>DAIQOT010000057.1:0-2998 GCA_036787695.1 Solirubrobacterales bacterium | reverse complement strand
AGAGCCGGTCGGCCCACTGCGCGTCGTCGACGATCACCAGGTGCGGCCGGTCGGGCTCCTCCTCGTCGCCGAGCACCCGCTCGAAGAGCGCGTGCGTGAGCCGCTCGATCGTCGCCAGGCCGCGGTCGGAAGCGGTCCCGGCGTCGTCGGGCGGGATCCGCAGCAGCACCCGGGCGAGCCCGAACGGAACCCGCTCCTGCAGCTCGGTCCCCCGCGCCGCCAGCACCTCCACCCCGCGCTCGCCGGCCAGCACCGCCGCCCACTCACAGAGGCTCGTCTTGCCGAACCCGGGCGGCGCCTCGATCACGGTGACGCCGCCGGCGCCCGCCGCCACCGTCTCGATCGCCTCCCGCAGACCCTCGATCTCCAGGTCGCGATCGAAAAGAGTCCGGAACACGGGGGTACGCACGCTACTTAATATCGGCTACAGGCGTCCGGTCTTGAGACCGGGTCCACGGATTGGCGCCCGTCGTGGGTCCGAACGCCATCGATAGGTTCCGTCGATGAACTCCCTCGGGCGGGCCGCGTGAGCTGGGTCGCGGTCTTCCTCGTCTTCGTTGTCTGCCACCTGGTCGGCGACTTCCTGTTCCAGACCGACTGGCAGGCGCGGCACAAGCACGGCGGGCTGGGCGGGGATCCGGTGCGCCGCCGCGCCCTCGTCTCCCACGTCCTCACCTACGGCGTCGCGTTCATCCCGGCGCTCGTCTGGATCGGCCTCGAAACCGAGCTGTGGCGCGCCCTGATGGCCGCCGTCGTGATCCTCGTCCCCCACCTGATCCAAGACGACGGCCGCCTCCTCGACGACTACATGCGCCGAGTGAAGGGCCCCGGCTCCCTGGAATCTGTGGGCCTCCGAGTCGCCTGCGACCAGTCGTTCCACGCCGTCTTCCTCTTCGGTGCGGCCCTGCTCTTAGTCGCTTAGCGCAACGTCCAAACAGTGATCGTGTGGCTGCGTCCCCGCACCTCATGCTCACCGACGATCTTCAACACCCCCGCATCGCCGCGCAGCGCCACCTTGGTCGAGTCGGCAACGAACACTTCGTGCCCCGACCCTTTGGTCATCCCCTCGAGCCGCGCCGCGGTGTTGGTGGTGTCCCCGATCGCCGTGTACTCGATCCGCCGCTCCGAGCCCACCTGTCCCGACATCACCGTGCCGCTGTTGATGCCGATGCCCATCGCAAATCCGTCGCCGAGCCCCTCCCCGCGCAACCACTCGTTGAACGCGGGGAGGCGCACGCGCAGCATCTCGCGGGCCGCCGCGAGGGCGCGGTCGGCGTGGTCGGCCTGCTCGACCGGCGCGCCGAAGACGGCCATGATGCCGTCGCCCATGAAGGCGACGAGGGTGCCGCCCTGCTCCATGATCGCGTCGCTCATCGCCTCGAGGTAGCGGTTCAGCACCTCGATCACGCGTTCGGGCTCGAGCTCCTCGGCAAAGCCGGTGAAGCCGCGCAGGTCGCTGAAGAGGACGGTGCACTCGCGCCGCACGCCGCCGAAGCGGAGGTCATCCTCGTCGACCCGGTCGAGGACGTCGGCGACGACCGCCTCGGGGACGAAGCGGGCGAAGGTGTCGCGGACGTGCTGGCGCTCGAAGCTGGTCAGCAGGTAGTTGACAGCGAGCGCGCCGAGGGCGGAGACGACCAGCGCCAGCAGCGGGTAGACGAACGGCAGCACGGTGCCGCCGTCGAAGGCGAGTTGGACGACGACCGCGTAGAGGAGGCCGAGGCCGACCGCGCCGAGCAGCGACGGGAGCGGCCTGATCCGCAGCGTCGCCGCCGCCGGGGCGAAGGCGAAGAGCAGGATCAGCAGGACATCGACGAAGGTCGCCGAGGAGCCGAGCGGGAAGCCGTGGATCGCGGTCCAGACCGAGTTGGCCTGGAGTTCGGGCCCGGACATCAGTTCGTCGCCGGTGGTCGAGGTCGCGTGCTGGTCCTGCAGCTTGCTCGCCGTCGCGCCGATCACGACCGTCTTGCCGCGGAAGACGGAGGGCGGGACCTTCCCCCGCAGCACCCGGCCGAAGGAGACTTCGCGGAAGGTCCCGGGCGGGCCGCGGAAGTCGACCCAGGCGGTGCCGTCGGATTCGAATTCGTCGGCGGAGAAGCGCCTGCCGGTCGCTTCTTCGGCGGTGACGACGGGGAAGCTGGTGAGGCCGCCGACCTCGTAGTACATCTTCCGCGTCGTGCCGCCGGATTCGACCGGGACGACGGTGTCGCCGGCGCGCGCGTGGAATCTGTGGACCACCGCTTCGCCGCCGAAGATCCGGCTTTCGCCGCGCCCGTTCACTTCGGTGGTCGAGAGCACGACGCCGGGCGCGCGCCCGACCGCTTCGATCAGCGCTTCGTCCTGCTTCGGCGTCGTCTGCGCGGTGAACTGGATGTCGACGGCGATCGCCTTGGCGCCGGCCTTGGTCAGGTTTTCGATCACCCTCCCCTCGAGCGAGCGCGGGAACGGCCAACGCTGGTTCGGCAGTTCGTTGGAGGTCTGGTCGTCGATCCCGACGATGACGATTTCGTCAGGGCGCGTCTGGGTGCCGCGGACCGAGAAGCGGGCGTCGACGCTCTGCGCCTCGAGCGCCCCCAGCAGCCCGGTCGCGTAGAAGACGACGCCGAGCGCGGCGGCGGCGAGGATGACGAGGACCAGCGCTCGGGTGCGGCGTCGTCGCAGCGACCCGCCGCGGATCATTCTTCGCCGGCGACGTAGCTCTTGCCCGCCGGCAGCGGCAGCGCTTTGTGGAGGATGAAGTCACGGACGCGGACGATCCCGCGGCGCGTCCGGAAGAAGGTGGTGCCGTCGCAGCGGTCTTCGACCAGCCAGATCGTCCCTTCGACGGTCGCCGACCCGGCGTGCCCTTCGGTGCGGAAGCTGCCGTGGCCGCTGCCCCAGAGCTTGCCGCTGGTGCGGCCGCTCGGGCGGAGCGAGACGGAGCTGGCGAAGGCCCGCGGCGAGCCCTTGCCCTTCGACTTCTTCGGCTTCGGCGCCGGGCAGGCCGTTTCGTCGAGCA
>DAIQOT010000225.1:0-6182 GCA_036787695.1 Solirubrobacterales bacterium | reverse complement strand
GCACCGCCGCCGGATCTCCCACGGGCGTCAGCGCTTCGATGCGGATCGAATCGGCGCCGTCCCAGAGCAGCGCGACGACTTCCTCGAAGCTCCGGAAGCGGGCGAGCGCGATCGCGTCGCGGCCTCGGTAGGACAGCCGGCCGGCCGGGTCGAGGAGGGTCAGCTCGGTCTCGACCACGACCTCGAGCGCGCTGGATCGGTCCGGTCGGCGCGCCCGCGTCGCCAGGCGCTCGACCTCGGCCGGGTCGAAGCGGGAGTCGTGCGGCGCGCTCGCCGGATGGCGCTCGAGCAGCCCGCGGCTCACGTAGGCGTAGACGGTCTCCCGTTTCACGCCCAGCCGGCGGGCGACCTCCTCGGTGCCGAGCCGCTCGTCGGCCACACCGGCGCCGGGCGTGCCGACCACCGCCTCCCCGATCCGGGGCTCGGCCGTCTCGCGTCGATCCGTCTCACTCACCCCGCCAATGCTGACAGCGGGCGCGGGGCGGGGCCGACGTAGAGCGCCGCCGGGCGGATCAGCCGGCCGGTCCGCTGCTGCTCGAGGATGTGCGCCGACCAGCCCGCCGTCCGGGCGCAGACGAAGAGCGGCGTGAAGAGGCTCTGCGGGACCTGCGCGTGATCGAGGACGACCGCCGACCAGAACTCGACGTTGGTGGCTAGGACGCGGTCGGGCTTGTGCTCTCCGAGTGCCGCCAGCGCCGCCCGCTCCAGTTCCCGCGCCACCTCGAGGCGCGGCGAGCCGAGCCGCTCGGCGAGCCGGCGGAGCACCCGGGCGCGCGGGTCCTCGGCGCGGTAGATGCGGTGGCCGAAGCCCATGATCCGCTCGCCGCGGTCGAGGATCCCGCGCACGTAGGCGTCGGCGTCGCCGCTCGCTTCGACCCCGTCGAGCATCCGCAGGACGCGGGCCGGGGCGCCGCCGTGGAGCGGGCCGGAGAGCGCCCCGACCGCGGCGCTGAGCGCAGCGGCGACGTCGGCCCCGGTCGAGGCGACGACCCGCGCGGTGAAGGTCGAGGCGTTCATCCCGTGCTCGGCGGCGGTGATCCAGTATGCGTCGATCGCGGCGACCGCGTCGGGGTCGGCCTCGCCGCGCCAGCGCAGCAGGAACCGCTCGGCGAGGGTCCGGCCCTCGTCGATTCGGGACTGGGGGACGGGGGCGACGCCGCCGCCGCGGGCGGACTGGGCGACGAAGGACAGCGTGGTCGAGGCGGTGCGGGCGAGCTGGTCCCGGGCGACCTCGGGGCTGACGTCGACGAGCTGGCCGAAGCCCCACTCGGGCGCGAGCGCGGCGATCGCCGACTGCACGTCGACCCGCGTATCGCCGGTCCGGTAGCCAAGCGGATGCGTCCCCGCCGGCGCCAGCGGCCGATCCGGCCGCCCGTCGACGAGCAGCCCCCAGACCCCCTCGAACGGCAGCGTCCCCACAAGCTCCTCCACATCGATCCCGCGATACCGGAGCGCCCCACCGTCCCGATCCGGCTCGGCGATCTCCGAAGCAAACGCCAGAACCCCCTCCAATCCGTCCCGAACTTCACCAGTCGCAGCCATCTCTCACCTCGCTCGTCGTTTTGTCGCGCCCGATGCTGCGCCAGCTACCTGCGGCGAGCAACATTGATCGCAATCAACCCTGCCCGGCGCAAGCCCCTCGATAGATTGCGACCCATGAGCGAGAAGAGCCAAATCGGGGTCACCGGCCTCGCCGTGATGGGGGCGAACCTCGCCCGGAATATCGGGCGCAACGGCTGGTCGGTCGCCGTCCACAACCGCAGCCCGGAGAAAACGCGCCACTTCATGGAGGAATACGCCTCCGAGGGTGACTTCACCGGCACCGAGTCGAGCGAGGAGTTCGTCGAGGCCCTCGCGCGCCCGCGCAAGATCATCATCATGGTCAAAGCCGGCGCGCCGGTCGATGGCGTCATCGAGGAGCTCGCGCCGCTGCTCGACGACGGCGACATCCTGATCGACGCTGGCAACTCGCACTTCCCCGACACCAAGCGGCGCACCGCCGAACTCGAGGAGCGCGGGCTGCGCTTCCTCGGCATCGGCGTCTCCGGCGGCGAGGAGGGCGCGCTGCTCGGCCCGAGCATCATGCCCGGCGGCACCCCCGAGGCCTACGCCGAGGTCGAGGACATCTTCACCAAGATCGCCGCTCAGGTCGACGGCACCCCGTGCTGCACGTTCGTCGGCCCCGACGGCGCCGGCCACTACGTGAAGATGGTCCACAACGGCATCGAGTACGCCGACATCCAGCTGATCACCGAGGCCTACGACCTGATGCGGAACGTCGCCGGGCTCGAGGTCGACGAGATCGCGAAGACCTTCGAAGAGTGGAACGAAGGCGACCTCGAATCGTTCCTGATCGAAATCACCGCCAAAGTCCTCGCCAAGCAGGACCCGCAGGGCGACGGGCCGCTGATCGACGTGATCGTCGACCAGGCCGAGCAGAAAGGCACCGGCCGCTGGACCAGCGAGGACGCGCTCGAGCTGGGCGTGCCGCTGACCGCGATCACCGAGGCCGTCTTCGCCCGCGCGCTGTCCTCGCTGAAAGACGAGCGCACCGCCGCCTCGAAGATCCTCGCCGGGCCCGAGCCCGCGAAGACCGAGGACCGGCGTGAGCTCCTCGACGACATCCAGCACGCCCTCTACGCGAGCAAGGTCGTCGCCTACGCGCAGGGCTTCCAGCAGATGGCCGCGGCGTCGGAGAAAGAGGGCTGGGACCTCGACCTCGGCGCGATGGCGACGATCTGGCGCGGCGGCTGCATCATCCGCGCCCGCTTCCTCGACCGGATCAAAGAGGCCTACGACGACGGCGAGGTCGTCAACCTGCTCACGGTGCCGTACTTCCGCGACGCGGTCGCCTCGGGCGACGCGGCCTGGCGGCGGGTGATCAACGCGGCGGTCGATCAGGGCGTCGCCGTCCCCGCCTTCACCAGCTCGCTCGCCTACTACGACGGCTACCGTCGCGAGCACGGGCCGGCCGGGCTGATCCAGGGCCTGAGGGACTACTTCGGCGCCCACACCTACCACCGCACCGACGCCGAGGGCAGCTACCACATCCGCTGGCCCCAGGACGGGGAGGAGGTGCGGACCGATGCCTGATTCCGGCTGGGCGATCGTCCGCGCCGACGACGTCGACAACCCCTACGACGGGACCGACGTCCCGGGCGAGTTCCGCCGCCTCACCGACGCCCTCGGCGCCGAGCAGGTCGCGGTGACGCTGCTGCGGATCCCGCCGCATTCGGACTTCGAACAGGGCACCGGCCACACGCACTCGGAAATCGAGGAGCTCTACATCGTGGCCAAGGGGACGATCACGTTCCGCTGCGACGACACCGTCGACAAGGTCACCGCGCCGGCGGTCGTGCGGGTGTCGCCGGGGACGGCGCGCTCGCATCGCAATGAGGGCGACGAGCCGGTCGAGATCTGGGCCGTCTCGGTGAAGGAGCACGACCGCGACGCGACCAAGATCGACGACTTCTGGGAGGCGTCCCCCGACGCCAAGCAGACCCGTTAGCCCGGCGTTCGCACTTTCCCGCGGATAGCGCGGGGAACTGCGAACGCACCTGGGGGCGGGGCGGCGCGCGTCAGGGAAGCAGGACGATCTTGCCGAGGGTGTGGCGGTCTTCGAGCTGTTCGAAGGCCTCGCGCACTTCGTCGAGCGGGTAGGTCGCGGCGATCGGCACCTCGATCTTGCCGGTGGCGACCAGTTCGGCCATCTCGCCGAGGGTCTCGGGTGTCGAGGCGTCGCTCGACCCTTCCATCTTCGCCCCGACCTCCTGCGCCCGCTCGTAGGCGATGATCGTCTCGATCTTCTCCGCCGGCACGTCGAGTTCGAGCGCCAGGTCGATGTATTCGGGGCCGAAGAGGTCGATGAAGGCGTCGATCCCGCTCGGCGTCGCCTCGAGGATCCGCTGCAGCGCGCCCTCGCCGTAGGTGACCGGGGTGACGCCCTTGGAGCGGAGCCAGTCGTGGTGATCCTCGGACGCGAGCCCGACCACGTTCGCGCCGCGCACCTTCAGAAGCTGGACCGTGATCGTGCCGACCCCGCCGGCGGCGGCGGAGACGACGACCGTGTCGCCCGCGGAGATGTCGACCGCGCGCACGGCGGCGAAGGCGGTGACGCCGACCACGTAGAGCGCGCCCGCCGCCTCCCAGGAGAGGTCGGTCGGTTTGGCGATCAGCTGGTCGGCGGGGACGACGCAGAGCTCGGCCTGGCTCGAGCGCTCCCAGCTCCAGCCGAGCACCTCGTCGCCGGGCGCGAAGCCGACGACATCGATGCCGACCTCCTTGACGACCCCCGCGAGGTCCGATCCCTCGCCGGAGGGGAAGGTGCTGGGCCAGCGGTCGTGCAGCGCGCCGGTGCGGATCGCGGCCTCGCCCGGGTTGATCCCCGCGGCCTTGACCTCGACCACGACCTCTTCTTTGCCGGGCTCCCGAACCTCGATGTCCCTGACGGTGAGGACGTCGAGCCCGCCGTACTCGTCGAATTGGACCGCGCGTGGCACGGACCGAAGGCTACCCAACCGCGGTCAGCTTGAATCCGGCGCGGGCGAGGACGGCGGCTTCGTCGCGCAGTTCGTCGTCGGAGCGACCGGGGACGGAGATCGTCACGGTCAGCCAGCGGTTGCCGCGCACGGCGAGCAGCGAGCGGAGGGCTGGGATCCAGCTGGCGTCGGCGTTGTAGGCCGCCTTTTCGCCGACGTGCGGGACGGGCTGGGGGAGGCCGTCGGGGTGTTGGCCGTTGAACTGGACCGTCTCCTCGATCCGGTTCGCGTAGCGCTGGTGGGCGGCGAAGCCGGAGTCGAGGTACACGTTGACCTCGGTGCCGTGGTCGGAGAGGTGGCAGTGGGAGAGCGGCGGCTTCGGGGTGGATTCCCGCGACAGGTTGACGCCGAGGCGCCGTTCGGCGAGCCGCCCGAGCGCCGCGCAATCACCGGCCGAGATCCGCGCCGTCGTCGCCGCTTCGGCCCGCGGGTCTTCGCCTTTGGTCCCCCGAGTCTGCACCGGTTCGTGGATCGCCTCGTTCCCGGCCGCCCCGGCCGCCGGTGAGTCGCCCGTCGCTCCGCCGCCCGCCGGCGGTGAGGCGCCCGGCCCCGAGCTGCCGCCAGTCGTCCCCGACGAGGATCGACCCCCGCAGCCGACCGTCACAAGACACGCGCCGATTCCCAAGCAACACGCGCAAAAGCGCACGAAACCCATACCGCCATCTTCCACCCCCACGAGTGAGTTCGCAGAAATGGCCGCATAGCGACCGAAAGTGCGAACTCACCTACTCGGTGTCGATCTCGGTGGCGGCGATTCGTCGTCTGGGTAGAAGCGGCGTAAAGGACCAGCGCCGATCGACACGAGGAGGAGAAGCGATGTCCAAGAGCGTGCTTGACATGTCCCTATCCCTCGACGGGTTCGTCTGCGGACCGAACGAGACTCCCGACAACGGCCTCGGCGACAACGGCCTACGGCTGCATGAATGGTTCCGCCAAGGGCCCGATACCGGCCAGGGTGTCGTGCCCGGCCGCCCCGACGACGTCAACGGCGAGCCGATGGACGAGATCAGGGCGACCGGCGCGGTGGTCGCGGGCCGCGGCACGGTCGAACCGGCGGGCTGGTGGAACGGCGACCACCACGACGGCGTGCCGATCTTCATCCTCACTCGCACCCGCACGCCCGCCGACGTCGAGCAATGGCCGCTGATCACGGTCCTCGACGACGTCAGCGAGGCGATCGCGCGCGCCAAAGGGGCGGCGGGCGACCGCGACGTCCTCGTCCACGGCGTCGGGGTCGCCGCAGCCGCCCTGTCGGCCGGCGTCCTCGACGAACTCCAGATCCATCTCGTCCCCGTCATCCTCGGCGAAGGCCGCCACCTCTTCCAAGGCATCGGCGCCGGGCTCCACGAGTTCGAGCTGACGCGCCTGGTCGAGGGCCCCGGCGTCACCCACCTCCGCTACCGCGTCCTCTAGCCGAGTTCGCAGTTACCCACGACAGTTGTGGCCAAGTGCGAACTCACCGCGGAGCGTCGCGGTGGGGCAGGGGTGATTCAAGCCGGCGCGGCCGTCCGAGGTGCGTCCCGGGCGTCTCGTGGCGGCCCGGGCAGGCTGTGACCGCCACGAGACGCCCGGGACATGAAGGGTTCGTCCCACTTCCGTTGCTGTGGAGCTTTACCGTCGCATAGGGACGGTTTCTCTCCACAG
>DAIQOT010000056.1:0-17988 GCA_036787695.1 Solirubrobacterales bacterium | reverse complement strand
GAGCGCGTCGGTGCGTCGCCCGAGCGGGCGGCGGGGCTTTTTGTGGACGTTGAAGCCGTCCGGGACCCGCAGCAGTTCCTCGTTCAGGTGGATCAGCGTGTCGGCGGAGAGCGCCGTGTCGACCGGTGGGCTGGCGGTGCGGTCGAGTTCGCCGGTGCCGGTGGCGACCGTCGGGTCCTCGTAGTCGCCCGCGTCCATCCGCTCGCGCAGGTCTTTCAGCGCCGCCGACATCTCGGCTTTGCGCGAGTCGCCCTCCTCTTTGACGATCTCGGCGGTGGTCACGCCCTCGGCGATCAGCTGGTCGGCGTAGAGCTCCGACACCGGCTTCAGGGCCTTGATCTTCGCGGCGATGACCGGCTGCGTGTAGGCGGGCTCGTCGGTCTCGTTGTGGCCGAAGCGGCGGTAGCCGATCACGTCGATGACGACGTCGCGGTGCCAGCGCTCGCGGTAGGCCATCGCCAGCCGCACCGCCGACATGCAGGCCTCGACGTCGTCGGAGTTGACGTGGATGATCGGCACGTTGAAACCCTTGGCCAGGTCGCCGGCGTACGGGGTCGAGCGGGCGTCCTCGGGGTCGGTGGTGAAGCCCACCTGGTTGTCCTGGATGATGTGGACGGTGCCGCCGGTGCTGTAGCCGCGCAGCCCCTGCAGGTTGAGCGTTTCGGCGACGACGCCCTGAGCCGGGAACGCCGCGTCGCCGTGCAGCAGTACCGGGACCGCGGACATCGTGTCCTGGGACAGCTCGGCGCCGTCGAACTTGTTCTGCAGGAAGCGGGCGCCGCCGGTGACGACCGGGTCGACGAACTCGAGGTGGCTCGGGTTCGGGTAGAGCCGGACCGAGGTTTTCTCGCCGGCGAAGGTCTCGTAGACCCCGCGGTGGCCGTAGTGATATTTGACGTCGCCGGTGCCGCCGTGCGGGATCGCCGCGACCGCCTTAACCGCGCTCAGTCGTTTCGAGCCCTCGAACTCGGCGAGGATCGATTCGACCGAGCGGCCGAGGTTGTGGGCGAGGACGCTGAGTCGGCCGCGGTGGGCCATCCCGAAGACGACCTCGTCGGCGCCGGCGCGGTGGGCGAGGGTGACGACGACGTCGAGCATCGGCACGATCACGTCGAGCCCCTCGATCGAGAAGACCTTGGCGCCGAGGTACGTTTTCTCGAGGAAGCGCTCGAACTGGAAGACGTCGATCAGCCGGTGCAGCAGGCGCTCTTTCTCGTCGGCGGCCATCGGCTGGCGGTGGGCGCCGGTCTCGATCATCTCCCGCATCCAGATCCGCTGCTGGTGCGAGGCGATGTGCTCGAACTGGTAGCCGATCGTCGAGCAGTAGGCGTCGCGCATCCGCGGCAGCGCCTCGAGCAGCGTTTCGCCGGGGACGCCGATCCGCAGGATCGAGGCGGGGATCCGCGCCATCAGCTCCGGCGTCAGGTTGAGGTTCTCCGGCTCCAGGCCCGGGTCGCCTTTCGGCTCCGAGCCGAGCGGGTCGAGGCGCGCCGCCAGGTGGCCCTGGGTCCGATACGCCTTCAGCAGCGAGGTCGCCGCCTGGACCGCCTGCAGCAGCTCCTCGTCGACCTTGCCGGGGACGGCAGCTTCGGCGGCCGGCGCGGCGGTGGTGAGCGGCGCCGGGGAGGCGGAGGCGGGGTGGGCGTTGGTGATCGGCGCGGCCTCGATACCGAGATCGGCGGCGACGCCCTCGTAGAAGTCGTCCTGGCCCTGCAACAGCTGCTCGACCCGGCGCAGGAACTCGCCCGACTCGGCGCCCTGGATGACGCGGTGGTCGTAGGTGGACGTCAGCGTCATGATTTTCGAGACGCCGAGCTGCTTGATCCGTTCCGGCGAGGCGTGCGACCACTCCGGCGGGTAGGCGATCGAGCCGGTGGCGATGATCGCGCTCTGGCCGGCGAGCAGCCGCGGCACCGAGGCGACGGTGCCGATCCCGCCCGGGTTCGTGAGGCTGATGTTGGTGCCGATGAAGTCGTCGGCGGTCAGCTTGTTCTCGCGCGTCTTCGCGATCAGGTCTTCGAAGGCCGAGTGGAAGCCCTGGAAGTCGAGGTTCTGCGAGCCCTTGATCGCCGGGACCATGAGGCCGTGGGAGCCGTCTTTTTTGGTCACGTCGACGGCGATGCCGAGGTTGACCGGCCCGTTCTCGATCGCGAAGGGCTTGCCGTCTTTTTCGGCGAAGGTGCGAACCATCACCGGGATCTCTTTGGTCGCCTCGACGATCGCCCAGGCGACGAGGTGCGTGAACGAAGTCTTCAGCCCGCGCTCTTTGAGCTGCGCGTTGATCGCCTTGCGCTTGGCGTCAAGCGTGTCGACGGCGATCGTGCGGAACGAGGTCGCGGTCGGAACCGCGCGGCTCTCGTCCATCGCTTTGGCGAGCATCGCGGCAGGCCCCCGCAGCGCCTTCTCCTCGCCGGCGGAAACCGCCGTGGAGGCGCCGTTGCCGTTGCCCGAACCATTGCCGCCATTGAGGACGTCGTCCTTGGTGACCTTGCCGCCGAAGCCAGTGGGCGTCAGCCCGGCAAGGCTGATCCCTTGTGCCTCTGCAACCCGCCGCGCGATCGGCGTGGCCTTCACATTGGCATCGGCCCCGTTCCCGGAGCCGTTCCCGCCATTCGAGGCGCCGGCGGTAGCACCCGCGGGTGACGCAGATGCACCGTCCTCTCCCGCAGCCTGCGAGGAGGAGGATGGTGCGTCGGCGGCAGGACCCGCGGCCGGAGCACCATCCGTCCCTTCCGAAGAATCACCAGGCGCCATCTCGGCCAGCGGCGAACCAACAGGAACTTCGTCGTCCACCTCGGCGACCAGCGCGGTGATCGTCCCACTGACCGGCGCCGGAACCTCCGCGTCGACCTTGTCGGTGGAGACCTCGACGACCGTGTCGCCCTCATTCACGAAGTCGCCAACGGAGACGTGCCACTCGAGGACAATTCCCTCGGTCACCGACTCGCCCATCTCGGGCATGGTGATCTGCATAGTCGCCGTATCTGGCATTTCTTCGTCCCATACTTACAAACCCGAACGCTCGGCGGCTTTGTGCGGATAACCTGATACCCGATGAGCTACTTCGTGACTGGGGCAACGGGGTTTATCGGCCGCAATCTGGTCGAGCGTCTACTGCAGCGCGAGGGCACGATCTACGCCCTCGTGCGGGCCGGATCGCGCGGCCGGCTGGAGGAGCTGCGGACCGGTTGGGGGGCCGACGGGGCACGTGTGGTGCCGATTTCCGGCGATCTGACGCAGCCCGGGCTGGCGATCTCCGAGGAGGACCTGCTGGCGATGCGCGGGGACGTGCGGCACTTCTTCCACCTCGCGGCGATCTACGACATCACCGCCGGCGCGGAGACGCAGGAGATCGCCAACGTCGAGGGGACCCGCCATGCAATCGAGCTTGCGGGAGCGCTCGACGCCGGTTGTTTCCACCACGTCAGCTCGATCGCCGCGGCAGGCCTCTACAAGGGCGTCTGGACCGAGGACATGTTCGACGAGGCCGAACGACTCGACACCAACCCCTACTTCCGCACCAAGCACGAGGCCGAGCGGCTGGTCCGCCAGGACTGCCCGCGCGCCTGGCGGGTGTACCGGCCGGGGATCGTCGTCGGCGACTCGCGCACCGGCGCGATCGACAAGATCGACGGGCCCTATTACTTCTTCAAGTCGCTGCAGCGGGCGCGCAAAGTGCTGCCCGCGTGGTTGCCGACGATCGGCGTCGAAGGCGGCGAGATCAACATCGTCCCGGTCGACTACGTCGCCGCGGCGATCGACTACCTGGCCCACGAGGACGGGCTCGACGGGCGCGCCTTCCACCTCACCGACCCGAACCCGAAGCGGGCCGGGGAGGTCATCAACGTCTTCGCCAAGGCGGCCGACGCGCCGCGGATGCACTGGCGGGCAGGCACCGACGTGACCGAGCCCGCGACCGGCGCGCTGCGCTCGGCGCTGCGGCTGCTGCCGGGATCGAAGCGGGCGGTGTCGGCGGTGCTCGGGGAGCTCGGGCTGCCGGCCGACGTCCTCACCTACCTCGACTACCCGACCAAGTTCGACTCGCTGGCCACGCAGGAGGCGCTCGCCGGGAGCGGCATCGAGGTGCCGCCGCTGGAGAGCTACGCGGCGCGGATCTGGGACTACTGGGAGCGCAACCTCGACCCCGACCTGTTCAAGGACCGCAGCCTGGCGGGCGCGGTGCGGGGCAAGGTCGTGCTGATCACCGGGGCGTCCTCGGGGATCGGCCGGGCGACCGCGATCAAGGTTGCCGACGCCGGCGCGACGGTGCTGCTGGTCGCCCGCTCGATCGACAAGCTGGAAGAGACGAAGGACGAAATCATCGCCGCGGGCGGGGTCGCCCACATCCACCGCTGCGACCTGGCCGACGTCGACGACGTCGCCCGGATGGCCGACGAGGTGCTCACCTACCACGGCCACGTCGACATCCTCGTCAACAACGCGGGGCGCTCGATCCGCCGCTCGGTGGCGCTCTCCTACGACCGCTTCCACGATTACGAGCGGACGATCCAGCTCAACTACCTTGGCGCGCTGCGGCTGATCCTGGCGCTGCTGCCGACGATGCGGGCGCGGAAGTCGGGCCACATCATCAACATCAGCTCGATCGGCACGCAGACGAACCCGCCGCGGTTCTCCGCCTACGTCGCCTCGAAGGCGGCGCTCGACGCGTTCAGCCGGGTGATCGCCTCCGAGGTCAAGGACGACAAGGTCCACATCACGACGATCAACATGCCGTTGGTGCGGACGCCGATGATCGCGCCGACGCGGATGTACGACATGTTCCCGGCGATCACCCCGGAGGAGGCCGCCCAGATGATCGCCAAGGCGATGGTCAGGCAGCCGAAGAAGGTGGCGACGAAACTGGGGAACTTCGGCGAGCTGCTCTACGCGGTGGCGCCGAAGGCGAGCGACTCGATCCTCAACACCGCTTACAAGCTCTTCCCCGACTCGCAGGCGGCGAAGGGCAAAGACGGAGAGGAGCGCCCCGAAAAAGCGCCGTCGACCGAGGCCGTCGCCTTCGCGCATCTGATGAAAGGCGTCCACTGGTAGCGCGGAGACGCGCCCTGACCGGCGCATCTCGGCGTCCTCAGTCGCTTGTGTGCAGAGCACACGGCGCTCCCTGCGTCCTTGACCTGCTTGGTCGGGGTGCGTCTCCGGGGCTGGCTGATGGCTGAGCGACGGCTGAAGCATTGGGGCTGGGGTTACGAGGACCAGGCGCCGACGGCGGCGCAGATGACCGAGGCGGCCGAAGGGATCCGGGCGCGGTTCGGTTTTGGCGGTGAGGCAAAGACCGCCGTACCGCTCGACGAGGTCGAGATCCGGCCGTCGCGACTCAAGCGTCCGACCGCCTTCGGTGACCTCTTCACCGCCGACAAGTACGAGCGGGCCTCGCGGACGATGGGCAAGGCCTACCGCGACGTCGTCCGCGGCTTCTACGGGCGCTTCGAGAACCCGCCCGACCTGGTCGCCCGGCCGCGCGACTGCTCGGAGGTGGAGACGGTGCTGAACTGGGCCGAGGCCGAGGGCGCCGCGGTGATTCCCTTCGGCGGCGGCACCAGCGTCGTCGGCGGGGTCGAGCCGCGGCTCGGCGACCGGCCGGTGGTGACGCTCGACCTGCGCCGCATCGACCGTCTGATCGAAGTCGACCCGACCAGCCTGGCGGCGCGGATCGAGGCCGGGGCGACCGGGCCGCGGCTCGAGGAGCAGCTGCGGGAGCACGGGCTGACGATGCGCTGCTACCCGCAGTCGTTCGAGTACGCGACGCTCGGTGGCTGGATCGCGACCCGCGCCGGCGGCCACTTCGCGACCAAGGAAACGCACGTCGACGACCTGGTCGAGTCGGTGCGCGCGGTGACCCCGCGGGGGACCTGGGAGAGCCGGCGACTGCCGGGCTCGGGCGCCGGGCCGTCCCCGGATCGGATGCTGCTCGGCAGCGAGGGGATCCTCGGCGTGATCACCGACGCCTGGGTGCGGGTGCGCCCGCGGCCCGAGTGGAAGGCGGCGGCGACGGTCCGCTTCGAGCGCTTCGCCGACGCCTGCGCATCAGTCCGCGAGATCGTCCAGGCCGGACTCGATCCGGCGAACTGCCGCCTCCTCGAAGCCGCCGAGGCCGAGATGACCGGAGCGGGCGATGGCAAATCCCACCTGCTCCTCCTGGCCTTCGAGTCCGCCCACCACCCCGTCGACGCCCCCCTCGCCATCGCCCTTGCCGCCGCCAAGGACCACGGCGGCGCCCCCGACGACCCCCGTTACGCCTCCCCGTCGACGGGCCGAAAACTCAAGGAGGGCTTGAGAAATCGGCCCACCAACGAGGGGGACGCGCCGAAGGGTGACGACTCTGCGGCGGATTCCTGGCGGGGGGCGTTCTTCCTCGCGCCCTACCTCCGCGACACGTTCGTCGCCTGCGGGGTGCTGTCGGAGACGTTCGAGACGGCGATCACCTGGGATCGGCTCGAGGAGTTCCACGCGACCGTGATGGAGACGACGCGACGCGCCGTCGCCGAGGTGACCGGGACGTCGGACGAGGGCCGCGGGGCGCCGCTCGTCACCTGTCGCTTCACCCACGCCTATCCCGACGGCGTCGCTCCCTACTTCACCGTCCTGGCCCCGGCGATCCGCGGCGGCGAGGTCGAGCAGTGGGACGAGATCAAGGCCGCCGTCTCCGAGGCGCTGATCGACGGCGGCGGCACGATCACCCATCACCACGCGGTCGGCCGCGATCACCGTCCCTGGTACGACCGCCAGCGCCCGGCCCCCTTCGCGGCCGCCCTGCGCGCGATCAAGGCCGAGCTCGATCCCGCCGCGATCCTCAATCCCGGCGTCCTCCTCGACCCGTGACCGAGCGCGTTCGCAGTTTCCCGCGCTATGTACGGATAAGTGCGAACGCGACCCCGGGGGCCGGGTCCGGGGCGGCCGGCGGTACCCTTTCGCGACCCGTTCTGGCGGCGGGGGTCCTCACCTGCACCGCAGCCCCATTTGATGGAAACGATCACCTCCGAACAGCCGACCGTGCCGCCCCCGGGCGAGTCCGACAACCTCGACGACCCGGTCGTGCCCCGCCGCAGCCCGCTGCGCGCGGCGATCAAAACCGGGCGGCCCAAAGAGTGGGTCAAAAACGTCTTCGTCTTCGCCGGGCTGCTGTTCTCCGGCAACTTCAACGACGGCCACGACATCTTCCTGGCCTTCATCACCTTCGTCGCCTTCTGCCTAATCTCCAGCGCCGGCTACTTCATCAATGACCTGATCGACGTCGAGCTCGACCGCAAACACCCGAAGAAGCGCTACCGCCCGCTCGCCGCCCGCGAGCTCTCCGAGCGAACCGCCTGGACGATCGCCCCGGGCCTCGCGATCATCGCCGTCGCCATCGGCTTCGCCGTCAACTGGAAAGTCGGCCTGATGGTGGTCGGCTACGGCGCCGCCCAGATCGCCTACAGCCTCGGCCTCAAGCAGATCGTGATCATCGACGTGATGACGCTGGCGGGGCTTTTCATCCTCCGCGTCGCCGCCGGCGCCAGCGCCGTCGACGCCCACGCGTCGGAGTGGCTGCTCCTCTGCACCGGCTTCCTCGCCGCCTTCCTCGGCTTCACCAAGCGCCGCCAGGAGGCGGTCTCCGAGCTCCACGAGGGCACCTCGACGCGCCCCGTCCTCGAGCACTACTCGCTGCCCTTCCTCGACCAGATGGTGTCCCTGGTCACCACCGGCACCGTGATCAGCTACTGCATCTACGCGGTCAACTCACCGCTGATCGGCAGCCAGATGCTCCTCACGGTCCCGCCCGTCGTCTACGCGATCTTCCGCTACCTCTACCTGATCTACGACCGCAACGACGACCGCTCGATGTCCGGCATCGTCGCCGGCGACCGCGGCATCCAGGCGGCGGGCGCGACCTGGGCCGTCCTCGCCTTCCTCCTGCTCTACGTCTTCAATTGAGTTCGCAGAAACCCGCGGTATGCGCGGGAAAGTGCGAACTCACCGGGGGACCTAGGTCAGTTCGCCGCCCTCGGGGACGCCTTCCATCAGGTAGAAGCGGGCGCGGCCTAGCTCCTCGCCGTTGACCTCGACGACGGCGGCGTGGGGGCCGGCGGTGGTGAAGGTCGCGGTGGCGGCGATCGACATCACGAGGCGCTGCTCTTGGCCTTGGGGCATGCCGGGGGGTCGGCCGGTCTCGAAGTTGGCGGTCAGGCCCTCGCCGAGCTCGACTCCGTCGGGGTCCTGGATGGTGACGATGAGCTCGTGCTGGGTGTTGGTCTCGTGCCAGGCGACGTCGATGCCGAGGCCGATGTGGAAGGACCACTCGTGGGGCAACTCGGGCAGGCGGAGGACGTTCCAGCCGCCGCCGGTGAGGTAGAGCTTCCCGTTCACCGCCTCCGAGTAGTCGGTGAGCATGAGGAAGCCGATGTTCACGCGGGCGCCTCGCCGTCCTCGTAGGGGACGATCGGCAGGTCGGCGACGAGCTCGTCCTTGCCGCCGCGGTGGAAGTGGATGTCGACCTTCTCGTCCTTGCGGTAGGTGCCGAAGAGCCCGAGGTACATCGCCAGCCAGCGGCCGGTGTCCATCTTCTCCTTGACGATCGGGCGGTTGAAGCGCAGCTCGCCGTCCTCGACTTTGTAGTCGTCGCCCTCTTTCTGCTCGACCCCGTTGATGAACACGGTGTAGGGGCGCTCGGCCCCGGCCGGGATCTTCACCCGCTCGCCCGCGGCGTAGCTGCCCTTGGGCACCCCGGCTTGGTTCATGTAATCGGTCATCGCTTGTCTCCTTCCAAAGTCTCGCGCACCAGGTCGAAAGGCGTGTCGTGGTTCGTCGGGTCGAGCTCTTCGCGCCGCACCCCGCCCTTGTAGGGGACGAAGGTTCCGTCGCCGCGCACGTCGACCCCGGCCACCGGCTTGCCGAAGAAGCCGCGGCCGCTCAGCTCGAGCCGCCCCTGCACCTGCTGGGAGGGTTTGAACGTGCGCAGCACGTTCGCGGTCTTCGGCGGGGCCTCGGCGCGGATCGCCAGCGCCCGCTCCCTCATCGCCGCCACCGCCGCGTCCAGGTCGTCGAACCCGAAACTCTCGACGGCGGCCTCGACGCGTACGGTCAACTTCCAGCTGGGACGGGCCACCGCCCCAGCCTATTCAGCGGTCGCGGGCGAGCGGTTCCCGCCACGACCGGGGCGGCGCTCAGGCGCCGCGACGCGGGCGTTTCGGCCGCCGCGCGGGCGGGCCGACGATTTTTTCGGGGCCCTCGCGGTCGGCCATCTGCACGTAGTCGCGCTCGCGCGAGCCGGTGTAGATCTGCCGCGGCCGGGCGATTTTCTGCTCCGGGTCTTCTTTCATCTCCATCCACTGGGCGACCCAGCCGGCCGTCCGCGGGATCGCGAAGATCACCGTGAACATGTCGGTGGGGATCCCCATCGCCTCGTAGATGATCCCCGAGTAGAAGTCGACGTTCGGGTAGAGCTTGCGGGAGGTGAAGTACTCGTCCTCGAGCGCCTGTTTCTCCAGCTCGCGGGCGATCTCGACCAGCGGGTTGTACTCGGTCGCCTCGAAGATCGGATCGAGGTAGCCCTGGATGATCCGCGCCCGCGGGTCGTAGTTCTTGTAGACCCGGTGGCCGAAGCCCATCAGTTTCTCCTCGCGGTCCTTCACCCGGGCGAGGAAGTCGGGGATGTTCTCGACCGAGTCGATCCGCCGCAGCATCCGCAGGACCGCCTCGTTGGCGCCGCCGTGCAGCGGGCCGTAGAGCGCCGCCACGCCCGCCGCGACCGCCGAGTACGGGTCGACGTCGGAGGAGCCGACGCCGCGCACCGCGTTGGTCGAGCAGTTCTGTTCGTGGTCGGCGTGGAGGATGAAGAGGACGTCGAGCGCTTTCGTCAGCTCGGCCTTCGGAACGTGTTTCGCTTCCGTTTTCTTGAAGACCATCGAGAGGAAGTTCTCGGCGTAGTTGAGGTCGTTGTCCGGGTAGACGTACGGGAACCCCATGTTGTGCCGGTAGGAGTAGGCGGCCAGCGTCGGGATCTTCGCGATCAGCCGGACCGCGGCCATGTAGCGCTCTTCCGGGTCGTTGATCTGCTTCGCGTCCGGATAGAAGGTGGAGAGGGCGCCGACGCCCGAGAGCAGCATCCCCATCGGGTGCGCGTCGTAGCGGAAGCCCTCGAAGAGGTGCTTGAGGTCCTCGTGGACGTAGGTGTGGTGGGTGATGTCGTACGTCCACCGCTCGAGCTGCGGCTTGGTCGGCAGCTCACCCCAGATCAGGAGGTAGGCGACCTCGAGGAAGCTCGAGTTCTCGCAGAGGGTCTCGATCGAGTAGCCGCGGTGTTCGAGGATCCCGGCGTCGCCGTCGATATAGGTGATCGAGGACCGACAGGAGGCGGTGTTGGTGAAGGCCGGGTCGTAGGACATCATCCCGAATTCGTCGTCCTTGACCTTGATCTGACGCAGGTCGAGCCCGCGGATCGTGCCGTCGGTGATCGGCAGCTCGTAGGTCTTGCCGGTCCGGTTGTCGGTGACGGTCAGAGTGTCCGTCTCGCCCGAAACCCCGTTCCCGGCACTGGCATCAGTGGTCTGCTGCTCGGTGGCCATCACCCTCCTTCTCCTGCTCGTTTGGGGAGAACCTAGTATTCCAGTTCGGCGCTGCCGACCTGTTAATCCCAGGGGGTCGGGACGGAGTCCGGGAGATTGGTGCGACGGAGCTAGTCGCGAGGAGCCGGGAGACCCTCGAACTGGGTCATCCGGCGGAGCGCCTCGAAGCGCTCGTCGATCTCGGCGCGCTCGAGCCGCGAGACGCGCTCGGTGCCGAACTCCTCGACGTTGAAGGAGGCGAGCGTGGTGCCGTAGCCCATCGCCCGCCGCAGGTTCGCCTCGTCGAGATCGCCGCCCGTCCCGTCGAGGTAACCGAAGAAGCCGCCCGCGAAGCTGTCGCCGGCGCCGGTCGGGTCGCGCACGTCCTCGAGCGGGAAGCCCGGCAGGGCGAAGAAGCTCTCCTCGCCGGTGGCCGGATCCTTGGTGAAGAGCGCGGCGCCGTACTCGCCCTGCTTGGCGACGACCGCCCGCGGCCCCATAGCCATCACCGCGCGAGCCGCCCGGGCGAGGTTCGACTCGCCGGTCAGCATGCGGATCTCGGCGTCGTTCAAGACGACGCAGTCGACCTCGGCCACCGCCGCCAGGAGCGAGTCCTTGGCGATGTCGATCCAGAGGTTCATCGAGTCGAGCCCGCTGAACCCGGCCGCCGCGCACTGGGCGCGCACCTGGCGCTGCAGGTCGGGCTGGATGTTGGCGAGGAAGAGGGTGTCGGCCGCCTGCGCGGCGCCCGAGAGCTTCGGCTCGAACTCGCCGAAGACGCCGAGCTGGGTGTCGTCGGTGTGCGCGACGTTGAGGTCGAAGTCGTAGTGGCCGCGCCAGAAGAAGCTCTTGCCGCCGGCGACCCGCTCGATGTCGTCGGTCTTGATCCCACGCGCTTCGAGCAGCTCGAACTGCTCGGCGCCGAAGTCGTCGCCGACCGGGCCGACCGGGCGCACCTCGGTGAAGAAGCTGGCCGCGAGCGAGAAGTGCGTGGCGGCGCCGCCGAGCATGCGCTCGCGCTCCCCGAACGGGGTTTTCACTGCGTCGAAGGCGATCGAACCGACCACGGTGAGAGCCATAAGGAGCGCACCCTAGCCAGATTTGCGGCGCTTGAGGGTTCTGAGAGACTGCGCTCGCCATGTATCGAGGGGAACAAGGGGGGACGTTGCGGTGAAAGCGATCCAGCTGCGCGAGTTCGGTGGGGCCGACGCGTTCGAGTTCGTCGAGCTCGACGAGCCGACGCCGGGCGAGGGCGAGGTGCTGATCGAGGTGACCCGCTCCGGCGTCAATTTCGCCGACACGCATTCGACCCGCAACGACTACCTGTCGGCGCAGGAGCTGCCGCTGATCCCCGGCGCCGAGGTGGCGGGACGGACCGCCGACGGGCGACGTGTCGCCGCCCTGGTCGGCAACGGCGGCTACGCCGAGCGGATCGTCGTCCCCGAGGCGATGACGATCCCGATCCCCGACGAGGTCGACGACGAGCAGGCGGCCGGGGCGCTCCTCCAGGGGCTGACCGCGATGGCGCTGGTCAACCGGATGGCGCGGATCGAGGCGGGGGAGACGATCGTGATCGAGGCCGCCGCGGGCGGCACCGGCACGCTCGCCGTGCAGATCGCCAAGGCCGCCGGCGCGAAGGTGATCGGGCTCGCCTCGAACGCCGAGAAGCGGGCGCTGGTCGAGGAGCTCGGCGCCGACGCGACCGTCGACTCGCGGGCCGACGACCTGCGCGCGGCGATCCTCGAGGCCAACGACGGGCAGAAGGTCGACGCGGTCCTCCATATGGCGGGCGGCGACGCCTTCGACGCCGAGCTGGCGGCGCTGGCCCCGCTCGGCCGGCTGGTCGTCTTCGGCAACGCGTCGCGGGAAAGCCGCAAGATCGACAGCGGCGTCCTGCTGCACGGATCGAAGGCCGTGATCGGCTTCTGGTTGGTCCACGTGCTCGCCCGGAGGGACCTCGCGGTGCCGCTGATCGGCGAGCTTCTGGGGGCGCTCGCGAGTGGCGCACTGCGGGTGACGGTCGGTGGCGTTTACCCTCTGTCGGAAGCGGCGGCCGCTCATCAGGCACTCGAATCCCGCCAGAGCAGCGGCAAGCTCCTTCTCGACCCCTCGCTATGACTACCTTCAAAGACCTCGGACTCAATCCTGCGATCCAGCAGGCGCTCGACGAGCTCGGCTACGAGGACCCGACTCCGATCCAGGAGGAGGCGATCCCGCAGCTGCTCGACGGTCACGACGTGATCGGCCAGGCGCAGACCGGCACCGGCAAGACGGCGGCCTTCGGCCTGCCGCTGCTGCAGTACCTCGATCCCGAGAACAACGAGGTCCAGGCGATCGTGATGACGCCGACCCGCGAGCTCTGCATCCAGGTGACCCAGGCGCTGCGCTCGATGGCCGAGCACCTCGACATCGAGATCGTCGCCGTCTTCGGCGGCGCGCCGATCCGCTCGCAGCAGTCGCAGCTGCGGGCCGGCGCCCACGTCGTCGTCGCCACGGTCGGCCGGATGATGGACCTGATGAACCGGCGCTCGCTGGTGCTGACCGCGGCGCG
This sequence comes from Solirubrobacterales bacterium, assembly GCA_036787695.1. Taxonomy (GTDB): domain Bacteria; phylum Actinomycetota; class Thermoleophilia; order Solirubrobacterales; family 70-9; genus VAYN01. Next base: position 4,899 of record DAIQOT010000056.1, on the reverse strand, counting down.
CTACGTCGTCCTCGACGAGGCCGACGAGATGCTCGACCTCGGCTTCATCGAAGACGTCGAGAAAATCCTTCGCATGTGCCCGAGCGGCCGGCAGACGGCGCTCTTCTCGGCGACGATGCCGCCGCCGATCCAGCGGCTCGCCGAGGGCTACATGTACGACCCGGTGACGATCTCGATCACCCCGAAAACCCTCACCGTGGACGCGATCCAGCAGGCGTTCGTCGAGGTGCCGGCGAAAGAGAAGACGGCGCGCCTGATCGAGCTGCTGAAGGTCGAAGAACCCGAGCAGGCGATCATCTTCTGCCGCACCAAGATCGGCGCGACGCGACTGGAGCGGGCGCTGAAGGACAAGGGCCTCGACGTCAAAGCGCTGCACGGCGACATGAGCCAGGGCTCCCGCGACGGCGTGATGATCGCCTTCAAGGACCACCGCGTGAAGCTGCTGGTGGCGACCGACATCGCCGCCCGCGGGCTCGACGTCGAGCACGTCACCCACGTCATCAACTTCGACGTCCCGAACTCCTCGGAGACCTACGTGCACCGTATCGGCCGCACCGGCCGCGTCGGCCGCACCGGCCGCGCGATCACCTTCGTGACGCCCGCCGAGCGCGACGAGATCGGCCGCATCGAGCGCGACGTCAACACCAAAATCGGCGAGTGGGAGAGCCCCGAGGAGCGCCTCGAGCACGCCCCGGCGCCGCGCCGCCGCGAGCGTCGTCCGCGCCGCGAGCGCGAGGAGGGCGCCGAGGTCGAGGCCGCCGCGAGCACGAGCTCCGAGCCTGACAAGGACGCCGAGGTCGAGGCCGACGAGGCGAAGCCGGAGCGCGAGGCGAAGCCCACCCGCCGCCCGAGGCGTGCGGTCCGCGCTGCCGAGCCCGAGGCCAACGGCGATGGCGACGCCGACGCCGACGATCGCGAGGCCGACGTCGATGGCGACGCCGCCGCGACCGAGGCCGACGGCAAGAAGACCACCAAGCTCTTCGTCAACCGCGGCGAGCGCTCCGGCATCGACGAGGAGGATCTCCGCTGGGCCCTCCGCGAGGGCGCCGTCCTCCCGGACGAGGCCGTCCACGACGTCCGCGTCCTCCACCGCTTCTCCTTCGTCGAGGTCGACCCCGATCAGGCCGAGCGCACGGTCGAATTCCTCGACGGCACCAAACTCAAAGGCAAAGAGATCCGCCTAGAGGTCGCGAAGAGCTAGCTCTTCGCCGGCCGGCCGCTGAGTCAGCCGGCGAGGCGGTCGTTCAGGAAGGCGGCGAGCCGGGTCGTTCCCGCCTGCGCCTCGGGAGTGTGGGGGGCGAACATGTGGTAGCCGTGGATGCCGCCGTCGCAGACGTCGACGCCTACCTCGACCCCGGCGTCGCGGAGGGCCAGGGAGAGGCGGATCGCGTCGTCGTTGATGCCGTCGCGGCCGGAGACCTCGACCTGGACCGGCGAGAGGCCGGTGAGGTCGGCGAAGAGGGGGGAGGCGCGAGGGTCGAGCGGGTCGGCGCCTTGGAGGAAGTTCTCGGCCATCGCCGCGGCGAGGGCGGGTAGCTCCGGGTTCGGGTCCTCGACCGCCGGGTCGCCGAGGGTGGCGGCGCCGTTGGAGACGTTGGCCCAGGGGCAGAGCGCCATGTGGCAGGCGGGAAGCGGGTCGCCGGCGTCGCGCAGGACGGTCATCACCGTGATGCCGAGCGCGCCGCCCGCCGAGTCGCCGCCGAGCGCGATCTTCTCCGGCGAGCGGCCCTGCTCGAGCAGCTCGCGGTAGGCGGCGACGGCGTCGTCGATCGCGGCCGGGAACGGGTGCTCCGGCGCCAGCCGGTAGTCGAAGTTCAGCACCCGCACGTTCGCCTCGCGCGAGAGCCGCCCGGCGAAGCAGCGCCAGGTCGGAGGGCTGCCGACCACGTAGCCGCCGCCGTGGAAGTAGAGGACGACGCGGTCGTCGTCGACCCCGTCCCACCACTGCCACTCGCTGTTCGGCCCACCGATCCCACCGAGGTCCGCCGCCTCCCACCGCGTCTCCGGATCCGGCGGCGTCGCCACCCCAAGAGCGTCGTAAGCAGCGCGCCCACCCTCCGGGTCGAGCGGGAAGGGCCCCGCGAAGGCCTCGGCGACAGCGTCCATCTCAGGGCTAGGCATGCTCAGGCGGGGGTGATCCGGCCGAGGGACTGGAGGCGGGCGGCGATCGACTCGATCACGCCGAGTTGGGTCGCCTGGCCGAGGATCAGCATCATGCCCGTCCATCCCTCGGCCTCTAGTTCGTCGATCAGGCCGGCCCAGCGGGCTTCGTCGCCCCAGAGGCAGAGGCTGTCGATCAGGTGGGAGGCGAGGGCGTCGGAGACGACGCCGGTGTTGCGGGGGCGCGAGTTGTCCGCGTGGAAGCCGTAGTCGTAGGAGGCCCACATCGCCTCCACGTCGGGGTGCAGCTCGGCGGGGACGCCGCGCTCGGCGAGGTCGCCGCGCATCGCCCGGTTGGCCATCGCGACGACCATCGCGCCGAGGTCCTCGCGGACCTCGTCGTGGGTCTCGCCGAGCGAGACGGTGGGGGCGATCCAGGCCTCCTGCTCGGGGCGGGTGCGGCCCGCGGCGAGCCGGCGCTTGCGGACCTCGGGGTCCATCGAGCCGCCGTAGAGGATGCCGTCGCCGACTTTCCCGGCCATCGCCGCCGCTTTCGGGCCGTCGGCGCCGAAGATCAGCGGGCAGCCCTGGCGCTCGATCCCGGTCGGCGGGATCGCCGAGCCCTTGAACCCGGCTGCGTCGAACGCGCCGCCGTCGCCGCGCCAGTAGCCGCGGATCGCCTCGAAGCCTTCGGCCAGCTCGCTCAGCTTGGCGGGCTTCAGCCCGAGGCCACGGGCGGCGCTGTTGCCGGTGGTGATCGTGCCGACCGCGCGGCCGCCTGAGATTTCGTTCAGCGTCGCCAGCAGGTTGCCGACGATCACCGGGTGGCGGGCGACCAGGTGACTGGTCATCGGCGCGACCTTCAGCCGCTCGGTCGCGTTGGCGGCCTCGAGCTGGTGCAGGTAGGAGTCCTGGTAGACGGTCGGCGAGTCGGCGACGCCCATCCAGTCGAAGCCCGCCGCCTCGGCCAGCCGGGCCGCCTCGCGGGTGTCGTCGATCCGCCGGGGCAGGACCATGAAGCCGAAGCGCATGCGAGCAAACTCGCCCGCGGGGGCGACCCGGGCAACTGTCTCATCAGACAGTCGCGCGGCGTGAGATGGCGACGGAGTATCGATTCGAGATGGCTGCCGCGCACGCCAGCAGGGCCGTGGTCCAGACCGGCCCCGGACACTTCGAGGTCCACGAGTTCGGCGTGCCCGAGATCGGCCCCGACGACGGCATCCTGCGGATGGAGCTGTGCGGGATCTGCGGCTCCGACATCGAGCAGTACGACGGCCGCTTCGACGCGATCGGCTGGACCAAGGGGCCGACGATCCCCGGCCACGAGCCGCTCGGCATCATCGAGGCGATCGGCGAGCGCGCCGCGGCGCGCTGGGGGGTCGGGGTAGGCGACCGGGTCGCGGTCGAGCCGCTGATCCCCTGCGGCGAGTGCGAGGCCTGCCGCGAAGGGCTGCGCACGCGCTGCAGCGGCTGGGGGCGGATGTACAGCTACGGCCTCCTCGACACGGCGATCGAACCGCAGATCCTCGGCGGCTACTCCGAGTACATGTACCTGCACCCGAACACCGTGCTGCACAAGATGCCGCTCTCGATGCCGGCGTCGGTCGCGGTCCTCTTCAACCCGCTCGCCGCCGGGGTGCGCTGGGCGACGACGACGCCGGACCTGGCGCTCGGCGACACGATCGTCGTCCTCGGCGCCGGCCAGCGCGGCCTCGCCTGCGTGATCGCGGCGCGCGCCGCGGGGGCCGGGAAGATCATCGTCACCGACCTCGAGCGCTCGTCGGCCAAACTCGACTTCGCCCGCGAGCTCGGCGCCGACGCGACGATCGTCGCCGACCGCGAGGACGTCGTCGCCCGCGTCCACGACCTCACCGGCGGCCGCGGCGCCGACATCGTCGTCGACGTCACCCCGGTCGCCACCCAGCCGATCCTCGACGCCGTCGCCTTCGTCCGCAACGGCGGCACGATCGTCCTCAGCGGCGTCAAGGGCGGCCCGCGGGCGGAGATCGACACCGACGAGCTGGTCCGCAAGTCGATCACGATGCGCGGCGTCTTCACCGTCGACTCGCCCGCCTACCGGCGCGCGATCCGTCTGCTCGAAAGCGGCGCCCAGCCGTTCGAGCGCCTACACACCGCGAGCTACCCGCTCGAGCGCGCCGAGGAGGCCATCCACCACCTCGCCGGTCGCCTCGACGGCCCGCCCGCGATCAACGTGGCGATCGCGCCACACAAGAAAGAGGTGTGAAGTGCAGATCCAGGAGCAGCAGTTCCGCGATCGATTCCTCGAGGCGCTCGCGGCGGACCCCGAATTCGAGGCCGAGGCGCGCTGGTTCGACGGCTCGATCCTGCTCGGCTACGGCGACCAGATCCTCTGGGTGAAGGTCTACCGCGGCGTGGCGATCGACACGCTCGAATTCGTGCCGGTCTTCGGCTACACCTTCAAGCTGTCGGGGGCCGAGCACGCCTGGGAGATGCTCGGCAGCGGCGAGCGCACCTTCACCGACCTCGTCTCCTCCGGCTCGCGGTACCTGGAGACGATGGAGGAGATCGAAGCGGCGGGCGGCGGCTACCGGCCGCCGGAACTGGCGATCGAGGGCAACGGGGTCGAAGCGGGGCGGATGCACATCGCCACCATGCACCTGGCGTGGGCATTCGCCGCGACCCTCGTCGGCGCGGACGCCGGCGCGGTGGGAAGCGGAGCGGCGATCGCGACCTCGGGAGTGCCGGCATGAGCGCCGCCGAGATCGTCGGCCGCTACGTCGAGGTCGACGGCAACCGCACCTTCTACGACGAATGCGG
>DAIQOT010000055.1:0-18030 GCA_036787695.1 Solirubrobacterales bacterium | reverse complement strand
ATGCGCACCCAAATGCAGACGCGCCGGCTACCCGCCGAAGATCATCAGCGTCGAGGTGCCGGTGGCGAGCAATTTGCCGCTCTCGGCGGCCGTGAGGCGGGCTTCGCCGGTCGCCTGTTTGCGGCCGCGGTAGAGGACGGTGCCCTCGCAGAGGACGCGGCCGGTGTCGCGGGTGATCGGGCGCACGTACTTGACCTCGAGGCCGAGCGACGTGTAGCCGACGCCCAGCGGGAGGGTCGTGTGGACGGCGCAGCCGAGCACCGAGTCGAGGATCGTCGCCGCGTAGCCGCCGTGGACGACGCCGATCGGGTTGTAGTGCTCCTCCCCGGGAACGCCGGCGAAGACGACGCGGCCCTCCTCGAGCTCGATCGGCCCCATGTTCATCGTGATCGCGATCGGCGGCGCGGGCAGTTCGCCCGCGATCAGGGCGCGCATGTAGTCGATCCCCGCTAGCTCGGCCCCGGCGGCGGCAGTCGCCACCGGGTCCGACCACTCCAGCGTCCGCGAGCGGGTGGTCGAAGCGGTCTCGCTCATCGGCGGCCCTGACGGGCGGGCGCGGGGGCGCCTGCTCGACGCGGCTCGCCGCCGCGGTAGTTGAGGTCGGCGGTGATCTCGTCCTGGCTGATCGCGATCCGCGGGCCGCGGTCGCGACGTCGCTGGTTCTTTCTGGGGTTCAACTTCATCGTTCCCTCCGATCAGGGATACGTGGTCTTTGGTCGGCCCCGACGCTTTCTGCCGGGGCCATGGTTTTCTCATGCAACTTGCTCTTCGCGACCCTAACCGACATGGTTTTGTGATGCAACCGAAGTGTGCGAAGATCACGTTCGTGCTCCGTCACGACTATCCGGGCCAGGCCTGCTCGCTGGCGAAATCGCTCGAGGTGATCGGCGAGCGCTGGTCCCTCCTGATCGTCCGCGACGTGATGAACGGCAACCGTCGCTTCTCCTCGATCCAGGCCTCCCTCGGCGTCGCCCGCAACGTCCTCTCGTCCCGCCTCCAGCGCCTGATCGACGAAGACATCCTCGAGCGCCGCGCCTACCAGGAAAGCCCGCCCCGCCACGAATACTTCCTCACCGAGAAGGGCCTCGACCTCTGGCCCACCCTCATGGCCCTGATGCACTGGGGCGACCGCCACTCCGCCGGCCCCGAGGGCCCACCCGTCCTCGTCATCCACAAGGACTGCGGCGGCCCCGTCTCCGACCGCGGCGTCTGCGAATCCTGCGGCGAAACCCTGAACGCCCGCGACGCCCGCTCCCTCCCCGGCCCCGGCGCCGCCCTGCTCGACCCTCAGTTGTCCTCCGTGTCCCGCCGCTAGCCCTCGCCGCGTCGGCGCGCCTCCCATTCGCGGTGGAGGCGCTCCATCACGACGTACTCCTCGACCATCAACTGGTCCTTGGTCCGATCGACCCGGCGCTTCATGCCGATCAGATGGTTGAGCGAGGCCACCCGAACCGGGATCCCAGCTACCTCTTGAACCATCGCGTGGTCGCGTAGCTCCTCGTAGCTGCGAACGCCCTCAACGTGGCCGAGGATGTCGAATGCGCCGAACTCGGTGACGAAGGTGAAGTTCATCCCGGCATCGAGGGCCTTCGCGTCGACCTGGAACGGCAAGTCCTCGTGGGCGCTGCGCAACCTCACGCCGACGTCTTTCAGCGCTTGCGCCATTCGCTCCAGATTCCTCGCGTCACGCGCGTAGCCGATGTCGAGGTCATAGGTCGGATAGGCGGACCCGTGCGCCAGTCCCGCCACTCCGCCGATGACGACGAACTCGACCTCGTTGCGATCGAGCGCATCCAGCAAGGGGCCGGTTTCCAATATGGGTTTGTCTCCACGTTCGTTCATGCCCTCCCAAGCCGCGGGGCCTCCCTCATCCACCCCCGGCGCGACGCCGACATCCCGCTGGATGCGGAGAACCTGATCGGCCCAGCCAAGTCCGCGCTGAACTCGCGCGGCCGGTGAGAACTCGAAATTCCTTTCGTTGAGGGTCCCGTCGATGCCGGCATCGCGGACGGACACATCGAGGAGCAGATCGGCGTTGAGCAGACGGAGGAGTTCGCGCAGGGTTTCGAATGAAGGCGAGACCTTGCTCGACTCGATCCGCGAGATCGCCGACTGCGTGGTGTTGGCGCGGATCGCGAGCTCTCCCTGCGAGATGCCGTAGGCGTTACGGGCCTCCCTCAGCAGCTCCCCCGCCGGCTTTTTCGGCTGGGTGACAATCTCCCGCGGACCCACAGGGAAGTTATAGCGGATACGCGATAATTGCTTATTCGCTATATCCGCCCACGCGGTAGCGTTGGGTGACTGCAATCAAGGAGGGGCGGGAATGGCTACGGCGGCGGGAATCGGGGCGCGGGAGAAGGTCTTCATCGGCGGCGAGTGGGTGCTGCCGGCCGGGGCGGATCCGCTGCCGGTGGTCAATTCGGCGACCGAGGAGACGATCGCGACGATTCCGGGGTGCACGCCGGTCGAGGTCGACAAGGCGGTCGAGGCGGCGCGGGGCGCATTCGAGGGCTGGGCGGCGACGCCGCGGGCGGAGCGGGCCGAAGCGCTGGCGGCGATCGCGGCGGGGCTCGGCGAGCGCTCCGAGGAGCTGACCGCGACGATCACCGCCGAGCTGGGGATGCCGCTGAAGCTGACCAAGATGGTCCAGGTCGGGCTCGGGATCAATCACTTCGCGGCGATGCCGAAGGCGCTCGAGGAAGTGCGCTGGGAAGAGGAGGTCGGCAACTCGCGCGTGCTGCGGGAGCCGGTCGGCGTGGTCGGCGCGATCACCCCCTGGAACTACCCGCTGAACCAGATCGGCGCCAAGGTCGCCCCCGCGCTCGCGGCAGGCTGCACGGTGGTGCTGAAGCCGAGCGAGATCGTGCCGTTGAACGCCTTCATCCTCGCCGAGGTGATCGAGTCGGTCGGCCTGCCGCCCGGCGTCTTCAACCTGGTCACCGGCATCGGCCCGGTCGTCGGCGAGGCGATCGCCGGCCACCCCGGCGTCGACTTCGTCTCCTTCACCGGCTCGACCCGAGCGGGACGGCGCGTCTCCGAGCTAGCCGCGGCGACGGTCAAGCCGGTCGCGATGGAGCTCGGCGGCAAGTCGCCGAACGTCCTCCTGGACGACGCCGACTTCGCCCGCGCGGTCCCCGACGGCGTCGCCAAGTGCTTCCTCAACTCGGGCCAGACCTGCAGCGCGCTGACCCGGATGCTGGTGCCGCGGGAGCGGCTCGCCGAGGTCGAGGAGCTGGCCAAGGGCGCCGCCGAGGCGTTCACCCCCGGCGACCCGTTCGAGCCCGGCACGCGGCTCGGCCCGCTCGTCTCCGAGACCCAGCGCGAACGCGTCCGCGACTACATCGCCAAAGGCGAGGCCGAGGGCGCCAAGCTGGTGACCGGCGGGACCGACGCGCCCGAGGGCCTCGACCGCGGTTACTTCGTCCGCCCCACCGTCTTCTCCGAGGTGACGCCGGAGATGACGATCGGGCGCGAGGAGATATTCGGCCCGGTGCTGGTGATCCAGCCCTACGACGGCGAGGAGGACGCGGTGCGGATCGCCAACGCGACCGACTACGGCCTCGCCGGCGGCGTCTGGGCGGGCGACCAGGAGCGGGCGATCGCGGTGGCGCGCCGCCTGCGCACCGGCCAGATCGAGATCAACGGCGGCGCCTTCAACCCGGCCGCCCCGTTCGGCGGCTACGGCCAGTCCGGCCACGGCCGTGAGAACGGCCGGTTCGGGCTCGAGGAGCTACTCCAGGTGAAGAGCCTGCAGCTCTAGGGTCCGGTCGCGCCTCACCCGCCGCGCCGCACCGACCCGACTGTTCGTTTTTCAACACCCGGGTACACCACAGTTCCCAAGTAATACGTTAGCTTCGCGCGCTCTGACGTTCGAGAGCAGGGGGCTGAATGAGGCAACGGGCTAGTCTGATGGTGTGTGCGGTGGTCGGTGCGACGGTACTCGTCGCTTCGGGTTGCGGTGGTGGACTTTCGGCGAGTTCCACTTGTAACGATTTCTCGGAAGCTTCCTTCGAAGAACAGACGAAGGTGATCTCTTCACTCTCCTCGAGGTACGACACTCCCGACTACACCACTCCCTTGGGTGAACCCGAGGTCGGCTACTACTGCGCGAGCAGCCCTGACACGACTCTCGAAGAGTTCTTTCAGCAGGCTGAGGAAAACGGCAACGGCTGAGCATGGCCTCCTCGCTCCGCACCGTCCTGCTCGGGACGCTGACCGCGCTTCTGAGTGTGGTCGTCGCGCTCGGTTCGACGCCCGCTCCGGCTCGCGCCGCCACGCCGCGATGCGCTCCTGTGTACGTGTTCGGCGCCCGCGGCTCGGGCGAACCGATCGAAGGCGACCCGGGCAAAATGCTAAAGCCGTTCATCTCGCGGCTCGAAAGCCTCGCTGACCCCGGCTCGGTCGGCGGACAAGGGCTCCCGTACCCGGCAGTCTCGGTGTACCAGCCGGAGGGAGCTTTCTACGAGAAGAGCGTCCGGGACGGGATCGCAAACCTGGTCCAGTTGGTCAAAGGCCGCGCCGCTGCTTGCAAGAACGAGCAGCTGGTGCTCGCCGGCTATTCACAGGGAGCGCAGGTCGTCTCCTCGGCGCTGCCGCAACTGACCCGTGTCTCGTCCCACATTGGCGCCGTGGTGCTGTTCGGAGATCCGCATTTCGATCCGCACTCACGGGCCGCGCAAGGTAGCTTCAGCCCAAAGCGCCACGGGATCCTCGGGCTCCCCGCGCATGACTTCCCGTCGGAGTTCCCTCACGTCCTCAGCTATTGCAAGGGAGGCGACGTGATCTGCCAGGGCCTGCCGAACCTGACCACTGCCCATAAGCAGTACGCGCCGCAATTCACCGACCAAGCGGCGGAGAAGGTCGCCGACTGGTTGGGGCTGAAGCGGACCCGCAGCTGCACTCCAGTCACGAACGTGGCGGCGATCCTCGATGACTCCGGCTCGATGAGCGAAAACGACCCTCTCGACATCCGCGCCGCGGCGATGCAGCTTCTGATCACCGAGCCGACCAGCATCGACCGCACGCTCGGGGCGGTCGAATTCGGCGACGAAGCGGGGTCCCTCTTCCCACCGGGCTCGACCAGGACCGACCAGGCCGGAATGCTGGCGGCGCTGAGCGACCTGCGCGACGACGGCTGGGACGGAACGGGCAGCGACACGAACTACAACGCGGCCCTCGCGGCAAGCGGCGCCGAACAGCCCGGCGCGGAAGCCCGGATCTTCCTTACCGACGGCGAACACAACGTGGGCCCGTTCGAAAACGGCGAGCGTGGCGGGCCTCGCACCTACGTGATCGGGCTCAACATCGGTCCGAGCGGCGAAGGCAATGCCGCTGCCGACCTACTCGGTCAGATCGCCTCGGAAACCGGCGGCGTTTACTACCCCCTGCGAGAGAAGCCGGAAGACACTCCTGAAATCCAGGCGCAGCGCCTCCAGCCGGTCTTCAACCAGATCAACTCACAACTCAATTGCCAGATCGCGCCCTCGCAGAGCATCCGTGAACTGACCCAGGTCGGAGCGCCGGCGAAGCCCGTCGGCGGCAACTTCCTCGGCAACGTCGGTGAGCAGATAGTCGTTTCCTGGACCACGCCGGGGGCGTCGATCGGCATCTCGAGCATCAGCGTCACCAATCCCGGCGGGCGCACGATCGCGAATCTGAAAGGCGGTCCCGACCCGAAGGGCAAGAAGGGACGCCACCTCTCTCGTATCGCCCCGCTGCAGACCAGCACGGTTTCGGGCGCGACCTTCCATACCGTCACCGTCGCCCGCCCCAAGCACGGCTCGACCATCCGCGTCCGGGTCGTCGCCGAAGCGCTGCCCGCCCCGACCGTCGTCACCGTCCAGCTTTCACCGGTCGAAACGCTGCCCCCGCCAGCTATCGAACCGGTCGCCGTGGCCCCCACTGCTGGAACCCCCGCCGCGGCGAGCGCTCCCGCTGTCGGTGGGCCGGTCAGTGGGCCTTCGCCAACGCCGTCGCCGACGCCCTCGCCCTCGCCCGAATCACCTGCACCCACTCCCCCGCAGAGTCGGCTCGAGCAGGAGACCCCGAACCACCCTGTCAACACGTTCACGAATTACCACAACGCCTCAGACATGGGTCCGGCGATCGCCGCCGGCCAGTGGGTCGAAGTCTCCTGCCGTGTCTACGACCCGACAATCGTCAGCGTCAACCCGGACGGCTGGTGGTACCGGATCGCGAGCGCGCCTTGGAGCAACTCCTACTACTCACCCGCGAACACCTTCATGAACGGCGATCCCTACGGCGGGCCCTACACCCACAACACCGATTTCTCGGTGCCGGTGTGCTGAGCCCACGGCGCCCACCCGGCGGCGCGGCGAACCGGAGAGCGTGAGGGTCAAGTCGGAAGAGTGAAACGAACACGAGTCCCTGGGTGTCCATCTTCGAGCCAGATGCGGCCGCCGTGGGCCTCGACGATCGCGCGGGAGATCGCCAGGCCGAGGCCGGCGCCGTCGCCGTCGCGGGCCGAGTCGCCGCGGTAGAAGGCGTCGAAGACGCGCTCGTTCTGGCCCGCCGGGATGCCCTCGCCGGAGTCGGCGACCTCGACCTCCACCTCGGACGGCCCGCCCTTCGCCCGCACCGTGACGCTGCCGTCGGCGGGGGTGTGGCGGATCGCGTTCTGGATCAGGTTGTAGAGGACGCGCTGCACCTTCTCCGCGTCGGCCTCGGCGACGACTTTGTCGTCGGGCAGCTCGGCGGCGAGATGGACGCCGCGCTCCTCGGCCGAGGTGCGGAAGGCGGCGACGGTGTCGCCGATCAGGTCGCCGAGCTCGACCCGGCGCATCGTCCAGGAGATGTCACCGGCCTCGATTCGGGAGAGCTCGAAGAGGTCGTCGATCAGGTCGCTGAGGACGGCGACGTGGGTGCGGATCTCGCCCAGGTAGCGGTCGCGATCCTCGCCCGCGACGCCGTCGTCGACCGCCTCGACCAAGAGCCGCAGCGAGGCCAGTGGGGTGCGCAGGTCGTGCGAGGCGGCGGCGACGAGCCCGCGGCGCGCCTCCTCGACCTGGCGCCGCATCCGCTCTTCCATCGACTGCCGCACCGCGAGGCCGGTGGCGACCGCCGCGGCGATCACCGCGACCACCACCGCGACCAGTTGGGTGAAGCCCATCTGGTTGGGGATCGCGACCGCGGCGGCGCCCGCCAGGAAGGCGGCGGCGGCGATCAGCGAGGCGCGGGTCATCCCCCGGCTCATGACTGGCACCTCACGGCTTGAACCTGTAGCCGACGCCCCACACCGTCTCGATGAACCGCGGCTCGGCCGGGTCGTCGTCGAGCTTGGCCCGCAGACGGCGGACGTGGACGGTGACGGTCGAGGTGTCGTCGAACCAGGGCTCGCCCCAGACCGACTCCATCAACTGGTCGCGGGAGAAGACGCGGCCGGGGTTCTCGGCGAAGAAGGCGAGCAGGTCGAACTCCCTCATCGTCAGCATGATCTCCTCGCCGTCGAGAAAGACACGACGGCTGGCGGGCTCGACCCGCAGCGGGCCGTGGACGATCGGCGGCTGGTCCTCGGGTCGCGCCGGCGCGGTGCGGCGCAACACCGCCTCGACCCGCGCCACCAGCTCGGCGGGCGAGAACGGCTTCACCACGTAGTCGTCGGCACCGTGGCGGAGGCCGACGAGGCGGTCGGACTCCTCCCCGCGCGCGGTCAGCAGGATCACCGCGATCGGCGGCCCCTCGCGTTCCTGCAGCCGTTCCATCACTTCGATCCCGTCGATCCCGGGCAGCATCACGTCGAGCACGACCAGGTCGGGGCGGTGCTCGGTCGCGGCGTCGAGCGCCTTGTAGCCATCGGCGGCGGTGTAGGTCTCGAAGCCCGCCCGTTCCATGTAGCGCCCGACGATCTCGACGATCGTCGGCTCGTCGTCGACGACGAGCACCGTCGCGGTCTTCGCGCCGGGGGCCGCCGCGGGCTTATCCGAAGGTGAAGGCATATCCCTGTACGCCTTCTTCTGGGACGAGTTCGAGCGTGTGGTGTTCCACTTTCGGCAATTCGACGAGGTTGTAGAGACGTTCGTTGGTCACGGTGACGTAGCCATTGTGGACGTCGGAGCCGTCGTCGGCGGCGGCGATCGGCTTTCCGTCGAGCAAAACCTTCATCCGCCGCGGTTTCCCCGGCGAGCCGAGGACGAGGTAGACGCGGCGGGCGCCGAAGTTGAGGTCGAGCTTCGCGCCCTTGCCCGCGGTCACCGGCTGTTCGGTGATCGTCCATTCGCCGCCGTAGGAGAGTTCGTTTTCACCCGGGGGCTGGAGCTTGAACTGGTGCGCGCCTTTGGTGATCAGGCCGTTCGAGAAGCGCTCGGCGCGGCCGGACCCGAGGTAGGACTCGGGCGTCGTCACTTCCGGTTCGGCCGCCATCCCGCGGGCGCCGGAGCGTTCCTTGCCGGGCGCGTCGCCGGCTTCGTCGAGCAGCTCGCGGATCACTTCTTCTTTCTTGCCGTAGTCGCCCTCGCCGAAATCGGCGTAGCGGACCTGGCCCTTCGAGTCGACGTAGTACTCGGCCGGCCAGTACTCGTTCCCGTAGGCGGTCCAGGTCCCGTATTCGTTGTCCTGGACGACCGGGTATTCGATCCCGTCGGTCTTGATCGCTTCTTCGACGTTGTCGGCTTCGCGCTCGAACGGGAACTCGGGGGTGTGGACGCCGACGATTTCGAGCCCGTCTTTGTGGTAGCGCTGGTACCAGGCGTTCAGGTAGGGCAGCGTGCGGATGCAGTTGATGCAGGTGTAGGTCCAGAAGTCGATCAGCACGACTTTGCCGCGTAGTCCCGACATCGTCAGCGGCTTGTCGCCGGGGGTGTTGAACCAGTCCTCGGTGTTGGTGAATTCGGGCGCGGTCCCGATGTCGTCGAGCGGCACCGTCGCTTCTTCCTTCGCCGTCAGCTTCGATTCGCGCGGTTCGCCTTCGAAGCCGGCGTTCGGCTTTTCGCCTTTGAGCGCGCGTTCCTGTTCGATCTGGCGCCGCGATTGGGATTCAAGCGCCCGCTGGCCGATGCCGCCTTCGGTTCCTTCGCGGTGGATCGAGGCCAGCGCGTTCTGCGCCGAACTGCTCTTTTCGATCCCTTCCGCCGGGTTGGTCAGCCACGAGGGCAGGTCGGCGGTGACGTTGGACTGGAATTTGGTGTCGAGGTTCTGCCACATCGCGAAGGCGACGAGCACCATCACCAGGCCCATCGCCATCTGGAATCCGCCGCTGCGGCGGGCGAGCGGCGCGGCCAGTTTGCGGCCGCCGATCATCAGCGCGTAGAGGACGATCGCCGAGCCGAGCGCGTAGGCGACGACGACGGCGAGCCGCCCGGCGTTGAAGGACTGCGAGGCGGAGATCGTGAGGACGCCCGCGAGGATCGGGCCGGCGCAGGGGGCGTAGAGGACGCCGAGGCTGAAGCCGAGGCCGACGCCGCCCCAGAAGCCGTCGCCTTTGGCGTCGGTCTTGACCCCGAGCCGGCTGCCGAGGCTCGAGCCGTAGGCCTCGACCCGGGCGGCCAGCGGCGGGACCAGCAGGATGAAGCCGAAGACGGCGAGGACGACGATCGCGACGTCGCGGAGGAATTCGTTCGGCAGGCCGAGCGCCGAGATCACGTAGACGAGCGCGAAGAGGGCGAAGGTGAAGGAGACGACGAGGCCGGTCACGACCCCGAGCGGGCGCCGACGCCCCCCGGTCACCCCGGCCGACAGCGCGATCGGCAGTACGGGCACGACACAAGGCGACACCGCGGTCGCGGCGCCGGCGACGAAGCCGAAGATGATGAGTAGGAGCATCTGTCAGAAGCCTTCCACGACTTCCTTACGAATCGATAACGCCTCCCGGTTCACCGGGCCCCACAACCCGGTGAGTTCGCAGAAACCCGCGGTATGTACGGGAAAGTGCGAACGCCAGACGGGGGGCTAGCTGCGGGGCGGGATCGAGGTGATCGCGCCCTCGGCGAATTCGCTGACGACGGCGGCGCGGCCGACCTCCTCGTCGATGCCGAAGTGCTCGCACATCACCAGCTCGTGCTCGCGCAGCAGCGGGCGGGTCGGGTCGACGACCGGGGCCCGGCGCATGTGGGCGGCGTCGACCGCGGCCCAGACCCCCACCCCGGGCGCCCCGGCGCAGACGTCGGCGGGCACCGCGACGATCCGGGCGCCGCGCCCGCGCCGTCCCTCGCCCGCCAGTTTCGCCACCACCCAGGAGGGCTCGTGGGAGATCGAGTCGATGTAGACGCTCTGCACCTCGCCGACCGCCTCCGCCTCGAGGTCGGCGAGCGGGGTCCCGACCCAGCCGATCGCGTGCGGAAGCGGCAGCGGGTCAGGCATCGGTGTGGTTGTCCAAGAGTTGACTGGCCGCCGTCGCCGGATCGAGTTCCCGCCGCACCACCCGCTCGAGCAGCTCCGCCGTCCCGGCGTCCTCGGCCGCCCAGGCCTCGAGCTGCCGCCGCATCCGCGCGGTCGCGATCCCGATCACCTCGCTGCGCAGGTTCCGGGCGCGGCGGTCGGCCAGCGTCCCCTTCTCGTCGATGAAGGCACGGTGCTCGGCGATCTTCGCCGCCAGCTCCGGCACCCCCTCGCCGCGCTCGGCCTCGGTCCGCAGCACCGGCACCGGCCAGCTCCCCGGCTCGTGCGAGAGCCCGAGCACGCTCCGCACCTCGCGCACCATCGTTTCGGTCATCGGGTGGTCGGCCTTGTTGACGACGATGATGTCGGGGATCTCCATCACCCCCGCCTTCAGCGCCTGGATCGAGTCGCCGGAGCCCGGCATCAGCGCGAGGATGATCGTGTCGGCGTGGTCGACGATGTCGATCTCCGCCTGGCCGACGCCGACGGTCTCGATCAGGACGTCGTCTTTGCCCGCCGCGTCCATCACCAGCGCCACCTGCAGGGCCGCCTCGGAGAGGCCGCCGAGGGCGCCGCGCGAGGCCATCGAGCGGATGAAGACGCCGGGGTCGAGGAAATGCTCGGAAAGTCGGATGCGGTCGCCGAGCAGGGCGCCGCGGGTGAACGGGCTCGAGGGGTCGATCGAGAGCACGGCGACCTCGCGGTCGGCTTTGCGCATCTCCCCGGTCAGCGCGCCGATCAGCGTCGACTTGCCTACCCCGGGCGGCCCGGTGAAGCCGATGATCCGCGCCTTGCCGGTGCGCGGGTAGACCTCGCGGACGAGATCCCAGCCGGCCGGGTCGTCGGACTCGATCAGCGTGATCGCCCGCGCCAGGGCGCGCTTGTCGCCGGCGATCAGCCGCTCGGCGAGCGGTGCGTCTTTGGCAACGTCCGGCACGGGGCGCGCAGTCTAGTGACGCGTCCGATGTCACGGGGACGGCACTAGAGTTGCCCCCGCGTGCTCCGCTTCCTCGCCCGTCACCGGATGCTCAACTGGCGCTACGGAAGGCTGCTCTGGCGCTACCTCTGGCGCCGCCTGCTGACCGCCTCCGGCCGCCGCTGGAAAACCGACGGTTTCGTCTTCTTCGGCCGCGCCCTGGAAATCGAGATCGCGGCGAAGGGGCGGCTCGAGTTCGGCCGCTTCGTCTGGATCGGCGACCGGACCAAGGTCCGCTGCCACGAGGGACTGGTCGAGATCGGCTCGAAGACGGTGATGGGCCAGGAATGCACGATCACCGCCTACCAGCACATCCGCATCGGCGAGCAGTGCGTGATCGCCGACAAAGCGATGTTCATCGACTTCGACCACGGCGTCGTCGAGGTCGAGCGGCCGATCCGCCAACAGGGCATCTACAAGCGCGACGTCGAGGTCGGCTCGAACGTCTGGATCGGCTACGGGGCGTGCGTCCTGCGCGGGGTCCGGGTCGGCGACAACTCGGTGATCGGGACCAACTCGGTGGTGACCAAGGACGTCCCCGCGAACGCGGTCGTCGGCGGGATCCCGGCGCGGGTGCTGCGGATGAGGGAGGCGCCCAAGCGGCTGCGCTGGGAGCGCCCGGTCGAACCGGACCCGGAGGCGGAGACGACGCTGCAGCCGCCGCGGGAGGACGACCCCGTCTCCCCCGAAGAAGAGCCGCTCGCCTAACCGAGTTCGGCGCGGATCTCGCGGGCCCGCGTCTCGACGATCTCGGTGCTCGACCGCAGGAAGTCGGCGATCAGCTCGAGCTCGGAGTTCGTGTAGGCGGAGAGGAACGGGAAGGCCTGCTCGGCGAGCGGCCCGTAGTAGCGGCCGGCCAGCTCCTCGAGCTCATCCGTGAGTTCGACCATGACCCGCCGGCGGTCGCCCGGGTCGGCGACGCGGCGCAGGTAGCCCTTGGCGACGAGGCGATCGATCACGGCGGTCAACGATCCGGTCGTCAGGCCCGCCGACTCGGCGAGCCGGCCCGCGGTGATCGGCCCGAACTGCTCGACGATGTCGAGGCAGCGCGCGTCGGTCCGATTCACCCCGAACCCCCGCGCCGCCGCGTCGTCCATCTGGTCGGTGGCGTTCTGGTTGGCGCGCACCGCGGCGAGCAGCTCCACGACCAACTCGTGCTTCGTCTTCCGGGTCATCTCATCCGCCGCGTTTCTCTGTAATCTTGATTTTCAAGATACTTGGGAATCAAGGTAAAAGTGTAAGCGATCCAGGGAGGTCCGCGTGAGCAACGCAAACGCGATCGAGGCGAGCGGGTTGATGAAGGCCTACGGCGAGGACGTACAGGCGCTCGACGGGCTCAGCTTCGCGGTCCCGGCGGGGACCGTATTCGGCCTGCTCGGGCCCAACGGGGCGGGCAAGTCGACGACGGTGAAGGTGCTGACCACGCTCGCCCACCCCGACGCGGGTGAGGCGCGGGTGGCGGGCTTCGACGTGCTCGCCGAGCCTGCCCGGGTGAGGGAGTCGATCGGCGTCGTCTCGCAGGCCGGCGGCCTAGACCAGGAGGCGACCGGGCGCGAGAACCTGCGCCTTCAGGGCCAGGTCTTCGGCATGGGCGGCAAGGCGCTCGAGGGCCGGATCGATGAGTTGCTCGGCCAGTTCGGCCTTGCCGACGCGGGCAACCGGCTGGTGAGGGAGTACTCGGGCGGGATGCGGCGCCGGCTCGACGTGGCTCAGGCGCTCGTCCACAAACCCCAGGTGCTGTTCCTCGACGAGCCGACCACCGGGCTCGACCCCGAGGTCCGGGCGGAGATGTGGGAGGAGATCGGCCGGCTCGCCGACGAGGGACTGACCGTCCTGCTCACTACCCACTACCTCGAGGAGGCCGACTGGCTGGCGGGGCAGCTGGCGATCGTCGACAAGGGCAAGGTCGTCGCCGAGGGCTCCCCCGACGAGCTGAAGCGGGGACTGAACGGCGACGCGATCCACGTCGAGCTCGACGCCGACGCCGATGAGCCGGCACTGCGGGCGGCACTCGATCGGGTCGACGGGGTCGGCGAGGTGATCGTCGACGAGCGCGTCCTGCACGCCCGCGCCGCCGACGGTGCCCGGACCGTTCCCGCCGTGCTGACGGCGCTCGAAGGCGCGGGCGCCGCGGTCGGCTCGGTCACCGTCGCCCGTCCCTCGCTCAACGACGTCTACCTGCGTTTCGCCGGCCGCACCTTCGGCGCCGCCGAATCCGACGACCGAGAGCGTCCCGCCCAGCGGAAAGGAGCGCACCACTGATGAAGGCCCTGCGCGACACCCAGCACATGACCGTCCGCCACCTGATGGCGCTCTGGCGCCAGCCCTGGTGGATCGCCGTCTCCCTGGTCCAGCCGGTGATCTGGCTGCTCCTCTTCGGCGCCCTCTTCGAGTCGGTGACCGACATCCCCGGCTTCGGCTCGACCGATTACATCCAGTTCCTCGCCCCCGGGGTGGTCGTGATGACGGCCTTCTTCGGCGCCGGCTGGACCGGCATGCCGGTGATCGACGACATCAATCGCGGCGTCGTCGACCGCTTCCTGGTCAGCCCGGTGCGGCGCAGCTCGCTGATCTCGGGCCGGCTCGCCTCCAGCGCGCTGACCACCGCGATCCAGTCGCTGATCATCATCGTCCTCGCCCTGATCACCGGCGCCTCGTTCTCCAACAACGTGCTCGGAGTCGTGGTCCTGATCGTCGTCTCGGTGCTGCTCGGCTCGGCCTTCGGCTGCCTCTCGATCGGCCTCGCCCTGCTGGTCCGGCGCGAGGAGACGCTGATCGCGACGATCCAGTTCCTGCTCCTGCCGCTGTCGTTCCTCTCGGTGACCTTCATGCAGAAGAGCCTGATGCCGGGCTGGATGCAGACGGCGTCGAAGTTCAACCCGCTGAACTGGGCGGTCGAAGCGGGCCGCGACGCGGTCAACACGAACCCCGATTGGGGCTCGATCGCCGGCAAGACCGGCCTCCTCGTCGCCTTCCTGATCCTCTGCGGCTTCTTCGCCGTAAGGGCTTTCAGGACCTACCAGCGCGCGGTCTGACTACCGCGCGGCGTTTGCTGAGTTCGCCACACCCCGGTGTGGTCGACTCAGCAGGCGTCAGTGCTGGGCGCCGAGGCGGCGGACGCCGCGCTCGGTGACGGCCCAGATCTTGTCGCCGGTGGCGGTGTAGAGCTCACCGGAGACGACGCCTTCGGAGCCGAGTTTGCGCAGCACGGCGGAGACGTCTGTGGTTTCGCGTTCAAGCGAGGTCGCGACCGCGATCGCGGTGCGGTCCTCGTCGATGCGACCGTTCTGGGCGAGGACCGCGAGGATCGATGCCTCCTCGGCGTTCAGTTCGCCGGTCGCCGGGTCGGAAGGAGCAGGTGGCGCGGTCTCGGCTGGCGCCTCGGTCGAAGCGTTGATCGGAGTCTCGGCCTCGGAAGTGTCGACGGGACCGGGCAGCGGCTCGGTCGTCTCGGGATCGCTAGCGGGGAGGGGCACATCGACCGCGGCAGGCGGTCCGAAATCGGGCTGGGCGCTCGGCGGGGCCGGCGCCTCGAACTCGACCTCTCCCCCGCGCCGTTTACGACGCAGGACAGCGGCGCTGAAGACGGCGCCGACCGCGAGGCCGCCAAGCACGAGGCTGCGGCGGGAATCGCTCAGCCGCTGCAACGGGCCGCGACCGGATTTGCGCTTCGGCTTCGAGAAGGCCATGAGCCGGAGGTTATCGGCCCAGGTATCCCGTCCCGGTTAACGATCTGAGCGATGCAAGAGGTCCTCCGGGATGTCAGCCTCGACCCGCAGGCGGATGACCCGCGGCGCACCGTCGCCCCGTCCCGAAACGAGCCGCTCATGCATCTCTTCCAAGGCTTGACACATAGCGGCGACGTAGTCCTGACCGGTCATCTTCGCCAGCTCGTCGACCAAGGTGTTGATCCGCTCGTCAGTCGCTTGCAACGTCCGATTCATCTTGCATAAAGCCTACCGCGATGCAGCTTAAAACTCGCCAGACAAAACCTCTCCTGACGTTACCTTCCCGCGTGGCGCGGGAAAATCGAAAGGTGGTTTCGGAGGGCGTCGCGCTTCGGTTCGGCGAGAACCTCCGGCGCTGCCGACAGCTTGCCGGCCTCTCGCAGGAGGAGCTAGGCGAACGGGCTTCGCTGCATCGGACCGAGATCGGCAAGCTCGAGAAAGGTGAGCGGTTGGCCCGGATCGACACGCTCGTCCGGCTGGCGGGAGCGATGTCGGTCCGCCCGGAAGAACTGATCGAGGGCATCCACTGGACCCCCGCCGCGGCGAAATACGGCACCTTCACCTTCGGCACCCCGCCGCGCACGGCGGACGACTAGGCCGGACGGGCCTTGGCGCCGACCAGGTCGGCGTAGACCTCGGCGGTCTGGGCGGCGATGTCGGTCCAGTCGAAGCGGCGGACGTGCTCGTGGGCTTCGGTGACGAGGCGGGCCTCGAGGTCGGGATCGGAGAGGACGCGGATCGCGACCTCGGCGAGAGCGGCGGGGTCGCGGGGGCGGAAGCGGAGGCCGGCGAGCTCGTGGGGGACGACCTCGCGGAGGCCACCGGTGTCGGCGACGATCACCGGGCAGCCCGAGGCCATCGCCTCCAGCGCCACCAGGCCGAAGGGCTCGTAGATCGAGGGGACCACGGTGAGGTCGGCGATGCCGTAGAGGCTGCGGAGCACGTCGTCGCCGATCCAGCCGAGGAAGGTGCCGTGCTCCATCAGCCCCAGCTCCCTCGCCTGCTTTTTCAGCTCCTCCTCGTGGGTGCCCGAGCCGGCGACGAGGAAGCGGGTCCCCGGTACCGCCGCGATCAGCCGTGGCATCGCCTCGAGCGCCAGCTGGAACCCCTTCTCGTAGACCAGCCGGCCGATCAACAGCACGAGCCGCTCCTCCGGAGCCGCGAACCCGGCCCGCAGGCGCGCCAGCTCCGCCGCCCCCGGCCGCGGCAGGTCGGCCGGATCGATCCCGTTCGGGATCACCGTGATGCGCCCCGTTCCGACCGCGAAGATGTCGGCGATCTGCTCCCGCATGTAGGCCGAGCAGGCGATCACCCGCTGCGAGCGGTTGGTGATCCAGCGCTCGACCCCGTGGATGTAGGACTGTGGATGGTCCACCACCCAGCCTTGATGACGTCCGTACTCGGTGGCGTGGATCGTCGTCACCAGCGGCGCCTCGAATCGGCGGGCGAGCTGGTCGCAGGCGCCGGCCACCAGCCAGTCGTGCCCGTGGACCAGGTCGAAGTCGAAGGCTTCGCCGAGCTCCACCCCGGCTTCGAGCATGTCGGCGTTCATCTGGCCGACCCAGTTGACGAACTCGTCGAGGTCGGTCGGGTGGGCGGGCTCGCGGATGCGGTGGACCTCGACCCCCGCGGCGATTTCGTTGGCGGGCGCGTCCTCGCCGCCGCGGGTCAGCACGTGGACCTCGACGCCGAGCCCGACCAGCGCCTCCGAGAGCTTGCGCACGTGGCGCGCCAGGCCGCCCTCGATCAGCGGCGGGTACTCCCAGGATGCGATCAGGACGCGGGTCACGGGCGGCGGCGGGCTCAGGGCTCCAGGAGGGGCGCGAGCGTCATGTCCGGAGCGAGCGAACGCATGCGCGGATCGGTGTCACGGTCGCATCCTACGGCCTCGTAGAGCGCCTCGGCGTGATCGGTGGCGCGCTGCCAGGCGTAGTCGCCGGCCTGCCCGCGGCGGTCGAGGAAGGCCCAGTCGCTGGCCTGCGCGGCGAGCAGCTCGCGGGCGGCGCGCTCGGCGCGGGGACCGCGGAGCCCGCGCCGCACCTCGTCGAGCAGGCGCAGCTCGAGCCGCCGCCCCGCCCAGGCGAGGTCGGCGACCGGCGGCGAGTCCCAGGTTGAGAAGTCCTTGTCTTCGCCCCAGCTGGCGCGGCGCAGCGGCCGCGGCTCGGGCTCGTGGTCTTCGAGCGCCTCCGGGACGGTCACCAGGCGCACGCCCGCCGCGGCGGCGCCGTCCAGCACCGCGGTCAGCCACTGCGACCCCTCCGACCACCAGTGGCCGAGGAGCTCGGTGTCGATCGCGAAGACGATGAGGCCGCGCCGCCCGCGCTCGGCGGCGTAGCGGCCCAGGCGCTCGGCGATCGCGGCGAGGAACTCCCCCGCCTGGCGCTTCGCCGCCGCCGCCGCCTCGGCCGGGTCGTACTCCCCGCCGCCGACCCGCCAGAGCCGCATTCCGCGCAGCGATTTGCCGTCGAACTGGGCGTAGGCCGGATCGGAGGGATAGCCGTCGAGCGCCCAGAGCCAGGAGATAGCCTCCCAGTCGATCGGCAGCGCGACCGGCCCGGCCGCCGTCGCCACCGGGCGGAGCGCCGCGAGCGGATCCTCGTGGGCGCTCTGGTCGACGCAGAACCACTCGACGCCCTCGTGGGCCAGCGCCCACTCGAGCCCCGGCTCGTAGGCGCACTCGGGCAGCCAGAAGCCGCCGTCCCAGCCGAAGCGGCGGCGGTGCGAGCGGATCCCGGCATCGAGTTGCAGCCTCAGGCCGGGGCGCGTCGCGACCAGCGGGAGCAGCGCGTGGGTGGCGCTCGAGGCGGCGAGCGCGACCCGCCCCTCCGCCGCCGCCCGCTGGAACGGCGCCAGCGGGTCGCCGCCCGCCGCGTCGAGCAGCTCCAGCGCCCGCGAGTAGCGCTCGACCTCCGCCGCGCAGGCGGGCCGCAGCTCCGCGTCGACGTCGCGCAGGTCAGCCTCCGCCGAGCCGACCCGGTAGTCGACGAGGAAGCG
>DAIQOT010000224.1:0-6273 GCA_036787695.1 Solirubrobacterales bacterium | reverse complement strand
GACCCTATTAGGGTTCCCCGGGGTGGCGCTGAGCGACGAGCAGAATGCGATGCTGCGCCTGCTCGCCTCGGGCGAGCAGGGCTACGACGACATCGCGGCCCTGATGGGGCTGAGCGTGACCGAGGTTCGGGCGAAGGTCGTCGGCGCCCTGGCCCAGTTGGAGGCCGAAGGCAAGCCCGTGCCCGACGTCCCGTCGCCGGTCGTCGGCGGCGCGAAGCCCGCGGCCGCAACGGCGCCCCCGGCACCTGTGCCACCGCAGCCCGGGCCGCCCGCGGAAGCGCCGAGCGAGCCGAAGCCGGTGATCGCCGAGCCCACCTCGTCGGAGGCCACGGCCGAGGCACCGGACGCCGGACCCGCCGCCACGGCTGCAGCGCCGAAACCGGCGTCCGCGAAAGCCCCGGCCGCGCCTGGTGCCGGCGCTGGATCCGCCGGCGCCACTCCTCCCCCTTCGACTCCGCCCTCCGGCGGGCGCACGATCACGCTTCCCAGCGGCCGGGGCGCCTGGCTGCTCGGAGGGGGGATCGCGGCGATCGTCGTGATCGTCGTCGTCATCCTGCTCGTCTCCGGCGGCGGCTCGGACAACTCGTCCTCCACCACTTCCGGCTCGACCACGCCGAGCAACGAAACCGGCGCCAACGAAAACGGCGCCGAAAACGAAGCGGGGACCGAACCGGCCGCGGGCGCTAAAGCACCGACCGTGGCCAAGCTCGTCGCGGTCGACGGCTCAGAAGCCGAAGGGAAGGCGACCTTCGGGCGGATCAAGAACAAACTTGCGCTGGCGGTCGAAGCGAAAGGCCTCGAACCGACCACGACCGGCACCTCCTACACCGTCTGGCTTGCCCAGTCGCCGACGAAAATGCTGCCGCTGGCGTCGACCGCGGTGAAAGCGAGCGGCAAAGGCGCGGGTGACATCGCCGCCGAGTTCGAAGTCCCGGTCGAAGTCCTCGCCTACCTGGCGAACGGGACCTTCGCCGAACTGGCGATCACGCGGACCGAAGACGCGAAGATCAACGCGGCGATCAAAGTGGCGAAGAAAGAAAAAACGACGCCCGCCTACACCGGCGAAGAAGTGCTGCACGGGCAGATCACCGGCCCGATCGTCGGCCTCGCGAAACGCGAAAAAGAAGTCAAAGCCGAATAGCCCCGGTCGAGTTCGCAGAAATGGTCGCTATGCGGCCGAAAGTGCGAACTCACCCGCCCCTCGCGCGTTCGCAGTTTCCCGCGCTATGCGCGGGTAAGTGCGAACTCACCCGTCAGGGGAGGAGCTTGCCGGGGTTCATGATCCAGGTCGGATCGAGGCGCTCCTTCACCGCGCGCAGCACCTCGAGGCCCGTCTCCCCCACCTCGGCCGCCATGTACGGGGCGTGGTCGCGACCGACCGCGTGGTGGTGGGTGATCGTGGCGCCGTTGGCGACGATCGCCTCGCTCGCCGCCTTTTTCACCGCCGCCCACTGCTCGACCTCCGCCCCACGGCGCGCCCGCGAGATGAAGGTGAAGTAGAGCGACGCCCCGTCGGGATAGGCGTGCGAGAGATGGCAGAAGACGAGGCCCGGCGTGCCCTGGCCGTCGAGCGCCCCGCGGATCGCGGCGGCGACCGAGCGGTGGAGCTCCCCGAGGCGGGTCCAGGTGTGGGAGGTCTCGAGCGTCTCCGCCATCGCCCCCATCTCCATCAGCAGGTCGCGCTGGTAGGGACCACCGTAGCGACCGTGCTCCCAGGAGCGGCCGGCGGCGCGCCCGAGGTACACCGCGCCGCCGCCGCGCAGCGCCCGCACGGTCAGCGCCCGGCGCCGCGTCAGCGCTTCCTCCTCGCCCTCGTAGCCGACGATCATCAGCGCGCCACCCGCCCGTCGCCGCGCTTTCAGGTACGCGCCGAACGCTTTCCCGGCCGCGCCGCGAGGGCCCGAGAGCGCCAGCGAGCCCATCGTCTCCTCCTCGTCGGAGACGCGCACCATCGTCGGCAGGCCCGGCCCCTGGGCGAGGACGCGGACGATCTCGCAACCCGCCTCGAAGCTCTCCGCGATCCACGCCTCGTAGCGGCGCTGCGGCGGCGCCGGGCGCACCCGCACGGTCACGTCCGGGATCACGCCGAGCGTCCCCTCGGAGCCGATCACGACCTCGCGCAGCGCCGGCCCGGCGGCGGTGTGGGGGCTTTCGAGAGTCCGCAGGTTCCCGGCCGGCGAGAGCAGTCGCACCGAGGTGACGAGCGAGTCGAAGCGGCCGTAGCCGCTCGAGGCCTGGCCTGCCGAGCGGGTCGCGGCGAAGCCGCCGATCGTCGCGTACTCGAAGGACTGGGGGAAATGGCCGAGGGTGAGGCCCTGGGCGGCGAGCGCCGCCTCGGCCTCGGGCCCGCGCAGGCCGGCGCCGAGGCGCGCGGTCAGCGAGGTGTCGTCGACGGTGACTTCGCGGAGCGCCGTGAGGTCGAGGCTGATCAGCGCCTCATGGTCCCCGCGCAGCGGCTCGACCCCACCGACGACGCTCGTTCCGCCGCCGAAGGGCACGACGGCGACGCCGTTGGCCGCGCAGGCGTCGATCAGCCGCCCGACCGCCGCCGCGTCGGCGGGCACGAGCACCGCGTCGGGCGCTTGCTCGAGGCGGCCGCCACGCAGCCGTGCGAGGTCGACGTAACCGCGCCCGACCGCGTGGCGCAGTCGGTCCTCATTGGAGTCGAAGACCGCATCCCGGCCTACCGCGTCGAGGACCGCGCGCGGCACCGGCCGCGCCGCGGGCAGTTCGAAGTTCTCGGGTCCCGCCGCCGCCAGCGGCCACGGCTCGAGCTCACCGATCCGCTCCCTCAGCACGCCGAGCGCGGTCGCGTCGAGCTC
This sequence comes from Solirubrobacterales bacterium, assembly GCA_036787695.1. Taxonomy (GTDB): domain Bacteria; phylum Actinomycetota; class Thermoleophilia; order Solirubrobacterales; family 70-9; genus VAYN01. Next base: position 3,451 of record DAIQOT010000224.1, on the reverse strand, counting down.
CGTCCGGCGCGTCGGGTCGCCCCAGCCCCACCAGTTCGTATCGCGGCGCGGCGCGGTCATCGCGCCGCCCCGTGGAGACTTTCCGTCGCATAGGGACGGTTTCGCTCCACAGCGCTCACACCAGCGCCTCTTCGAGCCCGTTCAGCGCGCCGTCGAGGATGTCGCGCTGACCCTTGCGCATCATCCAGCTGCCGAGCCGCGACATCCCCCGCATCGTCTGCGACGAGGACATCACGATCCGCGTCTCCCCCTCGCCCGCCGCGTGCAGTTCGATCTCCACTCGCGAGTCCTTCAGATGCTTGGCGAACGGCGAGTTCTCAAGCTGCTGCTCCCAGACGTAGCGCTCGTTCTCCGCCGATGAGACGCAGCGGTAGTCGGCCCGCACCCCGCGCCCATGGTTCGTCTCCAGCACCTTCGTCCATTGGCTGCGGCGACCGCCGGAGCGTTGATCGACGTCCTCGACCCGCGACACCCGCGGCCACCAGCGCGGCAGCGCGTAGGGATCGGAGACCAGCTTCCAGACCTCGGGGACGGGCGCCTCGAGCGTCCGCCTGCGGGTCACCCGCGGCACTACTCGCCGGCGAGGCGGCGGAGGTCGCGCACCAGCAGCAGGTGCTTCAGGTGGCTGACCGTGGCGGCGAGGCTCTCGAGGCTCTGCAATGCCTCCTTGCGCCGCTCCGGGTTGCGCGAGCGCAGCGATGGCCCCAGCAGCGCTTCCAGGAGCTGCGCCTCACGGTCGGCGGACGAACGGAAGACGCGCAGATTGCGCGCCCCGACACCAACTCGTGCGAGTTCGTTGGCAGAGCGGACGATCTCGCGGTCGGTCTCGTCGTAGACGACCCGTCCCTCGCGTTTCTCCGGCTGCACGATCCCGAAGCTCTCCAGCTCCTTGATCAGCTCCTCGCGCGCGCCGGTCTCCTCGACGATCTCTTCGAGGCTCAGGTAGGTGCGCGAGGTGTCGACGAGGATCGCCCGCCGGACCGCCCCGCTCTGCGGTTTGCGGTCCTCACCGGTGAAGCCGATGTCGTTGCCGGCGGCGAGCTCCTGGCGGATCACCCGCAGCGGCAGGAACTCGTCGCGCTGCAGGCGCAGGATCGTCCGCAGGCGCTCGACGTCGGACTGGCTGTAGAGGCGGTAGCCGCCCGAGGTGCGCCGCGGGTTGAGCAGCTTCTGGTCCTCGAGGTAGCGGATCTTCGAGATCGAGACGTCGTCGAACTCGCTCTGCAGGATCTTGCAGACGGCGCCGATCGTCAGCGCCTTGCGGGGACGACTGGCGGAGTCCGGCGTGCGCCGGGCTGACTCGGGTACGGACGCCATCAGCGCTCCAGATAGCTGAGCTTGTACTTGCCGATCTGGATCTCGTCGCCGTCGGCGAGCCGGTGCGACTCGATCCGCCGGCGGTTCACGTAGGTGCCGTTGAGCGAGCCGAGATCGTCGATGTAGAGGCCGTCGCGGCGGCGCACCAGCAGCGCGTGGTTGCGCGAGACGGTGACGTCGTCGAGGAAGACGCCGGCGTCGGGGCTACGGCCGATCGAGGTGCGGTCCTCGTCGATCGAGAAGCTCTCGCCGGCGCGGCCGCCGCCGGCGCGGATGACCAGCGCCGCGCCCGACTCCTCGACCACGTCCTCGATGTCGACCGGCTGCATGTCGCCGGTCTCGTCGACCCGGTAGGTCATCGTCGTCGGGTCCTCGCCGCTCTCCGCCGGGCCGCCCAGGTAGGCGCCGCATTTCTGGCAGTAGTTCGCCCCCTCGGGGTTGGCGAAACCGCACTCAGGACAGTGGACAGCGGACATCGGACTACCTCCGGCGGGCCTAGGCGGCGGGGTCCTCGCCCTGGGCCTTGCCCGCGAGGATGTTGGTCAGCTGCTCGACGTCATCGCCCGAGATGAGCGAATCGCCCCGCTCGCGTTTCTGGCGCAGACGATTGACGAGCTCGGCACGGAGGATGTCGATCTTCCCGTGCAGCACGCGCCGCTTGTAGGAGATCTCGTTCTCCTCCGCCGTGAGGTTGTCGATCAGGTCCTTCAGCTCTTTGTCGCTGAGGGAACCGAGATCGGGAAAAGTGTCCTCCATCGTGCTCCTTAAAGAGTGATTGCTTCGGCCGTGCCGGATGCGGGAGCGCAGTATAGATCGCCCGAGCAAAAGGTTCAACCGAAGGTTGAAGGTTTCTTGAGGCTGCGCGTGACGACGGGACGCGGGAGGCCCGCAAACCCTCATCCCCGGGCCGAGCGTTCTCCTCGCGGCGCGCGGTGCGCCGTGCCCGCCGCTTTGGCCGCCCGGACGGCGAGGACCCCGGTGCGGGCATAGAGGACGGTCGCGAGCAGCGCCATCGCCAGGCCGAAGAAGAAGAACGCGATCGGGAGCCAACCGTCGAAGACCATCGCGAAGAAGAGCCCGGCCATGATCCAGAAGACGCCGATCCGGCCGGGCCAGTTGATCGCGATGTCGACGCCGTTTTTGAGGCCGTACTCGCCGAGGCAGAGCATCGCGATCTCGCGCAGGGCGAGGACGATCAGCGCCCAGCGCGGCAGCAGCTCGAAGCTCCAGCAGACGACCGCGCCCGAGATCACCGTCAGCCGGTCGATGAAGGGATCCATCAGCGCGCCCATGCGGCTGTACTGGCCGGTGGCGCGGGCGAGGAACCCGTCGAGGTAGTCGCCCGCGGCGATCAGCCAGAAGATCGTCGCGGCGGCGGCCGATCGGCCGTCGCCCGAGGAGTAGGCGAGGATCAGGAAGACCGGGATCCCGGCCAGGCGCAGGTAGCCGACCGCGTTGGGGATCGTCCACGGGTTGAGCGGCTCGCCTTTGCGGGTCTGCCGCGGTTTGGGACCGCTGCGATCGAGCCCGAAGAGGCGGCGTACGCGGCCGCGCCCGAACGGATCGACGTCAGTCATGCCGAGAATGTATACGGCTCCTCAGAGCCGAGTGCGAAGCGGTGCGTACCGGTTGGTCGCGCTTACGCGCGGGTAAACCTGCGACTCGCCGTCGGCGAGACCTCCTCGTCGAGCAGGACTTTGTCCGACTCGCCTTTTTCGACCGCTTCCTTCTCCATCGCGGCGATCTTCTCCGGGGTCAGGTCGCCGGCGTTTTCCTGCTCGATGTTGGCGACCCACTCGGCCCCCTCCTGCGACTCGGCCTCGTCGAACTCGACTTTTCCGCCGCGGTCGAGCGATTTGTCGATCTCTTCGAAGAGCGTGTCGACCAGCTTCGCCTGCGGGACCTTGCGCAGCGGTTTGCCGCCGGCGAAGATCAGGCCCTCGTTCTTGGCGCCGGCGATGCCGAAGTCGGCGTGGCTCGCCTCGCCGATCCCGTTGACCGCGCAGCCGAGCACGGCGACCTCGACCGCCTCCTCGTAGCCTTCGAGCCGCTGCTCGATTTCGGCGACGACCGAGTCCATGTCGAACTGCAGGCGGCCGCAGGTCGGGCAGGCGATCAGCACCGGGCCGCGCTC
>DAIQOT010000223.1:0-6381 GCA_036787695.1 Solirubrobacterales bacterium | reverse complement strand
CCTCGGACGGCTGGAGCGCGCCATGAAGGACGGCCGCCAGCTACTGCGCCAGCGTCCGGCCGCCGGCGAAGTTGCCGGCGCCTCGGAGGTAGTTCCAAAAAGCGGCGTCGGCGAGGCTATGGGCGTCGTCGGCTGCTGCGGGGGCGACGTCGATCGCGATCTGTTGGGCCCAATCGGTGCCCTGGCCGTAGAAGTCGGCGAGCTCCTCGGCGGTGAAGGTCGGCCCCACCTGGCGGCGGAGTTCGAGGCGGATCTGGCTGATCACGCGATCGGCCAGGCGGCGGAGTTTGGGGTCGTCGATGGCGTTGAGGGCGCGGGCCCCCTCCTCCCACTGGTACAGCGCGTTGGCGAGCGGATAGGGCATGTCCCGAATTTACCTGGCCGCGCAACTCGGTCCGGGTTCGAGCCGAACGACCGTTTTGTAACGCGGAATCGGGCCATACACGGCGCTATCCATCGGATTTGACTGACCGTTCTCACTTCGCTCTAATCGTGAGATCCAGTCCAGACAGCTTCGTATCTGCCCGAAACCAAATAGATCTTCCTTGCCGCTAGGGATATGGTCGCGCTGATGCTCCAGACCCCGTGGGGAGACGCGGACACCTTGAGAGATCGCAGGCTGCCACCTGGGCGCAGTGGCGATCGGGACGCGGCGCGGCGCGATCAGCGCGAGCGGCTCTTCGCCGCCCTCGTCGCCAGCTGTGACGAAAAAGGCTACGACGCGACCTCGGTCGAGGACCTGCTCCGCACCTCGGGCGTCTCTCGCGCCACCTTCTACGAACAGTTCGACGACAAGCTCGCCTGCTTCCGCGCCGCCCAGGACGAGATGGTCGCCGCCGGGATCGCCGCGATCGCCGACCAGCTGGACACCGAGGGCGATCCCGACGACCGCCCGCGGGCGGCGCTCGAAGCCTTCGTCAAGCTGATCGTCGAGCAGCCCGCCGCGGCGCGGATGTGCCTGGTCGAGTCCTACGCCGCCGGCACCACCGGAATCGACCAGATCCAGGGAGCGATCGACGGGATCATCCGGCTCGTCCGCGACGCCGCCGAGCAGATGTCGGACCGCTCGGCGATGCCGGCGGAGCTGCTGCGCGGGATCATCGGCGGCCTCTACCAGGTGATCTACGGGCGCCTGCGCGAGCGCCGCGAGGCGGAGCTGCCCGACCTCGTCCCCGGCCTCTGGGAGTGGACGATGAGCTTCCCGCCGCCGCCGCGGCCGCTGCGCCGCCCCGGCCGGCTGATCGTCTCCCGCCCGATCCCGACCGCCCCGCCCTTCGCCTCCTACAGCGCCGAACAGCGGATCATCCGCGGCTTCGCCGTCGCCGTCGCCGCCAAGGGCTACCCGGCGACGACGATCGCCGACATCGCCGCCGCCGCCTCGATCTCACAGACGACCTTCTACGAACACTTCGACGGCAAGGCCGAGGCGCTCGGTGCGGCGCTCGACTCGAGCGGCGCCCAGGTGCTCGCCGCGGTCCTGCCGGCGATCAAACGGACGACCGACTGGAAGGTCGCGCTGCGGGTCGGCTTCGAGGAGCTCTGCGGCTTCCTCGCCTCCGAGCCCGCCTTCGCCTCGCTGCGCTGCGTCGACGTCTACGGCGCCGGGCCGCAGGCGCTGGGCGGTCGCGACTACGCCGGGACGCTGATGATCGCCCACCTGGTCGGGCCCGCCTACGAGGACGGCCTGGAAGCCTCGAAGCTGCAGCTCGAACTCTCGGCCGGGGCGATCTACGGCGTCCTCTTCGAAGGCGTCCGCAGCGGCCACACGGCCGATCTGCCGCGCCTCGCACCGTTCCTCACGTATTTCGCCCTGGCGCCCTTCATCGGCGCCGAGGAGGCCTGCGACGTCGCCAACGGCCGCGGCCGCGCCGGCGGCCAGCAGGCCGCCTAGGTTCCGGGCGTATCCGGGACTTCGCGCAGCGGGGCGTTCGCCGGGCCGCAGCGCGTCTTCAGCGGGCCGGTCACCTGCCAGACGGTGACTTCCTTTTCGCGGAACAGCGGGCGGACGCCGCCGGAGCCGCGCAGCCAGCGCGCCTCGGGTGAGGCGATCGGCTTGCTCGAGTGGAGGAAGTTGAGGAACGGCGAGGTCACCAGGTAGTCGAGTTCCGCTTCGTCGACCGCGGCGCGGAAGGCTTCGCAGGTCGGGATCGCGTTGTAGGCGCCGTGGGGGCCCTTTTCGCCGAGGTAGAGGACGTGGTTGGAGATGTCGGGCCCGTAGAAGCCGTAGCCGGCGAAGCCCGCGGTCGTGCCGACCAGGCCGATGCGCGCGTCGTGGATCCCGCGGGTCCAGGAGTAGGCCTTGTCGAGCCCCATCCCGGGGACCGAGGTTTCGGCGCTGGCGTTGGCGAAGCGGTGGTTCAGGTAGTGGCGCTCGACCGGGTAGCCGAGGCCGATCGAGGCGACCGCGAGCGCGGCGAGGCCGCCCGCCATCGCCCGGGTCGGCAGGCCGTCGCGGCGCGCCAGCCAGATCAGCGTCGGCACGAAGACGAAGACGATCACGAAGGCGAGCGCGAAGATCCGCGCCTTGTCGTGCAGGGCGTGGTCGGGACGGTCGGTGATCAGGAAGACGACGGCCAGCACCGCGATCAGCCCCCACTGGCGCTTCGGCGCGTCGAGGAAGCGGGGCAGCGGCACGAGGACGAGCGCCGCCAGCAGCGCCGGGATGACGAAGCGGACGTTGATCGCGAAGCCGGTCGGTTCTCCCTGCACGCCCGCGGCGCCGAGCGGGGTGAAGAGGTAGGCGAGGAGGCCGAAGAGGGCGACGCCGCCGAGCCAGCGGACCAGCTTGTCGCGTCCGGCGAAGATCGCGAGGAGGCACGCCGCGACGGCGCCGACCAGGACCAGCGGCCAGAGCGCGCCGAAGGCGCTGTGCAGGCCCGGAGAGAAGTAGTGGCGCCAGACCCCGGTGTCGGTCGCGTAGTGGGTGATCGCGAAGTTGGGCCGGCCTTCCTGCAGGCGATCGGGATGCGGCAGGCTGATCGGGCCGAGCTTGGTCACCTGCGGGATCGGGTTGCCGGCGACGATCAGGTTGCGCAGGTACCAGTAGCCGCCGCCGATCAGCGCCGGGACGAACCACCAGCCGGCCGCCTTCCAGCGCTTACCGACGGGAGCGAGGACGAGGACGGCGACGCTGAGCGCGCCGGCGAGGGCGAGCACGGTGACCTTGGTCCCGGCGGCGAGCCCGACCGCGAGCCCCGCGGCGGCCAACGGCCACCCGTACAGCACCCGAGTTCGCACTTCCCCGCGCATACCGCGGGTTTCTGCGAACTCATCCGAGGGGGGAGCGTCGGCGGGGGCGTCGCTGTCGGGCTGGGCGTTCCAGGCCTCGATCAGGATCGCGATGCCGGCGAGGAGCAGCGCCGCCGCCATCAGGTCATTCTTGGCGGCGCCCGGCTCGCGCACGACGAGGGTGTGGCAGCCGGCCAGGATCGCCGCGGCGATCACCGCCGGGATCCCGCGGCCGTAGGGGCGGCCGACGCAGTAGGCGGCGAGGAAGGCGACCGCGAGCCAGCCGAAGTTGATGAACAGGCTGAGCGTGTCGCGGCCGGTCATCAGCATGCCGACCGCGTGCAGGAGCTCCGAGTTCTGCGGGTAGAACCAGTTGACGAAGACGGTCTCGACGTGGTCCATCCCGGTCGTCGAGTGCGACTGGAAGATCGTCGCCGAGAACGGCATGTGGTACCAGAGCGAGTCGAAGTTGAAGATCCCGGTGTCGAGCGCGTGCTTCGTCGTCACCGCCCACTCGAAGACGACGATCGCGATCACCACGATCGCCACCAGCGCCGCCCAGAGGCCGAGCTCCCCGCCGCGCGCCGTCTGCCCTCCCCCGCTCGCCGTAGGGACGTAGCGCGCCGCCAGGGCGACGAGGACGGCGCAGATCAGCAGCGCCCCCGCGTAGAGCAGGCCGAAGGTGCCGAGGACCTCGCTGACGACGGTGACCAGGGCGACGGCGACGATCACCTCGACCAGCCGCGCCGGGGCGCCGCGCCAGCCTGGCAGGAGGCGCGCCCGCAACCAGTAGGCGGCGAGGCCGAAGCCCGCCGCGAGCACGGCCAGCTGAGCGGCCCCCAGGAGGTAGGAGCCGAAGCTGGTCACGACCGCCTCAGTTCTGCAGGCCGTGGAGCACGAAGGGGCGCTCGCCTTCGGCGATCAGTCCCTGCCGGCGCGCCGTGCGCTCGACCACGGCCGGTTCGTCGGCCGACTGGACGGCGCGGTGCAGCTGCTTGTTTTCGCGCATCAGTTCGTGGAATTCGACTTTCGCCGCGCTGGTCGCCTGGTGGGTCTTGAAGAGATCGATCGCCGGGTTCAGGTACGAGTAGGCGACGGCGAAGAGGACGAGCACCAAGGCGATTCGCCCGACCCGGTCCCATTTGATCCGGCTGGCCGAGCTGCGGGCGCCGGGACGACGGGCCGCTGGACGGCGTTTGGGAGGACGACGGGAAGAAGCCATGCCCGCAGCTACGCTGCCGGCGCGCCTTCTCCTTCATTAAATGCGCGCCTCGGCGCCCTAGGAGGCGCGTTGGGCGAACGCGTTCACGCCCGGAAACTCGGCGGAACCGCCGAGCTCCTCCTCGATCCGCAGCAGCCGGTTGTACTTGGCGACGCGGTCGGAGCGCGACGGGGCGCCGGTCTTGATCTGGCCGGCGCCGGTGGCGACGGCGAGGTCGGCGATCGTCGTGTCCTCGGTCTCCCCCGAGCGGTGCGAAATGACCGCGGTGTAGCCCGCCTCGCGGGCGATGCGGATCGCCTCCAGAGTCTCCGAGAGGGTGCCGATCTGATTCACCTTGACGAGGATCGAGTTGCCGACGCCGAGCTCGATGCCGCGGTTCAGCCGCACCGGGTTGGTGACGAACAGGTCGTCGCCGACCAGCTGGACCTTGTCCCCGATCGTGTCGGTGAGGAGCTTCCAGCCGTCCCAGTCCTCCTCGTCCATGCCGTCCTCGATCGAGACGATCGGGTATTTGGCGGCGAGCGCGGCCCAGTAGGAGGCCATGTCCTGCGGCGAGAGCGTGCGGCCCTCGTGCTCGAGCACGTAGTTGCCGTCCTTGAAGAACTCGCTGCTGGCCGGGTCGAGGGCGATGAAGATGTCGGAGCCGGGCTCGTAGCCGGCCGCCTCGACGCCCTCGAGGACCGCCTGCAGGGCCGCCTCGTTGGACTCGAGGTTGGGCGCGAACCCACCCTCGTCGCCGACCGCGGTGGCGAGGCCGCGCGCGCCGAGGCTCTTCTTCAGCGCGTGGAAGACCTCGGTGCCGAAACGCAGGCACTCGGAGAAGCTGGAGGCGCCGGCGGGGACGACCATGAACTCCTGGAAGTCGACCGAGTTGTCGGCGTGGGCGCCGCCGTTCAAGACGTTCATCATCGGCACCGGCAGGACCCGCGGCTCGCCGCCGCCGTAAAGCTCGGCGAGGTAGCGGTAGAGCGGCTGCTGGGAATCCGCGGCGGCGGCCTTGGCGGCGGCCAGGGAGACGCCGAGGATCGCGTTGGCGCCGAGGCGGCCCTTGTTCGGGGTGCCGTCGAGCTCGATCATCGTCTCGTCGAGCGCGCCCTGCTCGGCGGCGCGGGCGCCGGTCAGCGCCTTGGCGATCTCGCCGTTGACGTTGTCGACCGCCTTGCCGACGCCCTTGCCGACCCACTGATCGCCACCGTCGCGCAGCTCGACCGCCTCGAACTCACCGGTCGAGGCGCCCGAGGGAACCGCGGCGACGCCGCGCGCCCCGGACTCGAGGGCGACCTCGACCTCGACCGTCGGGTTGCCCCGCGAATCGAGGATCTGACGGGCGTGAATTGAGGAGATCGTGCTCATAGAGGCGCCACTCTATTTGGCGGCGGCGCCGAAGCGCCGTCCGCCTACGTCCGACCTATTTTTCGCCGGATTCGCCTTCGGCGGCGGCTTTTGCCGCTGCTTCTTCGGCGGCTTTCACGGCCGCTTCCTCTTCCGCCGAGGAGGCTTCCCCGCCGGCCGCGCTTTCGGCGGCACCTTCAGCCGCGGCCGCGCCTTTGGCTTTCTTCGGCACGATGCCCGGCGTCGGACGCTGCACCAGTCGTTCGCCTTCCGGTTTGGAGAGGCTGACGGTGCCGGGGACCGCGGGAGCGTTCTGCGTCACCGCCGCCGGACATTCCGTCGGCGCTTTCTTCGGTTCGGCTTCGTAGCAAGTTTTGTACTGTTCCCGCGATTTCGCCAGCTTTTTCGAGGCCGGGTAATTGCTGCAGCTTTCGATCTGGAAGCCGGAGGCGCAGGTGGTGCGCTGGCTCCACTTCTGCTGGAAGTTCACGGCGACCCATTCGCTGAAGTATTTCTGGCTGCCTTCTTCGGTCAGCTGGGTCGAGATCGTCGATTTGACTTCGGAGAAGGGCTGCACTTTTTCCGGATGCAGCGTCACG
>DAIQOT010000360.1:0-1812 GCA_036787695.1 Solirubrobacterales bacterium | reverse complement strand
CCTCGAGGCACCGGTTCTTCGCCGCTCCCACCCATCTCCACCGTGATCAGGACCGTTTCTTCCGTCCCGAGCCGGCGGACGTATACCTGACCTTCGCTCACGAAGGCAAGCCGCCGTCCGTCTTCGCTCAGGGCAACGCCTCCCGCACTCCTCGAGACACCTTCGAATGCTTCGTCGGACCCGTTCTTCGCCGAGGCGAGTTCGTAGGTCGGAGATCCGTTGCCCATGTCGGCGACGTAGACGTCCGACTGTTCGTTCTGATCCTCGGCCGGGTTGAGCGGTTCTTTGGTGTTGAAGGCGACGTAGCGGCCGTCGCCTGAGATCGACGGCATAGCAGCCCTCGCGGTTTCGCCGGGAATACCGCCTTCGAACATGACGACGGGCAAGATCGCTCCCGTTTGTCGATCCACGCGAAAGACGCCTTCGTGGCCGCCGATCCGGCCGGCGAAAGCGACGTAGCGACCGTCGGCGCTGATCACGGGGCCGACCGCTTCGGCGGCTTGCTCCTTTGCTGATTTCGACACCAATTCGATCGGCCCGAATTCGGCGTGCGCGATGGGCGTCCGACCGACCGTCGCGATCAACACCACCGCCGCCGCCAGGAGAGTTCTCAGGCCGCGCCCGTTCAACGGACCTTCACCTCTACCCGCTGCACAAGCCGGTTGCCGACCCGGTCCTTCGCTCGCACCCGGACCGTGTACCTGCCAGAACGCAGATAGCGGTGGTGGATCGTCGCGTGCCCGCGGGCGTGGGATCCATCCCCGAAGTTCACGCGGATGCTTCCCGCGGCAAGTCCCGACTGGGCGTCGCTGACCCGCAAGACCACCGCACCTCGCTTGCCGACGAGCGCCAAACGGGCGGCCGGCGGCCTGGCGTCGACGCGCAGGTTCGCCGCCCTGCTCAGGACTTCCCCGCCAAGTCGGTCGGTCGCCAGCACCCTCACCTTGCTCGTCCCGCTGCCCAGGAGCGCCGCCGGCGGTGTCACCCGCAGATCCGTCAAGCCGGAGCGCACGACGCGCCCATCTACCAACAGGGTGTAGGTGAGCCCTCCGACCGCGCTGGATGGAGGGGCCCAGTTGACCTTCGCCTTCGTCGGCCGCACCCAGTGTTCCGGGACCGTGATCGAAAAGGCCTCGGGCGGCGCTGAGATCCGGTCAGCGACAATCGCGGACTGTCCGGATTCACCTTGGCTGAATGCGATCAGGGCGTCGCCCTCTCCCGATCCCGCGCCTGCGAGCGCCGAGATCGGCCCGCCCAGCGGGCCATAGAGAAGGCCGGTCTGCAATTCCCCTTCGGGAAATTCCTGGCGGACCACGACGGTCGGCGAGCCGCTTTCGTCGACCCCCTCATAAGCGATGACTCCCCCGCCTTCGGGACCGAGGGTCGCGACCACCGGACTGCCTGCGACCGCGCCGACGCCGCCCAACGTTCGGCCGGGCTCGAGCTTGCCCTGAGTTTCGACGCCGATGCTGCGCACGCTGCCGCCTGCGGTGAACGCCAGGTTCATGACTCCTTCGACGCCGCTCCCGCCGTCGGCGGCCGCAACCGTCGGAGGGCCTAGTGGCCCAGGCAACGGCGACCCGCCGCTCCCGTCGGCCAGTTCGGGCCCCACCGCCTTGGCGCCGTTGGCCGTCGAGCTGGGACCCAGCGAAGTGAGGAATACTCGCGGTCCGCCCAGCGGTGAACCGGAGGCCCCTTCGACACTTGCCGCCAGACGAACCCGGTCGATCGGCGTGACGGCAAGGCTGAAGGCCGTCGCGTCTTCGGTGATCGGCTTGCCTTCGAAGGTTTCCGGGCTGGCGAGAAAGATCG
>DAIQOT010000222.1:0-6398 GCA_036787695.1 Solirubrobacterales bacterium | reverse complement strand
GAATCGGGGGGCTGAGCCGTGTACTGGGTCGGGTTCCCGCTGGCGATCGCGCTGGCGGTGCCGATGCTCCCGGCGGGCGCGCGCGGGCTGCGCGACGCCGGGCTGGTGCGGACGAACTACCGCGGCGCGGCGCTTGCCTTCCCGCTGGGGGCGATCACGGCGACGGTCGCGCTCGTCGCGCTCACCCCGCTCGCGGTGCTGAACGACCGCGCGAGCCTCGACCTGCTGCCGCCCGAACTGCGCCGCTGGCTGCCGTACCTGCTCGGGATCGCCTTCCTCGGCTTCCTCGACGACGCGCTCGGCCAGGGCGAATCGGCGGCGACTCCGCGCGGCTGGCGCGGGCACTGGGCGGCGCTGCGGGCGGGACGGCTCTCGACCGGCGCGATCAAGGCGATCGGCGCTGTGGCGCTCGCCGCGTACGTGGTCTCCGGGCAGGGGCTGGAAGGCTGGCGCTACGCCGCCGACGTGATCCTGCTCGTCCTGGTGACCAACCTCTTCAACCTGCTCGACCTGCGGCCGGGGCGGGCGGAGAAGGCGCTGGCGCTGCTCGGCGCGGCCCTCTGCCTCTTCGCCTGGACCCTCGTGCCGATCGAAGTGCTGGGGATCTTCGCCGGGCCGGCGCTGGTCGGCGCCTGGCTGACGCTGGGGGAGCGGGCGATGCTCGGGGACACCGGTTCGAACCTGATCGGAGCGATCGCCGGCGTCTGGCTGCTCACCGTTCTCGGCGGGGACGCCCGTCTTATCGCCCTCGCCGTGGTGCTCCTTTTGACGGTATATGGGGAGTTGCGGTCGATCTCGGCGACCATCGAAAAGGTTCCGCCCCTCCGCTGGCTAGACTCGATTGGCAGAGCATGAGCCCATCCAACCAAGGCGACACCAGATTCATCTTCGTTACCGGAGGTGTCGTGTCGGCCCTCGGCAAGGGAATCGCCGCATCTTCGATCGGCCGCCTGCTCGTATCGCGCGGCTTCCGGGTCCAGCTGCAGAAGTTCGATCCGTACATCAACGTCGACCCGGGGACGATGAGCCCGTTCCAGCACGGTGAGGTCTTCGTCACCGAGGACGGCGCCGAGACGGATCTGGACCTCGGCCACTACGAGCGCTTCACCGACGAAAACACCTCGCGGGCGTCCAACGTCACCGCGGGCGGCGTCTACAACTCGGTGATCAAACGCGAGCGGCGCGGCGACTACCTGGGCGCGACGGTCCAGGTGATCCCGCACATCACCAACGAGATCAAGCAGAAAATCCGCATCGTCGCCGAGTCCCAGGCGGTCGACTTCGTGATCACCGAGATCGGCGGCACCGTCGGCGACATTGAGTCGCTGCCGTTCCTCGAGGCGATCCGCCAGCTCTACACGGAGCTCGGCCCGAAGCGGGCGATGTTCGTCCACCTGACGCTGGTCCCGTGGATCGGCCACGCCGGCGAGCTGAAGACGAAGCCGACCCAGCACTCGGTCAACCAACTGCGCGGCATCGGGATCCAGCCGCACGCGCTGTTCTGCCGTTCCGAACGGCGACTCGATCAGGAGATCCGGGAGAAGATCGCGCTCTTCGCGAGCCTCCCGGTCGACGCGGTGATCTCCTCCTACGACGTCGACAACATCTACAAGGTGCCGCTCGGCTACCGCGCCGAGGGCGTCGACGACCTGGTGCTCGACCACTTCAACATGGAGGCGCCCGCGCCCGACCTGAGCGATTGGGAAGCGATGGTGCGGCGCTCCGATTCGGCGACCGGCGAGGTCCGGATCGCGATCGTCGGCAAGTACGTGCAGCTCGAGGACGCCTACAAGTCGGTGATCGAGGCGCTCCAGCACGGCGGCATCCATCACGGCGTCAACGTGAAGATCGAGCTGGTCGATTCCGAGCACCTCGACCTCGACGCGCTCGACGGCCTCGATGGGATCCTGATCCCCGGCGGCTTCGGCGAGCGTGGGATCGAGGGCAAGATCCAGGCCGCGCGGATCGCCCGCGAGCGCAAGATCCCTTACTTCGGCATCTGCCTCGGCATGCAGATCGCGGTGATCGAGTTCGCCCGTCACATCGCCGGGATGGACGGCGCCAACTCTTCCGAGTTCGACCCCGAGACGCCTTACCCGGTGGTCGACCTGCTGCCCGAACAGAAAGAACTGCATGACATGGGCGGCACGATGCGGCTCGGCGCCGACCCGGTGCGCCTGCACGAGGGCACGCGCGCCTTCGAGATCTTCGGCGAGAGCGTCATCTACAAGCGCCACCGTCACCGTTACGAGGTGAACATGTTCCTGCGGCGCAAGCTCGAGGATGAGGGCCTCGTCGCCGGCGGCACCTCGCCCGACGGCCGCCTGGTCGAGATGATCGAGCTGCCCGATCACCCCTTCTACGTCGCCTCCCAGTTCCACCCCGAGTTCAACTCGCGCCCCAACCGCCCAGAGCCGCTCTTCCGCGAGTTCGTCGGCGCCGCCGCCACCCACGCCGGGGAAAACCCCGTCGACGGCGGCGAGATCATCGAGCGCGAGGACATCGACATCGGGATTCACAGAGCGTAAGAGCGCCCGGGGCGGCGGTCCGAGTACCGCGCCGCCCCATCGCTAGCTAGCCTGTTCCCGGTGACGGGGAACGAGCGGCTTTACGACACTTTTGCGCGGCTCTGCGAGATCCGGTCGCCGACCGGTGAGGAGCGGGAGGTCGCGGACACGTTGGTGGCTGAACTAAGGGCTCTCGGGCTCGAGGTCGAGGAGGATGACGCGGCCGGGCCCGCCGAAGCTGGGGCGGGGAACCTGGTGGCTCGGGTCGCTGGGGAGCGGGACGAGTGGGTGATGTTCTGCGCGCATATCGACACGGTTCCGCACAAGGGGCGGGTCGAGGTCGTCAATGACGAAGGGGTGTTTCGCAGCGCGGGCGACACGATTCTCGGCGCCGACAACAAGGCGGCGGTCGCGGTCTTCATCGAGATGGTCCAGCGCGGGGTGGAGAAGACGCCGCCGGTCGGGATCGAGCTCGTCCTCACCGTCGCCGAGGAGCAGGGGCTGCGCGGCGCCAAGGCCTTCGACATGGAGAAGCTGCGCGCGCCGATCGGCTACGTGCTCGACCACGCCGGCCCGGTCGGGGAGGTGATCACGGCGACGCCGACGCAGATGAAGATCCTCGCCGACTTCGTCGGGGTCGAGGCGCACGCCGGGGTTCGTCCCGAGGACGGGTCGAGCGCGATCGAGGCGGCCGCGGCGGCGATCGGGCGGATGAGCCTCGGACGGCTCGACGAGGGCACGACCGCGAACGTCGGAATCATCCAGGGCGGCACCTCGGGCAACGTCGTCCCCGGCCACTGCGGCCTCCACGCCGAGGCGCGCAGCCTCGACGCCGGGCGCGCCGCGGAGGTCGCCGGGGAAATCGCCGACGCCTGCGCCTGGGGCGCGAGCGAGTTCGGCTGCGACGCCGACGTGCGGATCGAGGAGCTCTTCCGCGGCTACAAAGTGCCTTCGAGCTCGACCGCCCTCGGCCTGGCCGAGGAGAGCCTGCGCGCGGCGGGGGTCGAGCCGCGGCGGGAATCGATCGGCGGCGGCAGCGACGCCAACGTCTTCCGGCTGGCCGGCTTCGACAGCGTCCTGCTGGCGAACGGCCCCGACGGCGTGCACACCTCAGGCGAGCACGTCGCCGCCCGCGACCTCGACAAGATGCTCGAGGTGTGCGAGGGCATCCTGGCGCGAGCGTGAGCGGGGGGCCGATGTGAGCGGCCGCCTCGACCTGCGCCGCGGCGTCGTCGTCTCCGAGTCCCCTCTGATCGTCGAGATCGCCGGCGAACGCCGCCCGGCCTGGGCCGACGCAGTGCTCCTGGGAGACATGCGCGCGGGTGACGAGGTAGTCGTCAACGCCGCCGCCCTCGACCTGGGACTCGGATCCGGCGGCTTCGACGTCGTCCACGTGAACCTGACCCGCGGCCTGAGGAGCGGGGTGGAGGGCGACGCCCACGTGATGAAGCTGAACTACACCTCGCTCCAGCACCCGGTCGAGCCGGTCGAGGCGCGTGTCGAGAAACCGTTGGAGAGCAGCGGAAACTCGACACAGGGATATTCAACCGGTGAGGAGCAGGGGGACGTGCCGGCGTCGTCCGCGGGAGAGGGTGGTGAGCGGAGGACGATCCCGGTAGCGGTCCTACCGCTGCATGGGCATCTCGCTCCGGCGGCGTGGGCGGCGGCGCAGGCTCGTCCGGGGATCCGCGTCGGCTTCGTGCAGACGGCCGGCGGCGCGCTCCCGGGTTCGTTGTCCCGCGACGTCACCGACCTAGGCGAGCGCGGTCTCCTCTGCGGCCACATCACCGCGTCCCCGTCCTACGGCGGCGAACACGAGGCGCTGAGCACCGTTGGAGCGCTCGACGCCGCGGCGAACGCGCTCGGCTGGGACGCCGTCCTGGTCGGCCCCGGCCCCGGCATCATCGGCTCCGACACCGAGTTCGGCCACGGCGGCATGTCGGCCCTCGACAACGCCCACGCGTCGCTGTCCCTGCGCCTCCCGACGATCATCTCGCCGCGTCTGTCCTCCGGCGACCCGCGCGAGCGCCACCGAGGGCTGAGCCACCACACCGCCACCGTGCTGCACCTCCTCCTCATCCCGGTCACCGTCGCGATCCCCGCCGATACGCCCGAGCCGTCGTCCCAGATCGAGGCCGCGAGCGCCGGCCGGCACCGCCTCGTGCACACGCTCGTCGACCTCGACGCCTACGCCGCCAGCGGCCTTCCCACGAGCACCATGGGGCGCCAGCTTCAAGACGACCCGCTCTTCTTCGAAGCCCCCCTGGCGGCCGGAACCCTTCTGGCCAACCTCGGGCGGGTGGCACCGTAGGGGGGACCATCCCGAGGAAGCTTTAGCTACCGGAGGGATGGTGGGTCCCCTGCGGCGACAGGACCCGCCCGCCGCAAAGCAAGGTCCCTTCCCGCTCGACCGTCCACGCACGGTCCCTTGCGCCTGGAGGTTTCCTAAAGAACGACCCGAACAATCCGCACATGGCCATCGCCGTGAAACCCGAGACCCCGGCCCAGCCGGCGGACACCGGCGCCGACGCGCGCTTCCGCTCGCTGACGCTCGACTTCCTCTCCTACCTGGAGCTCGAGCGTGGTCTCTCGCGGAACACCCTGAACGCGTATCGCACCGATCTTTTCCAGTACGGCGAGTACCTCTCGGCGCACCACCTGGACGCGCTGAAGGCGCGGCCGGCCGAGGTGGGGGAGTTCCTCGCCGAGCTCGCGACCGGCGGGCCGGAGAAACCGCCCGTGTCCTCGGCGACGATCCACCGCAAGGCCGCCTGCCTGCGCTCCTTCTACAAGCACCTGCGCCGCGACGAGCTGATCGGCGACGACCCGACCGCCAGCCTGGCGGCGCCACGGCGCTCGAAGAAGCTGCCCCACGTCCTCAACTACGCCGAGGTGCAGAAGCTGCTGGCGGCGCCGACCGGTGCCGAGCCGACCGCCCTGCGAGACCGGGCGCTGCTCGAGGTGATGTACGCGTGCGGGCTGCGCGCCTCCGAGGTGATCGGCCTCGAGATGTCCGACATCGACATGCACGAGGGGTTCGTGCGGGCGCGGGGCAAGGGGTCGAAGGAACGGCTCGTGCCGCTCGGCCGGCAGGCGATCGCGGCGATCCGCGCCTACCTGCGCAGCGGTCGGCCGGCGCTGCTCCACGGTCGTGAAGAGGCGCGCCTCTTCGTCAACTTTCGCGGCGGGCCGCTGACCCGCCAGGGCCTTTACAAGATCGTCCAGCGCCACGCGCGGGCGGTCGGGCTCGACGGCAAGATGTCCCCGCACACCTTGCGACACAGTTTCGCCACGCATCTGCTGTCCAACGGCTGCGATCTGCGCGCCGTGCAGGAGATGCTCGGCCACGCCGACATCGCCACGACCCAGATGTACACGCACCTCTCCGGCGATCGGCTGAAGCAGGTCTACTACGAGGCGCACCCGCGGGCGAAGGACGAATAGCGCCTAAGCGCCGGGCGCGGAGCGCCTGCCCTGACTGATCTGGGGTAGAACTCAGGGCGTGCCCGAGCTGCCCGAGGTTGAGACCGTCGCCCGCCAGTTGGAGCCGGAGCTCGAAGGACACACGATCGAGCAGCTCGAAGTGCGTGACGCGCGCTGGTCGCGGCCGGTGCGGCCGGGGACGCTCGGCAAGAAGGTCACCGGCAAGACGATCCGCGGGCTCGGGCGCCGCGGGAAGTACCTGCTGCTGAGCCTGGACGGCGACCAGACGCTGGTCATGCACCTGCGGCTGACCGGCAACCTCGTGCTGGTCGAGCCGGAGGGCGAAATACTCGACCCCTCCGAGGGGCGCATCCTCTACCAGGGCGAGCGTTCGACCGAGGAGAAGTACCTGCGCGCGCGGTTCGTGCTCGACGACGGCCGCGAGGTCTGGTTCACCGACCCGCGCCG
>DAIQOT010000054.1:0-18136 GCA_036787695.1 Solirubrobacterales bacterium | reverse complement strand
CGGTCACAGCCTGCCCGGGCCGCCACGAGACGCCCGGGACGCACCTCGGACGGCCACTGCGCCGCGAAGGACGCGGACGCCGCCCCGCCCGCGAGCTACGGGCGGATGTCGGGGAAGCGGTTGATGCGCTGGCCGAGGAGTTCGGCGATCGCTCGCATCTCGGTGAGGAGCTCGTCGAGCATCGACTCGGTGGCGGTGTGGATGCGGACCTCGGCGGCGGCGCGGTCGGCCTCGACCTGGTCGATCCGCTCCTCGAGCTGGGCGGTGCGCTCCTCGACCTTGTCGATGCGGCGGTCGAGCTTGCGCTCGGTGCGTTTGACGCGCTTCTTGACGTAGAGGCGGGTGTCCTCGCGCAGGGCGTCGAGCTCGCGCCGCAGGGCCTCGTCCTCGGCGCCCGCCCGCCCCTGCTCGGCGAGCATCTCTTCGACCCCGCCGCGGACCCGTTCGATCTCCTCGTGCAGCTGCGCGCGCGCCCGCTCGGCGGCCAACGAGATCGGCGGC
The DNA here is from genome assembly GCA_036787695.1 of Solirubrobacterales bacterium. Classification (GTDB taxonomy): domain Bacteria; phylum Actinomycetota; class Thermoleophilia; order Solirubrobacterales; family 70-9; genus VAYN01. The sequence continues at coordinate 17,635 of DAIQOT010000054.1, read as the reverse complement.
TCGGAGCGGTCTGGGGGTGGATCGATCGGATTCGGCACGGCGTTCACCAGAAAAGATCCTACGTTCGGCCCCCGACGTCTTTGCGCCCTCGCGCACAAGCGTCGGCCCCGGCGTGGGGCGGCGCGGCTCCGTCTCCCTCTGACCAATAGGATTCCGTTCCGATGGGTCCCGTCGTTGCCGAGATCGAGGTCGAAGCCACCCGCGAGGCGGCCTTCGAGCTGATCGCCGACCTCGGCCGCCGTCCCAGCTTCACCGATCACTTCCTCACCGGGTTCCGCCTGACGCGGATCGATGCCCGTGGGGTTGGGGCCGGGGCGCGCTTCCGGGTCAAGGCGCCGCTGCGCTCGCCCTGGGAGGACACGACGATCGTCGAGCTGCGCGAGCCGGCCCGGATCGAGGAGCGCGGCCTCGGCGGCCGCACCAACCGGATCCCGAACCACACGGTCTGGGAGACCGAGCCGAGCAAGGCCGGGATGATCCTGATCCGGGTCACCCACTGGACCGAGCCGACGCACCCCGTCGACAAGCTGGTCGAGTCACTCAGCCTCGGCGCTCATTTCGAGCGCAAAGGGTGGGAGCGGGCGGTCAAGCGCCTGCGCGACATCCTCGAGGGTGGTGTCCCCGCGGGCGATCGGATCGCCATCGCCGGGGGGAACCGCTACACGACCGGCATCCCCTAATAGACTCCGCGCCGCCAATGATGAAGAACCATCGTCGTCTCTCCACGTCCGCCCTCGCCGCACTCATGCTGGTCGCGCTGGCGATCGGGGTCACCGCCTGTGGATCGGGCAACCCGCGCGAAGTGGAAGAGGGTGAAGTCGTCAAGGTCGGCAAGCTCGAGTACACGGTGGTCTTCTCCCGGTACCTGAACGAAAACGACGCCGAGGACGTGGCCTACCTGAAGGGCCAGCAGCCGGTCAAGGACGACCACAACTACTTCGGCGTCTTCCTCCAGGTCTTCAACCCGAACCACAGCTCCTTCACCGTGGTCCACGGGCTGACGATCACTGACTCGACCGGCAAGCGCTACAAAGCGCTGCCGAGCGAAAGCGAATACGCCTTCCCGTTCAGCTCGATCCTGACCGAAAACGAAGCGATCCCGGAGGATGATTCCAGCGCCCAGAGCGGTCCGATCGTCGGCTCCGTCGCGGTCTTCGAACTGCCCGAAGAAGTCAGCTCGAACCGCCCGCTGCTGCTCCACATCCCCGGCGCTCCCGGGGATAGCGGCACCGTCAAACTCGACCTCTAGCAGGCGCGCCGCGCACCGCTGAGGGCGCGCCGTCTATTCGTAGCCGGCCGAGAGGACCTCGGAGGCGACCGGCGCGGCGACTTCGCCGCCGGCGGCTTCGGCTTCGATCAGCAGTACCCCGATCGCCAGCTTCGGCTTGTCGACCGTGGCGAAGGCGGAGAACCAGGCGTCCTTGCGGTGCTCGGGCGTAGCTTCTTCGCCTTCGACTTCTTCGATCGGTTCTTCGCCTTCTTCGCTTTCGACGACCTGGCCGAGTTCGGCGGTGCCGGTCTTGCCCGCGACCTGGCCGGCGGCGATCGCGCCCGCGGTGCCGGTGCCTTCGTCGACGACGCCGATCATCAGTTCGGTCAGTTCGTTCGCGGTCTTCTTCGTCATCACCCGCACCGGCTTCATCGTCGGCCGCAGCTTCTTGCCGGTGACGATCGAGGTCGGCATCCGCACGCCGTCGTTGGCGATCGTCTGGGCGACGCTCGCCATCTGCAGCGGCGTCGCCAGCACTTCGCCCTGGCCGATCGCCGACACCGCGAGGTCGACTTCTTCGCCGATTTCGGTCGGGATCGTCGACTCGGCCGGTTCGACTTCCTTGGTGATCGAGGGCGAGTAGAGCGTCGGCGGCGAGTTGAAGCCGAACTTTTCCGCCGTTTCGACCATCTTCTGGTTGCCGATCTTCGGGCCGAGCGGCAGGAAGTCGGAGTTGCACGACTCGGCGAAGGCCTGGCGGAAGGTGCCGCCGCAGTACTCGCCGTTGGCGTTTTCGATGAAGCGGCCGCCGACGTTGATGCCGTCGTTGATTTCGAATTCGTCGGTGAGCTTGACGACGCCCTTTTCGAGCGCCGCGACCGAGGTGAGGATCTTGAAGGTCGAGCCCGGCGGCTGGGGGGCGGAGAAGGCCTGGCCGGCGAGGGCGCGGACGTCGCCGGTCTTGGCGTCGAGGACGGCGACGCCGCCCGCCCGCCCGGCCAGCGCCGCGACCGCGGTTTCCTGCAGGGTCGGGTCGATCGTCGTCCGCACCGAGGTCCCGGCTTCCGGCTTCGATTCGGCCAGTACGCGGCCGCCGGCGGTTTCGGTGGATTCCGAGCTTTCCCCGGATTCGCCGGCGCCTTCGCTCGATTCCTTGCCGCCCTTGCCCTTCGACTTCGCTTCGCCGGCCGGGACGGCGAGGAGCTTGCCGCCCGGCTTGCCCGCGAGGCGGCGGTTGAAGGCGCGCTCGAGGCCGCTGATCCCGACCGGCGTTTCCGGCGGGAAGCCCTGGCGGGCGAGGCGCGGCTCGTCTTCTTCGGAGGCTTCGCCGATTTCCCCGGTGACGTCGATCGCGGCGGTGCCCATCGGGTGTTCGCGTTCGTCCGCCGGGCCTTCGGCGAGCACCGTGCCGTCGGCGGCGAGGATCGACGCGCGCGGCGCCAGTTCGGTCTGCGCTTCGAGCGTCTCGCCCGGCTTCAGCCCGGGGAAGACGAGGTAGGGCTTCCAGGCGATGCCGCCTTCGGCCCAGGGCAGGTCGAGCTCTTCGTCGACCATGCCGAAGGCGACGGTCTTGATCCGCACCGGCACCGGGACGACGGTCTGGCCGCCCTCGGAGGTCGAGCCCTTGGCCGGTTCGACGCGGACCCCGCGCTCGGTCGCGATCTGCTGCGCTTCGTGGTAGTCGGCGGCGAACTGCTTGGCGGAGATCGACTGCTTGGAGGCTTCGTTCAGCTCCGCGTACATCGCGGCGAAGTTCTTGTGCTGCCAGGCTTCGGCGAAGTGGTTGGCGGCGTCCTTCTCGGGCGATCCGGGGACGCCCATGGCGGCGCCGACGACGAAAGCGACGACCGCGATCACGCCGAGCGGGGCCGCTCGGGTAAGCAGTCGTCTGCGACGCTCAACCTCGGAAGACTGCTTAGTCACCGGTGGAAAGGTAATCGAGCGGTCCGCCGCATGCTTGTATTCGGTAGGTGACCGTGCTCGATTGGGCGATCGTCGCCTTCACGCTCGCCCTCGCGCTCTGGGGGTATCGCCAGGGGTTGATCGTCGGAGCGCTGACCCTCGCGGGCTTCGGCGTCGGCGCTTTTCTGGGGTCGCGGCTCGGGCCGATCGTCCTCTCGCAGGGGGCCGATTCGCCCTACGCGCCGCTCTGCGGAGCCATCGGGGCGCTCCTCGTCGGGGCGCTGGCGGCGGTGATGCTGGAGGGGGCGGCGCTGGCGCTGCGGCGGCGGCTGATCCGGCGTCCCCTGCTGCACCGCGCCGACGGGGCGGGCGGGGCGGCGCTGATCGGCGCGGTGGCGTTGGGGCTCGCCTGGATCTTCGGCGCCGTCGCACTGCACGCTCCGGGGACGACCCAGCTGCGCGCCGACGTCCAGAACTCGGTGATCCTCAGTGAGCTCGACCAGGTGCTGCCGCCGAGCGGCGGGGTGCTGAACGTGCTCGACCGGGTCGACCCGGCGCCGTCGATCACCGGCCCGGCGACGCCGCGCGAGTCGCCCAACTCGAAGATCGCCGAGGACCCCGACGTCGAAGCGGCGGGCAGCTCGGTGGTGCGGGTGCTGAGCACCGCGTGCGGGCTCGGCATCGAGGGCTCGGGCTGGGCGGTGCGGCCGGACCTGATCGTCACCAACGCGCACGTCGTCGCCGGGGCGACCGACACGACGGTGACGACGCAGAGCGGGGTGGAGCTCGACGCGACCGCGGTCTATTACGAACCGCAGAACGACCTGGCGCTGCTGCGCGTCGCCGCCAACCTGCCGACGCTGAAGGTGGCCGAGGGGGACTCGGAAGGGGACGAGGCGGCGGTGCTCGGGTATCCCGAGAACGGTCCCTACACGGTGACCCCGGCGCGGGTCGGCGAAACGCGCTCGACCGTCAGCGAGGACTCCTACGGCCGCGGGCCGGTGGAGCGGACGATCACGGCGCTCGGCGGGGACGTGCGGAGCGGCAACTCGGGCGGGCCGCTGCTCAATGCGAAGGGCGGAGCGGTGGGGGTCGTCTTCGCGGCGACGACGAGCGGGCCTAAGGGCGGCTTCGCGGTGCCGGCGGCGGAAGTGACGGAAGCGATCCACCATGTGGCGGCGGACGAGGTCTCGACCCGCGCCTGCACCCGCTGAGGCGTGCATCGAGGCCGATATCGGCCGGCCCGTGGGTGGCGTTCAGTAATGTCAATTTGACGTGAACGCCGCATTCCAAAGTCAGGCCGCGCCGTCGGCGACCGAGGCCGCAGCTCCCGGTTGCAATTCGGTCTGCCCGGACTTCCACGAGGCGATCGAGCTGATCGGCCGCCGCTGGACCGGCGCCATCCTCTGCTCGCTGATCGAGGGCCCGCGGCGCTTCGGCGAGCTCGGCAAGGTCGTCCCGGGACTGTCGGATCGGCTGCTCTCGCAGCGCCTACGGGAGCTCGAGGAAGAGGGCCTCGTCCAGCGCGACGTCGAAGCCGGGACGCCCGTGCGGGTCACGTATTCGCTGACCGAGACGGGCGAAGCCCTTGGTCCCGCGATCAGCGAGCTCAAGTCCTGGGCGAAGCACTGGAAAGCAACGAGCTGACGCGCCTGGACCGGCGCATCTCTGCGTCCTCGGTCGCTCGCGTGCCCAGCACGCCACGCTCCCTGCGTCCTTGACCTGCTTGGCCCAGCCGCGTCAGCCGCTGGGTCTAGGCTGAATCCCCATGGATTCGTCCCAAATCTCGCTCGGCGTCGGCGCGCGGCCTGGTCCCGACCTTCCCGGGCCGTTCGCGGTCGGTCGCTACGCCAAGGTCCTCCAGGAAGAGATGCGCAAACGGGCGCGGGTGCTGCTGATCGGCGAGGTGACCGGGATGGGGCGGAGCAGGAAACAGGCTTACTTCGAGCTGCGCGACGGCGAGGGCGCGGTGCCCTGCGTGATCTGGCTGAACGACCTCGAACGGGCGGGGCTGCCGGAAGGGGCGCTGCGCGACGGCGTCGAGGTGGTGATCGCCGGCGGGCCGGACTACTACCCGGGTGGTGGCGCGGCCTCGCCGAGCTTCAGCTTCCGCGCGACGCACGTGCGGCTGGCGGGCGAAGGGGACCTGATGGCGCGGCTCGAGGCGCTCCGGACCCAGCTCCGCGGCGAGGGCCTCTTCGAGCTGCAGAAGCAGCTGGCGCGGCCGGCGCTGCCGAAGACGATCGGCGTCGTCACCGCCGAAGGCGGCGCGGCGCGGCGCGACCTGCTCGCCGGGCTGGCGCGGCGCGGGTGGGGCGGGACCGTGGTCTGGGCCTTCGCGCCGGTGCAGGACCGCCACGCGGCGCCGGCGATCGCGCGGGCGCTCCAGGACCTGGCGGCGCGGCCGGAGATCGAGGCGATCGTCGTCACCCGCGGCGGCGGCAGCCTCGCCGACCTCTGGGCCTTCTGCGACGAGACCTTGTGCCGGACCGTGGCGATGCTGCGGGTGCCGGTCGTGAGCGCGGTCGGGCACGAGCGCGACTCGACCCTGATCGATGATGTTGCCGCGATCTTCTGCTCGACCCCGACCCACGCGGCGGAGGCGGTGGTGCCACTCGATTGCGGCGCCGCGCGGCGCGACCTGGGACGGATGGCGCTGACGCTGCGGCGCGGGGCCGACGGGGCGATCGGCGCGCGGGCGCGGCACCTGGGCGCTCTGGCGCGCGGCCCGGCGCGGGCGCTGCAACGCCAGCGGACGTTCTTGAACCAGAAAACGCGCGAGATCCGGGCGGCGTCGGAACGCGGCATCGCCGAGCGCGCGGCGAGCCAGCGGCGGATCGCCGGGCTGGTGCTCGAGCGGGCGCGGCGTCGTGCGCTGGGCCAGGTCGAGCGGGCCGGCGAGGAGGGCCGTCGCCACGGCGTCGCCCTCGACATGGCCTCCGAACGGGCCGTGGCCCAACGCCGCGAGGCGCTCCGCCAGGCCGCGGTCGCCCTGCGCGCCCACGATCCCGAGCGCACGCTCGAGCGCGGTTACGCCCTGGCCGAGACCGAGGACGGCGAGCCGCTGACCGGAGCCGCCGCCGTGGCCGCCGCGGGGCGCTTTAGCCTGCGGTTCAGCGATGGACGAGTCGACGCCCGAACCGCTGCTGATCCCGGACCCGGAACCGGAGGAGATCGTCGTGACTGACAGCGCCCCCGCCAGCTACGAGGATGCGGTGGAGCGCCTCGAGGAGATCATCGACCGCCTCGACTCCGGCCAGGCCGGCCTCCGCGAGACCTTGGACCTCTGCAAAGAGGGCCGCACCCTGGTCGACTACTGCGCCGGAGAGCTCGACGCCGTCGGCGAGGGCCTCAAGGAATTGAACCTCGACGACCTCGCGGCGAAGCTCGACTCCAGCGCCACCCCCGGCGCCTGACCGGCGCGGCGAGTGGTTCGCTCTGAGACAGCGTCCAGAAGTTTCGACGCCCCCATGGCGTTTAGTCGGGCATGAATACTTCGATCGTGTCGCGCACCAAGGCAACGGCCAAAGGAAAAGTGGAGGGCGGTCTGCGGCGGATTCTGCCCGGGGTCGCGCCCGACCTCATGCAGTACGCAACCTTCTGGCCCCACGATCAGGGCGAGCCCTACGCGCGGCCGGTCGAAAATGGTGCCTCACCCGTCGCCACCGAGCTGCCCGTGCCGCCGAAAGACTTCTGGGCCTACTACTGCACGTCGGAGGAGAGCTTCCTGCGGACCGGCAAAGAAGACGTCGACACGATGAAAAGGCTGCTCGCCGACAGCGGCGCGCCGATCGAGCAGGCGGGACGCATCCTCGAGCTCGGCTCGGCCGGCGGTCGGCTGATCCGCTGGCTCGCCCCGCTCGCGCCGGAGAACGAGCTGTGGGGCGCCGACCTCTGGTCGAGTGCCGTCCTCTGGTGCCTCGACCACCTGTCGCCGCCGATCAACTTCTTCACCAGCACCACCGTGCCCAGCCTGCCGTTCGAGGACCGCTCCGTCGGCCTGATCTTCGCCGGCTCGGTCTTCACCCACATCGACGACCTGGTCGAGACCTGGTTCCTCGAGTTGCACCGGATCCTCAAACCGGGTGGCCGCCTCTACTTCACGATCAACGACGAGCACGCGATGCGCGTCTTCGACGGGGAAGCCGACCCGGCCAACTACCCGCGCTACTACGAGCGGACCGGTGGCAAGGAGAGCTGGGACAACTTCGTCGAGATGATCGACACGAGCCCCGAGTACCAGAAGTTCAAGCGCGGCGACGCCTACATGGTGACGCTCGGACGCTCGATCCAGGCGAACGTCATGTGGAACTCCGAGGCGCTTCTCAAGCGACTGTCCTGGGGCTTCCGCGCCTGCTCGGTCACCCCTGAGGCCTACGGCCACCAGACCGCCGTCCTGCTCGAACGGATCTGATCCCAAGGGCGAACCCTGGATAGACCTGGGGCGGGTGGGGGCGGCGGCGCGCTCAGGCCGCGGCGGCAGAATCTGCGGGCGGGCCGCTGCAAAGGCGGCCCACCGCGGGGCAGCCGCGGCAGAGGTCCCAGGTGCGCTCGGCTTCCGGAGCGGGCTCGAACTGGCCGGCGCTGATCGACGCCACCGCCGCCTCGATGCGGGAGCGGCCCGCGGCCATGTCGGACTCGGTGAGGACGGTGCGGACGGGGGAGTCGGCGCGCTCGAGGAAGACGTAGGCGACCTCGACCTCGGTGGCGCCGAGGCTCTCCTTGGCGGCGAGGGCGTAGATCGACCGCTGCACCTCGTAGTGGGCGGCGCGGGCCGCGGGATCGTCGCCGCGGAGACGGTCGGTCTTGTAGTCAACGACCAGCGGTGGCAGGCCGTCGCGCTCGACCAGAAGGTCGATCGAGCCGCGCAGCACGGTACTGCCGGCGCTGAGCAGGATCGGCACCTCGGCGCGGACCCGGGTCGCGGCCACGATCTCGGCGCGGAGCGGGGAGCCAAGCCAGTCGCGCACCGGCCCAAGCAGCTCCTCGGCCTCGGCCGTCTCAAGATCAAGCCCGGCCGCGAGTGCGTGCCGCCGAGCCAGCCCCGCCGTCGGCTCACTCCAGTCGTTGACGAGGCTCCACTCGAGCAGCGCGTGCACCGCGGCCCCCCGAGCGCTCCGTTCCTCCCGCGCCGACGGCCCCTCATCTCCCGCCCCGACCATCGCTGACCCACCCGCCGAGTTCGCACTTTCGGTCGCTATCCGGCCGTTACTGCGAACTCGTCCGGGGGACGCGGCGGGGGCGGCGCTGGGGAGGCCGAGGACGCGCTCCATGTAGAAGCGGTAGGCGCATTCCTCGAAAGCGCTGATCGCGGTGTAGGAGAGCGGACGGCTGGGGACGATCGGCGGCTTGCGCTCGACCAGCGGCGGCGTCCCGGTCCCCAGGGACCGCTCGGCGGCCGCGTCGAGCCGAAGGTCCCGCAGTTCGGCCGCCCGCTCAGGCGAGGGCACGTTGGCGTGGACGGCGATGAACGACGCGGGGAACGCCTCGTCGAGCCCTGGCCGCGCCTCCGCCGGCGGCACCGGCACCCCGGCATCGAGAGAAGCCTGCGTATCCCCGGCAGCCGCCGAGTCCGCCTCGGGTTTCGCTCGATCGAGGTCGAAGGCGCCGACGATCCGCTCGATCACCGCCGTGCCCGGTCTCGTTTCCTTCGCCGGCTCGGGTTTCACCACGCCGCTGAGGATCAGGCGCTCCCTCGCGCGGGTCGCGGCGACGTGGAAGAGGCGCAGGCCCTCCTCGGAGTCGCGCGACTCGCCGGCCTCGATCAGGTCGCCGTAGTCGTAGAGGTTCACCGAGGCGCGGCCGAGGCGGCGCCACTGGAGGCCGACCTTGGGCGGCTGCTCGCGTCCCAGGGCGAGGACCGGACGGCGGCCGCCGGAGAGAAGTCCCCGGGCCAGGTCGGGCACGGCGACGACCTCGAACTCGAGCCCCTTGGCGTTGTGGACGGTCATGATCCGGACGCCGTCGTGGCCCTCGGCGGCGGTCGCTGCCTGGGCCTCGGTGTCGGTTTCGGCGCGGGCGGCGAGGAAGTCGAGGAGGCCGCGCAGGTCGCGGCCCTCGCGCGACTCGTAGGCCGCCGCCAGCCGCGAGAGCTTGCGCACGTTCGCCAGTCGCGACTCGCCGCTCGGCTGCAGCAGCGTCGCCAGGTCGTAGCCGGTCTCGGTCACCGCCGCCTCGACCAGCCCGGCGAGCGAGAGGCGCGGCGCCCGCGCCCGCAGTCCCACCAGCCCGGTCGCGAAATCGGTGAGGAGCGCGCGCTCCTCGGCGGGGATCTGCTCCAGCCGTTCCGGCTCGGCGAGCTCCGCCTCGCCCGCCAGGGCCAGGGCCTCCAGCGCCGGCCAGACGTGGCGCCGCCGCCCGGCCGCGGCGCGCAGTAGCCAGAGCGTGTCAGGGGCGACCGCGCAGGCGGGCGAGGCGAGGGCGCCGAAGAGGGCTTCGTCGTCGAGCGGGTTGGCGATCGCCGCGAGCAGCGCGCAGACGTCGGCCACCTGCTGCTGGGACCAGTAGCCGCGCCCGCCGACCACGTAGGGCCGCAGGCCCGCCCGCGCCAGCGAGTCCTCGTAGGCGTCGAGGTGGGTGAAGGCGCGCAGCAGGACGACCATCGAGCCGCGCTCGACGCCCGCCTCGTGGAGCTCGCGCAGGCGCGCCGCCAGCGTCCGCGCCTCGGCCAGGCAGTTGAGCGGCGTGCGGCCGTCGATCGCCGGTTCGAGGTCGATCCCGTCGGCGTCCCAGCCGTCGCGCGAGGTGAGGTGGAGCTCCACCGCCGGGCCGGGCCCGCGCGGGGCCGGGGACGAGGGCGGCGCGCCGACGGTGAGCGGGCGGTAGGCGGCGCCGAGCAGCGTCGAGCCGAGCAGGTTGACCGCGGCGATCACCTCGGGGCGCGAGCGGAAGTTGCCGCTGAGCCGCATCAGCTCGGCGTCCGGCGCGGCGTCGATCTGCTCGCGGCGGCGGCGGAAGACTTCGAGGTCGGCGTGGCGGAAGGAGTAGATCGACTGCAGCTCGTCGCCGACGACGACGAGTTGGGACTTCGGGCCCTGGAGCGCCTCGATCAGCCGCAGCTGCAGGCGGTTGGTGTCCTGGAACTCGTCGACGAGCAGGTGGGAGAAGCGGCCGCGGTAGGCCTGGCCGATCTCGGCGCGCTCGAGCAGGCGGGCGGCGAGGATCTGCAGGTCCTCGAAGTCGATCCCGGCGCGGCGCGCCTTGGCGTCCTCGAAGGCGTCGGTGTAGAGGAGGAGCAGCGCGGCGATGTGGCGGTAGGCGACGCCGCCGTCGCCGGCCTCCGCGGTGCGGGCGATCGCCGCGTCGAGCGCGTCGCGGAAGGGGGCGAGGGCTTTGGCGGTGCCGCCGGGGCGGAGCGCTTCGAGCTCGGTCAGCGGCGGCGGCGGACCGGGCTGGGTGAGGCGGGCGATCGCCTCCTCGAGCGGGGGGCGTTTGGCGTCGCCCTCCTTGAGCTCCTCGAGGCATTCCCCGGCCACCTCGATCGCGGTGGCGATCGCCTCGGCGGCGTCGACCCGCGGCGGGTCCGGGAGCGCGGGCTCGGCGACGCCGCGGCTGCGCAGCTCGTCGTGGATGGCGACGACGACGCCGCGCAGGCCTTCGAGGTCGTAGGCGGCGACGGTCTCCTCGCGGGCCGGATCGGCGTCGGCGAGGAACTCGGTGAGGGCGGCGTCGAAGGCCTCGCGGGCGGCGCGCTCGGCCTCGGGCTGGTCGAGGACGCGGAAGCCGGGGTCGACGCCGGCGGCGACCGGGTGGGCGGCGAGGACGCGGTTGCAGAAGCCGTGGATGGTGGTGATCCAGGCCCCGCCCATGGTCGAGAGGAGCCCCGCGGCGCGGACCGCGGCGGCGCCTTTGCCCGCGGCGCGGCGGGAGAGCTCGGCGCGGACGCGGGCGCGCAGCTCGGCGGCGGCCTTGTCGGTGAAGGTGAAGGCGAGGACGGCGTCGGGGGAGACGCCCTGGTCGACGACGAGGCGGGTGTAGCGCTCGACCATGACGCCGGTCTTGCCGGAGCCGGCGCCGGCCTCGAGCAGGACATCGTGGGCGCTCGCCTCGATCGCCGCGCGCTGCTCGGGCGTGGGGGAGCGCTCGACCGCGGGCTCGGGGGGCGCGTCCCCTGCCGTTCGTGCAGTTGAGCCGCCTATGACCGGCTCAAGTGAACGAACGTCGCGCTCGTCGCCCGGCGTCGTCTCGCTCATCGTTCCCAGCTCGCTTCGTTCTCTTCCTGCTCCACGTAAGAGGGGGCACGGTCGCGGCGGCAGATCGGCGCGAAGGAGCACCAGGTCGGGCACTGGTCGTGGCCTTTCAGCGGCGCCCGCGGGCCCGGGTCGCGGCGGATGTCGCCGGCGCGGATACGGGAGACGATCGCGCCACCGCGCTCACGCGTCTCCTCCATCAGCTCCTCCAGCTTCTCGTCGTCGACGATGTCACCGCGCACCGGGTCGTAGCCCGCGAGGTCCCCGGCGGAGCTCTTCGCGACGACGCCGCGCGGGCGCCGGTTGGAAGTTCCGCGCAGCGGGTGGTAGACGCCACCGACCGGTTCCGCGCCCCAGTGCGTCTGCGCCGCCAGCAGGTAGAGCGGCAGCTGCAGCTTCGCTTTCTCCACGAATTTGTTCGCCGGCGTGACGTTGGCCGAGAGCTTGTAATCGTGGACGAAGGCGCGGCCGTCGGCGGCGCGGTCGATCCGGTCGATCGCCCCGTGGAGGCCCCAGCCGCCGAGGTCGAGCGCCGGCCGCTCGGCTTCCTCGCCGATCCCGAAGCGCGCCTCGAGCAGCCACGGCTCGAAGCCGCCGGTGTCGCGCGCCGCCTCTTCGCCGAGGAAGCGTTCGAGCAGCCGCTCGACCCGCCGCGCCATCGCCCGCTCGGCCGGGTGGCCGCCGACTTCGCGCTCGGCGAGCTGCTCGCTGAGGAGGGCGCGGGCGCGCTCGTTCCAGAGGGGGAGGGAGCCGGGGCGGGGGAGCGGGTCGCCGCCGGGGCGCTCGCCATATAGGCGCTCGACGACCGAGTGGAAGAGGCCGCCCTGGACGAGCGGGTCGGGCACCGGGTCGAGCGGCTGCGGGTCGAGCTCGTGGCCGGCGAACCAGCGGTAGGAGCATTCGTCGAACTGCTCGAGCGTGGTGCCGCCGTAGGCCTCGACGGCGGCGAGCGAGGCGAGCACCGCGGGGTTCGTGAACGGGCCGGGGGCGCGAGCGGCGGTCATGGCGCGGCGGGCGCGGGCGAGGCGGACCAGCAGGGAATCGACGAGCCTTGGGGGCGCGACGGTGTGGACGAGCGATGTCGGAGGCGGGGCGTCGGGATCGGGGCTGACGATGGTGTCCTCATCGCCGCGCGCGGCGGTGGTGCCGCGGGGATCGTGGCCGTCCTCGATTCCGACCGTGGCCAAGAGCGTGGCGGGGTCGGCGTTCGGCCCGTGGGCCGCCAGCGCTCGCGCCAGCTCGTCGACCGACGCGGCTTCGGCGAGCGGGGCGACCACGTCGGCGAGGCCGCGCACGCGGGTGATCACATCCTCGACCGGGTCGGCGCCGCCGTCGGCCGGCATCGGTGGGGAGATCAGCGCGCGCACCTCCTCGAGCAGGGGCGAACGCGACTCGGCCGCCCCGTTCTCGTCGCTGTCGCGGTAGGAGAGGAAGAGGCGGCGGCGGGGGAGCGCCAGGCAGACGCCGAAGAGGTAGCGCTCCTCGGCTTCGGTGTCGCGGCGCGGGTCGAGCCCGAGCTGTTCGCGCTGGGCCTCGGAGAGGAACGGGTCGCCACCGCGGTCGCGGCGCGGGAACTCGCCGTCCTGGAGGGAGCCGACGAGGACGTGGTCGAAGCGCGCGGCGCGCAGGCGATACGGGCTGGCGATCCGCACCCGCCCCTCGACTGGGCCGCTCCAGACGCGGAAGTCGAGCGCGGCGACGGTCTCGGCGAGGCGCGCCGGGGCGGGGGCAAGCGGACCGAGCGCCGCCAGGTCCGAGAGCGCCGCCGCGATCGATCCGGCGGCGCGCAGCTCGAGCCCGTCGCCCGGGCCGAGGCGAGGGCCGTCCTCACCGGTGCGGAACGGCCGCGAGGCCATCGTGGCGGCGAGCCCGGCGACGGCGGCGCAGAGCGCGGCCGGGGATTCGGCGGCGGCGTCCCGGAGGCGCTGGAGGTCCCGCGGGTCCTCGCCGACGCGGCGGTCATCCGGCGCCGATGGTCCCTCGTCGCCGTCCTCCACGGGAGCGTTCGCACTTTCCCGCGCTATCCGCGGGTTACTGCGAACGCGCTCACCGTCCTCGTCGGTATGCGCGCCCGCGTCTCCACGCCAGCGCGCCAGCGCGGTCTCGGCGTCGCCGATGCGCTCGCGGCGGATCGCCCGCTCGAGCCAGTCGACGCGGCCGGCGGAGAAGCCCGAGGGACCGCGCAGGTAGCGGAGCAGGTCGGCGGCGCGGCCCGTCCCGAAGGCGGTCTCGAGCAGCGCTACGACGGCGCCGCCGACCGAGGTCGAGGCGACAGGGACCTCCGCCTCGAGCGCCGCCGCGATCCCGTTCGCCTCGAGCGCCGCTTCGACGTCGGGGCCGCGCCGCGAGGGGTCGCGGAGGGCGACCGCGATCTGGTCCGGCGCCGTCCCGGTGTGGACGAGCCGCGACACCTCCGCCGCGATCGCCTCGGCCTCGGCCCGACTGCCGGCGGAGCGCAGCAGGGTCAGGTCGGAGGGCTCGGGGAGCGGCTGCGGCGGGAGCGCGGGGAAGCCGAAGCCGCGGGCGAGCGCGTAGAGCTGGGCGCTCTCGGTGTTCCCCGGATCAGCGTCGAGGCCGATCTCCTCGACCGGCTCGAGCGCGCGCAGCTGTCCCAGCAGCCGGCCGCGGGCAGCGAGCGCCTCGTTGCCGTCCTCGAAGGGGACCGCGACGGTGACGTCGGTGTGGGCGGCGAGCGCGGCGACGAGGTCGAACTGGGCCGGGGTGAGGTCGTCGAGCCCATATAGGTAGACCGGCCGCCCGGCCCACGGCCCGGGGTCGGCGCGCAGCAGTCCGATCGCCTCGCGGGCGATCCCGGCGGAGTCGAGGCGGCCGCTGCGCTCGCGGGCGGCGGCGTATCCCGCGTAGAGGGTGGCGACGTCGGCGAGGTAGGCCGAGCCCTCGAGGGTGCCGGCGCTCGCCTCGACATCCCGCGGGCCGACCTCGGCCGCCTGCAGCTCGTCCAGGAGGCGGGTGAAGGCGGCGGCGAAGCCGGGACGCCCGGCGGAGCGGCGCAGCGGCCCGAGCCGGGGGCCGCGCTCCTCGACCGACACCTCGACGCAGCGCCGCCGCTGGGCGGGGGAGAGGACGGCGCCGGGCGGGCGACCCGCGGCGGTGGCGATCTGGCCGAAGAGGGCGCCGAAGGTGAGCACGGTGCCGCCCAGCGCGGCGCCCTCGCCGCAGAGCTCGCGCTCGAAGGCGAAGACGTCGTCGACGGTCGGCACGACCAGCACCGGGTCGCGCTCCAGCGCTTCCAGGTAGCGGCGGCGGACGAGGCCCGCGCGGCCCGAATTGGGCGGTCCGAGGATCAGTTTCAGCGGCACCCGACCAGACTATGGAGGCCGGCGGCGCGCTCTTCGAAAGGCCCGCCGGAGGCGAGCTGGGGCCGGTTCGTCGTCCCGCGGGCCACGATTCCTCCCCGCGCCGCGCCACGACAGCGCAAACTCGGCATTTCCGCCCCCGTTTTGCCGTCCCCTGACCCCTCTAAATTCGCTTCACATCATGTCCCTCTGCTTCGTAGACCCAGCCGACGCGATCCGCGCGATATCCGACTCGATCGGCCGTGAGGCTCGTCGCCAACTGCTCGGCGAGGCGGTCCGAGCCTGGGTCGACGAGATCCCCGATTCGGAGCTCGAGATCCACTACGCGAAGGCGATCTCGGAGCTCGACGAGCACGACCTCTCGATGCTCGCCGCCTGGCACGGATCCCTTGAGGTCGGCCAGCCGATCCCCAATCGCGACTTCCTGATGGGCGCCTTCGGCTCGCTCGGCGAGAACCGCCGCGAGGCCCTCAAGCTCGCCGCCGGCTTCCGCGGCGAGGAGGCCGTCGACGCCGGCGTCACCGAGGACGACGCCCTCGAGCTCGTCCTCAGCCTGTTGTCGGCTCCCCGCCTCATGGAGCTCGCCGTCGAGGCGGTCGAGCTCTATATCTGGGACCGCGCCGGCTCCGACAACTGACGGACGCGTTCAGTTGCCGGCCTTGGCCGGTTGCTCAGGTAACGAAGGGTCGAGGTTTCGCGTGGTTTCACCGCGGCTCCGGTGACACCGGGGACAGCACCGTCGCTTAACCCACCCACCGTTCTCGGTTCACAGTTGGTTTTCCGGCCGTGTTCAACACGTGGAATGTGTCAATTGGTGTGTGTGAATCAAACACTCAGTGTTGTTACTCACTGTGCGGCACAGACAAAAAGTTCCGCAGCCCATCTGGGTTTTCGGGCTTAATCTTGGGAACACAAATAGTTTTCCAATACGGTCACACGCGTATGTAGAGTGATGTGGGATTGGTTTCGCCGGCGCGGTTGGGATCGCGCAATGGTGAGATTTGCCTGAGCCGCGATGTGTCGGACGGGAGGGGAGAAGTTGAGGGGAGCGAGAAGGGTGGATGGACCGAGCGCCTGATGAGGGCGGCGGTCGTCACCGCCTCGGGGAGACCCTCGGCTCCGCGCTGGAGCAGGGGATCCGCGAGCACGTCCCGAAGGCATTCGGGACACTGAGCAGGGGTGCGGCTTGGGCTGCTGTACTCGCGTTGTTTTTCCTGGCGTGGAAGCTGGCTCCAGGCGAGTCCGTCCCGCACATCTCGCTGCCGATCCCCATCGTCGCCCGCCGTGACGGCGCCGTTGGCCCGCCCACGACAAGAAGCGCAGCTTCGACCGCAGGTGAGTTGGAGCGCCTTCCCGCAGTCACCGGATCGATCACCGTCACCGCGATAACCGTGGTTTGTCCGTCGCGAAGAGCGCGGCCGGCAATCGTCACCTGCGTCTACGAGTTCGGTGAGTTCTTGCTCCCGGCGCGAGCCCCGGAGCCGAGTTTCACGCGGTCGATCCGCCGCGTTCGCGGCTGAGGACCCGCAGCAGCTCCTCGTAGGGGCCGAGGAGGTAGGCGCGGTCGCCGGCGGCGAGGCGGGTGTCGCGGCGGGGTGGGTACTCGAGGGCGCCGTCGCCGCCGCGGGCGATCGCGACGACGCGGATGCGGGCGCCGAGGTCCTGCATCGCGAGGCCCGCGAGGCCGCCGCTCTCGTCGACCTCGAGGCGCGCCACCAGGAAGGGCTGGTTGCGGACGTAGAAGGTGGCGAGGATCTCGAGGCCGAGGACGGCGCCGACGAACCAGGGGGAGGCGAGCGCCTCGGTCGACCAGACGTGGTTGAAGTTGAAGGTCCCCTGCAGCTGCCGGCCGAGGGAACGGTCGAAGACGCGGAGGACGACCGGCACCTCGCTCCAGCGCTCGCCGAGCTCGTCGCGCACCGCCAACCCCGTCTCCAGGTTGACGAGGTCGTCGCTGGTCAGGATCGCCACCGCGCCCGCCTCCGCCACCTTCACCGAGCGCAGCGTCTGTCCCAGGGTCGCGTCGCCGTGGACGACCGGCACGCCGAGGCCGCGGGCATGCTGGACGTAACGGTTCGTCTCGTCGCGCTCGACCACGACCACGTCGCGGCCCTGGCGTCGCAGCCCCTCCAGCACCCGCAGCCCGACCGCCCCGAGGCCGACCAGCACCACGTGCCCGTCCATCCCCTGGATGCTCCCGTGGCCGAGCGACTGCTCGATCCGCCGGCTGACCAGGGCGTTGGTGATCAGCGCCAGGATCACCGTGCTCAGGGTCACCCCGCCGATGATCAGGAGGATCCCGAAGACCTGCAGCGCGGTCGACTGGTGGGCGAAGGAGAAGTCGCCGAAGCCGACCGTGGCGAAGGTCTCGATCGTGAAGTAGATCGACTGGGTCAGCGAGAGGTGGCTGCCGTCGCCCTGGTGGTAGGCGAGCCGCAGCACGATCGTCGCGACGATCAGCATCGCCAGCGACAGCACCAGCGTGATCGCCACCGCGCGGTCGGTCCCCTGGGCGAGCGAACGGCTCACCCGCCGCAGCCACTGTCGCAGCGGCCCACCGCCCTGTTGCGGCGCCCGCTCCGGCTCGGCCGCGTGCGAGAGCTCCGCGCCCTCGAGTTCCTCCGGCTTGCCGAGCAGCGTCACCCGGTCGCCGGGGGCGACGCCGAGGTCACGCCCCGGGCAGACGACGAGCTCCCCGCCCGACCGCACGACCCCGACCGGGACCAGGTCGCCGAACAGCTCGCGCAGCGTCCCGGCGCCGCCGACCCCGACCTCCGCGGCGACGAAGCGCTCGCCGCCGAGCACGACGTCGTGCGAGCTCCGGTACATGCAGGCGTCGATCACCGCGGGGGCGAAGAGCCCCGCCACGTCGAGCGCCGACCCGGCCCCGGTCGCCTCTTCGACCGCCCGCCCGACGGTCGGGTTGTCGAGGTGGGCGACGACGTCGATGTCGGCGCGGAGGTCACGCGCGAGGAGGGCGGTCTCGACGTTCCGCAGGTCGCGGTCGGAGGTGCAGA
>DAIQOT010000053.1:0-18997 GCA_036787695.1 Solirubrobacterales bacterium | reverse complement strand
GCCGCCGGGGCGCGGGCGTCGGCGCGCTCGCGTTGGAAGGCGTCCCAGCCGCCGGCGTAGCGCTGCGCCTTGCCGTCGGCGAGCTCGACGACCGTCTCGGCGAAGTCGCCCAGCACCGCGCGGTCGTGGGAGACGAGGACGACGGCGCCGGCGTGCGCGGCGAGCAGTGAGCGCAGGCGGGCTAGGCCGTTCTGGTCGAGGTGGTTGGTCGGCTCGTCGAGGAGGAGCACGTCGCAGCGCGCGACCTGCACGGCGGCGAGCCCCGCGCGGGACGCCTGGCCGCCGGAGAGCTCACCGAGCGGGCGGTCGAGCAGCTCGGGGTCGAGGCCGACCTCGGCCGCCGCGGTCGCGAGCCGGGCCTCCGCGTCCTCGCCGCCGAGGGCGAGCCAGCGGTCCAGCGCCGCGGCATGGGGATCGATCGCCTTGAGGTCGCCCTCGGCCAGAGCGGCGGCCCACCGGTCGAGCTCCCGCGTCGCGGCGGCGACCCCGATCCGCCCGAGGATCGCGTCCCGCGCCGGGATGTCCGGTGTCGTTACGAGCTGCGGCAGATAGGCGACGGTCCCGTGCCGTGCGACCGTCCCCGCGTCTGCGGTCTCCTCGCCGGCGAGGATCCGCAGCAGCGTCGACTTGCCGCTGCCGTTGCTGCCGACCAGGGCGATCCGGTCGCCTTCATGGACGTGGAGATCGATCGAGTCGAGCACGGTCCGGGCACCGTGATGGCGTGTGACGCCCTGGGCGTCGAGCGAAACGGAAGGCATGCGTTGCTCCTCTCAGGAGCCGAATAACGACGGGCACGTGGATGCCGCGAGCGACCCGGATCGACCGGAATCTCAGAGGCGGCTGTCAGTGCGCGTCACGCATAAGGTGGCCCGTCAGACGAGCCGCGACCAGCCTAGCAACCCCCTCCCGACCCGCCCACCCGCACCCGCGCCGCTCAAACTCCGCTGCGCAGCTATCGTTCCACCGCGAGCGCCCGTAGCTCAGTGGTCAACGGGTCCCTCCGGGGGCCCAAAGAGCGTCGGTCTTTCAAGCCGAAGGTCGCCAGTTCGAATCTGGTCGGGCGCATTCCTTGTAGAGCGGCTTGTGGAGCCGGATCTGGCTTCACGAAAGGATTTGCGGCCCTTCGGCCCTCTGATCTCGAAGAGGTCAGGAGAGGTCAGCCCAAGTCAGAAGAAGTCCCTTTTCGACCGGTTTTGGTCCCTTCACGTTCCCTTTGAACGGCCCACCTTACGCTGGTCCCCGAAGGTCGAATGTGCCGTGGCGGACCTCGCCGAGCACGAGCTGAAGCTCCTCTCCGGAGACCTCGCTCACGCAATCCTCGTGTGGAACGAAGAGGACGACGCAGGTGCCGCCCTCGTGTCGGGCCGACCGGTAACGGACACCGGCCACCGGCCCGACCTCCGACGGCGGCGACAGCCGCAGGAACTCCGCGACCACCTGCGTCGGCACGTAGTCGATGTGCTCCCGGCCCTGGGCGCCGAGGGGCTTGCTGATCTCGTCGGCAAACGCCGCGAGGAAGTACAGCGGGCGCCGAAGCCTCCGTCTCTCGGCGTCGAAGATGCTCGGAGGTTCGGGCATCGTTGCGAGGTCGAGCAGTGTGCAGTCGCGGCTCGTTGTGAACTCGCCCGCGCTCCAATATGCGCGTGATCCGGTGACCGTCCGGATCTCCTCGATGACGGTGTCGAGATCCTCGGCGCCGTAGAAGGCCGGGATTCCGGCAGGGCTCATCCGGTTGGAGGAGAGCGCATCGTCGGGTGACGGGGTCCCGAGCTCCTCCGGAGTGTTGAAGGCGTCGGCGACATCGGACGGACGGCCCCGCCAGGAGCGTTCTCCCGCCGAGAACGTCCTGAGTAGTCCCGCCGACTCGGCGAAGCCCATATGTCGCCCAAGATGTCGACTGCGGACTTACGCTGACCTGGTTCGCGCTCCTCGCGGACCTGGGTCGAGAAGAAGAAGCGGCTCTTGAACTTCACCAGGTCGACCAGGTCGTCCCAGTCATATTCCATCGCCTCGTCCTCGAATGGTGCCGCGTAGTCGCGTTTACACCACTGCACGGTGTAGCCGGCGGTCGCCGCGGTCAGGGCTTCGCGGAACTCGTCGCCCTCGATGGGTTCGCCGACTTCGTAGAGCACCTGATCGAATTCGATCTGTTGGCCCTGGTAGCCGCCCTCCGCGGTCTCGTAAGCCAGCTCGTCGACGGGATCGGTCCACTCGGTTCCGATCGACTCCATGATCAGCGCGACCACGCCGTCTGCCTCGGCGGCGATGGGCGCCTCATCCTTTCGCCCGCAGAAGTCGCACTCGTTCTCGGTCGCGTTCTCCTTGACGTAAGCGATCAGAGCGGGGTCCGAGAAGCACTCATCGCAGACATAACCGGAGACCCCGGCAGCGCGTCGTTCGTACTGCTCGTTCTCGAGTTCCTTCGCCCACCCCATCGCCGTGAGCGTAGCGGCCCGCCGGAGGCCGGTGACAAGGATCGCCGGTTACCTGATCGGATCCGAGTCAGGGGTGTCGCGATAGCGGTCGACCATCGCCTTCAACTCCTGGTCCGACATCAGCGAGTCAACGAGGAGCTCTTCGGGATGGTGCTCGTTGCTCCGGTGGAACCCGGGCGGTCCGACCCTGTGACCGGACGCCTCCCACTCCTCCCTGGTGACCGCGTCCGGCCGAAGGTAGAGCTGCAGATGTGACCCCTCGGGAGCTCCGAAGGCTTCCCTCAGTTCGACCATGAAAACTTTCAACCGCCTCCACGCATCCACCCCAGCGGCACCGACCAGACCGCCGAAGAACGTCTTTGGGCCGATGTCGAGCATCACCGCCCAGATGCCGCCACCCTGGGCGGCGAGTTCCGCGGCGCACTCTCCCTCGAAGCCGGCCGTCCGGATCACCCGGCCGACCGCGGCCACCTGATCCACCGTCGCCCCGCCATTGATCATCGTCCTCGCTCGCACCATCATCGAAGCGTAGTTTCCGTCAAGGGCGCAGGGCGGGGGCCGTCTTCTTCCGCACCAGCTCGAGGCCCGCGCCGCAGGACATCGGCTCCCCCGCGACGTCTATGACGCAGCCGAATGCGGGACCTCGCCCTGCTTCGCCGAACCGACTGCTGCCCCGCCGGCCTGCACTGGTGAAGCTTGCCAGCAGGGCGCGACGCAGCCGGTTGAATGGCCCCGGCCGCCTCAGGCTTCAGTGGTGGCGGCCCTGTCCTCGAATGCCGCAAGGGCCACGCGAAGAAGTCGGGGAAGTGCGTGAAGAAGAAGCAACCCAAGCTGCATAAGAAGAAGCACGAGAAGGGCGGGGGCAAGAAGAAGACCTCCAAGCGGGTCGGCACCTCACGTCGCTGAGGCGCCCAGACTCAGAATCAGCCGCCGCTCACCTGGGTACCCTCGCGGTCGTGCCGGACCTGACCAGACAGACGCTCGCGCCTCCCCTGGCCTGCCTGCGGGGACACCGCCGTGTCTGACGCAGACGCCCAGACGCCCCCCGACGCCGCTGCGACATCGCCCCACGACGCCGCGGCACTGGTCGGCGAGATCTTCGACGAGGCCGATGGCGACGGCGACTGCACCGCCGCCGTCGCCACCTTGCGCGAGGCCTATGCCGCCGGCGGTGCCCAGTGGAAGCCGGAGCGCCTGCTGGCGTTGATCGACGCCGCCACGAGGGCAGAAGATGAAGCTGAAGCGCCTTGAGATAGAGGGCTTTCGTGGCGCCCTACCGCCGTTTGCGCTCTCCCTCGATGAGAAGAGCTGCTTCATCCTCGCCGAGAACGGCTTCGGCAAGTCGACGATCGCCGACGCCCTCGAGTTCCTCCCGACGGGCAAGATCGAGGCCTACCGCCGTGAGGGCTACGGCCTCGACGCGGTCGTCCACGTCGATGCCTCCGAGGCCGCGGTCACGGTCCGTACCTCCGCGCTCGGTGCCGATCTCCGGCGCACCCTTAAAGGCAGCGCCCCCTCGGACCTCACCCGCACGGACGAAGACACCGACGTCCAGTTGGCCGAGCTGCCGCTGCTCCGCCACGAGACCGTCCACGCCTTCATGTCGAAGACCCCGGGTGAGAAGAAGCGCGAGCTCCTCGCCCTGCTCGGGCTCTCCGAGTTGAACGACTTCCGCGACGTCCTGCGTGCCACCCGTGGCCTCGCCGTGAAAAAGCGCGAGCGCGCCGCGGCCGCCGTCGCGACCGAGGTCTCGCTCCTGGAGGCGCAGTCCGAAGGCGCCGAGCTGCTCGCCCGGGCCGAGGAGCTGCGCTCCGAAGCCGGGCTCCCGGGCGCGCTCGGCGACGAGGCCGCTCTCCTCGCCCTCGACCTCGGCGCTCTGCCGGCGACCCACCAGCCCGATCGACCCGGCGCCGTCGATCGCCTCGAGCGCGCCCTCCTCGAGCTTCCCGCCAACGATCCCGCCGCCGCCTGGAACGCCGCCCTCGCCGACCGCGAGTCAAAGGAGAAGGCGGCCCTGGCCGCTCTCCTCTCCCAGGGCCGGGAGGTCCTCGGCGGTTGGGAGGACGACAGTTGCCCGCTCTGTCGCTCCGGCCTCGATCGCACCGAGCTCGACGCCGACCTCGCCGCCCGCGGCGCCGAGCTCGCGGCGGTCAAGGCGCAGGTGCTCGCGGTCGAAGCCGACTTCGACCTGGCGATCTCCGCCTGGGCGACGCTCGACGGCGCGCTCGAGAAAGTCGTCGATCTCGCTCCTCCCGGCGGCTGGCCCGACGCGGACTCGCTCGCCGGCGCCCGCGAGCAGGTCGCGACCCACCTCGCCGCCCTGCGCGCCGCCAAGAAAGACGAGAAAGACGCGCCCCCGGCGCCCGATCTCGGGCTGGGGGCCGGGATCCCCGCCTTGAAAGCCGCCGCGCTCGACCCGAGACTCTCCACGCAGAGCACCGCGCTACTCGCCCTCTCCCGTCTCCAGGGCCACCTCGCCGGCGTCGTCAAAGCCCGGGTCGCGCTCGCCGACGCCGTCCGGGCCGAGGCGGCCGCGAGCGGGGTCTTGGCGATCGCCGATCGCCGGATCAGCGCCGCGATCAACGCCGCGCTGGACGATCTCAGCGGCCTCGTCGCCGACTACTACGGCCGCCTCGTCGCCGCCGGCACCTACTCAGAAGTGAAGCTCACCTACGAGGAGCGGCGCTCCGGCGAGGTGGAGTTCTCGGTGCTCTACGACGCCCGCAAATCGGTCCGCCCGCCGCAGCGGGTGATGAGCGCCTCGCAGCTGAACGCCCTCGCCCTCGCCCTCTTCCTGGCCCGTGCCAAACGCGAGGACCAACCGTGGCGCACGCTCGTCCTCGACGACGTCGTCAACTCCTTCGACTCCCCGCACCGCTCCGGACTGATCCGGCTCCTCGGCGAAGAGTTCGGCGACTGGCAGGTGCTGCTCCTGAGCCACGACCGCGCCTTCTCCGACGTCGCCCGCGAGACGGTGGGCGCCGGCTGGCGCTTTCACCAGATCGTCGCCTGGACCCCGAAAGGGGGTCCGGTGCTCGCCGACGGGCGCCCGATCGCCCGCCTGCGGGAACTGATCGACGCGGGCCTGAGCGCCGCCGAGATCGGCAGTTCCGCCCGCGCCGCCCTGGAGGCCACGCTGGCGCGCCCGGTCAGCCGGCTCGGCTACCTGGTGCCGCTCCGCGAAGCGACGCGGCCGACGGGGATGACGCTCCTGATCGCCCTGCAGCGCGGCCTCAAAAAGAGCGGCTCGGAGCTCGCCGGCTCCCCGGCGCTGGCCCGCATCGCCGCCGACGGCTACATGGCGAACCTCGGCTCCCACCATCAGACCTCGATGCCGACGCCGAGTGTCGACGACGTCATCCGCCTCGCCACCGATCTCGAAGCCCTCGAGGCCGACTTCACCTGCGACGTCTGCCATAAACCGGTCTGGACCGTCCCTTCGGGATCCGACCACACCTGCGGCTGCGGCGCGCTGAAGGCGTAGGGCCGTGTCCGACTCTGCGATCTCGATCCTCGCTGGCGGCGCCACCGCCCTGATCGCCTTCTGCTTCGCCGTCGCCTGGGACCTGATCAAAGCCCACCGCGCCCGCGAGGCTCGCGAGCGTGCACTGCTCGCCAACCTGAGCCGCGAGCTCGGGGCCAATCGCGATGCGATCACCTCCGACCTGGTGCGCTTGAAGACGGAGCAAAAACAGCTTGCCGACGAGGAGACCCTGGGCTACGTCAACCCCCTGTCCCGACTGGAAGCCGGGGCCTGGCAACTGCTGCGAATCGAGCTTCCGAGCGCCTTGGTCGACGACGGTGAATTGCTTCGCCGCCTCGAAATAATCGTCGCCAAGGTGGCCGAGGTGAACAACACCATGGACAACCGCGAGCGCTTCCAGATCCAACATCTCGCAGGTGACGCCAGCTTCCTCGCTCCCCGTCTGGCCTCCTACGACAACATCCTCGTCTATCCGCTCGAAGACCTGATGCGCCGGATCGACGAGGCCCGGGAAGACCTGGCGCCGCTGCTCTAGATCTGCCGCGGCAGCCGTCCGATAGTCGCGTGGTGAGCCCCGCCGAGCCCCTCCTTAAGATCGAAGCCATGTCCGAGCACTCCATCGTCCTCCGCCTGCGCAAGGTGCGCCGCGCCCGCGTCCGCTACGGCCGCGCCAACCTTTACGTAGCCCGTTGGGGCAATCTCACCTCCGGCGAGCTCGGTCCCGCGATCCGCGCCTTCGAGCGCGGTGAGGGTGGGGTGGAGGCGGTCTGCTGGGCCTTCGTCCAGAGCCGGATCGAGTCCCACACCGCTAGCTTCGATTTCGAGCGTGCCGACCTCGGTCGCCTGGTCGGTCTCGTCACCGCCGTGGCCGACGAACCGAAGCTGCGCTCGCGCACGGTCGACGGACTCGCCGGCGAGCTCGTCGATCTCGCCGCCGCCGAGCGTGAGCGGACGCGGCGGCGCCGCGCCGATCTGAAGAAGCTGACGAAGTCCTACTTCGACTCCTCGGCCCTCGGCGTCCTCGACTCCGTCCAGGCGACGCTCGGGAAGTTGAAGTTCGGCTCGATGTACGAACCGCAGATGCTCCGCTTCTCCAGTCCGCTCGCCGATTCCGTCTCCCAGCTCGCCGGCACGATGCTCGGTCGCATCGAGCCGCCGAACTACCACCTCGGCCTTGCTCACGCCAAGGCGCCGGCCTGGGCCAGGGCCCTGAAGGCGAGCGAGATCGCCCAGCAGGCGGCGCTCGCGATCAGCCCTTCGATCACCGCGCTCGGCAGCGCCGAGGGGGTCGAAGGGCATATCGCCTCCCTCGGCGTGGCCCCGCGCGCCGGCTCCAAGTCGTTGAAACTGAACCTCGGCATCGGCGACGGAATCGCGCCGCCCTGGCTCGGCGACCTCCGCTGTGCCGGGCTCGCGTCGGATCTCCAGGAGACGCTCGCCGCGATCGCCACGGGCTTCTCCCCTCCGGGTCTGAAGGGCCGCATCGCCTCCCTCGGAGTCGCCGCTGCCGGCGATTGGAAGCCGTCGAAGTTCGGCTTCAGCATCGCCGCCGGCGATGCAGTCGCGCCGCCCTGGCTGGGCGCCCTCCGCTCCGCCGGGCTCGCGCCCGATCTCCAGGAGACGATCGCAAAGATCACGGCCGGTTTTTCCTATCCGGGCTTGCAGGACCGGATCGCCTCGCTCGGCATCACCGCCCAGATAGGCGACCTGAAGCTGGGCGCCTCGCTGAGCGCCACCCTCGGCCCCAAGGATCTCGGCTTCGCCGCCCTGGCCCAGCGCCAGCTAGGCCAACTCCCGCACCTTCCCGCCTGGAGGGACTGGGCCGACTCCTTCGAGCGCTCGTTGCCGGCGAACTGGCGCGGGCTCGACGCGGCCGAAGTCGACCGCGCCGCCGGGCTGATGGGGGAGACCGGCCTCTGCCTGGCCTGGGTGCCGCGGGCCGAGCTGGTCCGCGCCCTGCTCGCCGCCCCCGACCACCAGGCGCGTTGTCAGATCCTCGTGGCCAACACGAACGAGATCCTCGCCGACACCGAAGCTGTCCTGGCCGAAGTCGAGAGCGAGGATCTGGCGCCGATCGCCGTCGCGGCAGAGGAAGCGAT
This sequence comes from Solirubrobacterales bacterium, assembly GCA_036787695.1. Taxonomy (GTDB): domain Bacteria; phylum Actinomycetota; class Thermoleophilia; order Solirubrobacterales; family 70-9; genus VAYN01. The sequence goes on along the minus strand of DAIQOT010000053.1, from coordinate 10,979 downwards.
CCGCTCGGCTCGGGCCGGTGCCCCCGGGCCCGCGCAGAGCCACGTCGCCTCCGCCCTCGGCCACATCGCCCACGGCTACTTCGGCTATGACGATTTCGGCCCGGTCCGCAAGCGCTTCGCGGACGTCGATCCGGTCAACGACGTCGGCTTCGCCGAGTTCTCCTTCTATGCGATCGGCAGGGCCTGGGTGATCTCGATCGCCGGCTTCAAGCAGGCGGGCGACGGCTTCAACCGCAACCTCACCGCCCATTTCGTCGGCGCCCCGCACTACAGCGACGCCAACCTCCTAGCCGGCCTGATGCTCCTGGCCGGACTGGCGCGGGAGTTGCAGCGCCAGGAGCGGCGGATGGAGGCCCGCCGGCTCCAGGCCGCCTAGATCTCCCTCTCTGGCGTCTCCTTCTCCAGCCCCAGCGAGTACAGCTCCCGCAGTTCGTGCTGGGGGCGGGGGAACGGTGGTTTGCGGACACCGCGGTGCTCGTAGCCGAGCTTCTCGGCGAGCGCGCGTGAGGCGTCGTTGGAGGTCTTGATTTCCAGACGGATCTCGGTCGCGCTGGTGTGATCGCCTGCCCAGTCGGCGATCAGCCTCATCGCCGCCTCGGCGAAGCCGTTGCGGCGTTGGCTCGACATGACCCAGTACCCCGCCTCGAGCGTCCCCGCCGCGGCGTCGGAGACCAGCAGCTCGGCGAAGCCGACCGGCCGGCGATCCCCCTGGGGCAGGATCACCCAGCGGATCCCCTCCACTTCGTCTCCTTCCTTGCCCTCGAAGTTTTCGCGAAAGTCGGGTTCGGCCTCGGCGACCTCGGTCAGGTTGATCTGGTGGACGCGCGCCGGGTTCAGCTCGATCAGCCCGTTCGAGAGCTTCGGCGCCTCGGGCAGTGCGAGATCGCCGTTCTCTTGCTTGTCATCGCCCATCTCTCGTCCCCTTCGCTCGACCGCAGGGTAATAGAGCCTTTCGTACACCCCCTGGCAGGCGGCCCGCGCTCAGCTCTCCCCGACCTCGAACTCCTCGACCCCGTCGGGTCCTGCGACGCGGATCGTGTAGCCGGCCCGCGCGTCGGGTGGCATCTCGTCGAGGATGTCGCCGACCGCCTCGAGCAGCCCGTCGCGGGGCAACCCCTCGTCCTGGCTGCGGCCGAAGCGGATCATCTCCGCCAGGATCGGCGCCCCGGCGAGCCGCCGCGCCGTCGCCAGGATGTCGCGAAGCAGGTCGGCCTCCCCGAGCCGCCAGGCCCAGAAGGCCGCGTGGCTCCACGGCTCGAGGTCAAACCCGGGCATCATCGTCGTGGCCGCGAGGAATGCCTTCAGCGCGGCGCGGCCGTCGCCGCGGCGTCCCTCGGCGATGCCGACGTTGTACCAGGCGCTCGGCCAGAGGGCGTCGAGTCGGAGCTGAGTGAGCGAGCCTTCGATCACCTGCTCGGGTGATGCCCCGTTCCCCACGTCCGGGCTCGCCCGCACGGCGCCGTCGGTGTCGCGCTCTTGGGTCTCGATCCCCATCTGCTCGACGATCACCCGCAGGGCGATCTCCTTCAGCCGGTACTCGGCGGCGAGGTCCGGATGCTCGGCGTTGAACTTCTCGAGCTCCTCGAGAGCCTGGCGGTAGCGGCCGGTGAAGAGGACCGAGTCGGCATGGAGGGCCCCGGTGATCGGCGGCGCACCCAGGCTGATCGCCTTCTCGTAGGCCTCGGCCGCCTCCCCATAACGCCGACCCATCCAGAGCACCCCTCCGAGCTCGCGCCAGTAGTAGGCGCGCTCGAGGTAGTCCGGGTCGGCCTCGGCGGCCTCGCGGTAGAGGCGGATCGCCTTCTCGCCCTCCCCACGGCCCCTATGGAGATTGGCGAGGTTGACCTTCTCCCGCGCCTCGCCGGGCCCGTCGCCTGCCTGCCTTCTCCTGACGATCCGTCGCCGCAGCGTTTTCTTCTGCAGCTCTTTCTCCGGGACGGTGAGTGAGGCGCTGTGCCGGAGCGCCGGCAGGGTGAAGAAGATGCTCGTCTCGCGGATCCCGGGATCGGCGGAACGGTCGAGCGCATCGGCCAGCTCGAGCGACTCGCGGACCCGGCGCGCGGCGCCCATGATCGCCTGCAGGGACGCGGCGATCGCGGGATCGGCCAGGAGGTGCGATCTGGGGCCGATCTCCGCGATCAGCCTCGAGGCGATCCCGAACTGGCCGACGTTCGCGAAGGCCGGTGCGGCCATCAGCAGGGCATCGTCGGCGACATTCTCGCCGAGCTCGCCGGCGTCGTAGTCGCCCGAGAGATGCAGGGTCGCCCCGGTCGCCTTGGCGAGGTTCACCGCGATCTGCGCCTCGCCGATCTCGATCCACCCGGCCCCGCCCTCGGGAGGGCCGCCGCGCACCTCGATCACATCGGCGCAGGACGCGCCGGCGGCACGCAGTGCCATCGTCAGCTCGTCGGCGCTGAGGCCGAAAGCTCCGTCGCTCATCATGTGGAAGGACCGCGGCAGGGGCGGATCGGGGGAGCGCAACTCCCGGAAGACCGCTGCCTCGGCGATCAGCCTCTCTGCTCTCCCGGCGTCCCAGGCGTCGCTCTCTGCCCAGCGGAAGGTGAAGGTCTTCTTCCCGCCGCGGTCCTGGTAGGGGTCGTGCTCGCTGGTCCAGCGCGTATAAAAGGTGTCGCTCGGAGCGTGGTAGAGCACCATCAGCACCGGCAGCGACAGCGAGCGGTAGTAGTCGCGGTCGCTCAACGGCAGCGAGAGCGCCAGGGCCTTGTTCAGGTCGGTCTCGTCGGTCGCTTTCAGCTGCACGTAGAAGCGCAGGCCGGTGAGCACATCGTCGGCGCCGATCTCCTCGACGACGCCGTCGATCGCGTAGTCGGGATCCTCACGCCGAAACACGAAGCGCTCTCCGAGCAGCAGCTCGAAGGCGGCGACCGAACGTCGCGAGATCCGATGGGTGCGGGGGCTCTGGGGCATCGCTGGTGGTGGTCGTGTCTCTCGATCGCGGAACGGTGGGGTGGCCATCAGATCATGTGCCGGAGCAACGGGGGAGGCTACGCTGCACGGATCGCTGACGAGAAGCCGACGATCGCCTTCTATTACCCCGGCTGGATCTGGTAGGACCCCGCCTGGCTGAAGAACCTGCTGCTGTTCTTCGATGGCGTCGCCCTGCTCGTCCCCGACTACATGCGCGACCGTCCCGAGGAAGCCGACCCGGCGTTGATCGCGGGTCTGCGCGGGCACGGCTTGCTGACGGTCCTCGAGCCCGAGGAGATGGTCGACACGGCCGCCACCGAGGCGCTGGGCGCATAGCTCGCCTCGCTGCTCGAGGCCGGGCTCCTCGACGACATCGCCCGGCCCGGCGCCTTCGCCGCCTCGATCTCCTACTCCAGGCTCGGCTACGGCGCCGCCCCGGGGGTGATCGAACCGATCATCGAGGAGCTCCGTCGACGCGGCCTCGCCGGCGAGAGCACCGACGGCGTCTCGGTCCCGCTCAGCTACACCCTGCGCAGCCTCGTCCTCACCCTGCTCTCCCAGATCCTCCGCGCCCGCGGCGCCGAGCGGGGGCTCGACCTCGCACCGGCGACCGATCGACCGCAGCTGCAGCGGTCCCTCACCGACCTCCTCTACCTGCCCTCGTTGCCGAGCTCAGGGCATGTCTTCAGCCTCGACGCCGAGGACGTCGGCGTCGACCTCTCCGCCGTCGGCCTCGACATCGGCGGGCACCCGGGGGCGTCCGGGGGTCCGGATCCAAGATTCGGGCCGGCCGGGAAAGACTGCCGGTCCCGCTCTACCTCGGACAGAGAACCTGAACGTCGGCCCCCGCGAGCTCTCCCTGAGCTCGTAGTGATAGTGCCGACCCAACCGTTCGCTGCGCTGTGACGAAAGACTGGGGATGACGATCTTGTTTGGAGCGGGCCGAGGGTCTCATCTAGGTCACATCGTCCCCGCGATCCCACTCCCCAAGCCAACGCCCCTCGGCCTTTCAAGCCGAAGGTCGCCAGTTCGAATCTGGTCGGGCGCATCTCTCCCTCTGGAGCTCTGCGGCTGCGCATGATCCGCGCTCACTGTGCCGCGGTTTGCCGGCCGGAATTCGCCGATGTCGGCATCGGCATCGGCCGCCTGATGAGTGCACTGACGGCCGGACCAGCGGAGGTCTTGCAGCACCCAGACTTGGCCAATGCTGCGACCTCGCTTTAAGAATTATCCTTTCTAAAGGAGGTCAATAGTCCGGTCGGTGGGAGAGCCACGGTATGCCGCTTGTTTTCGCGATGAACGACTCGAGTGAATCGAGCATCGAGTATGCGGATATTCCGTTCGTGGCCTACGAGTATCCGGCGCGGTATAGGAAAAAGATTCAGCCGGGGCGACCCTTCGTCTACTACCGCGGACGTCGGCGGGTGGGCGGGGGCAGGCAACCTCAGGTGTACCTCGGGACCGGGATCGTTGGGGACATCCGGGAGAGCGCCACGCCCGGGAGGCTCATTTGTCAGGTCCTGGACCCTGGCGAATTCGTCGAACCCCTTCCGTTCAAGAATGAGGACGGCACTTATTTGGAGCCCGGCGGTTCTCGGAGCGGTTACTTCCAACAAGGGGTGAGGGAGATTCCCGAGGAAGCGTTTCAGCGCATCGTGGCGCTGGGAGGGGGTGGCCCGATGGATGGCTCTCCGTTCGGCGTCGAGCCGGAGGTTGCGTCTCCGCAACTTGTCCGCCCCGGTTACGCGAATGCCGCTGATGCTCGAGAGACGGAGCGGCAGTCTCGACGGGCAGTGGTCGACACTCTCGTGGAAGCCGTTCCTGGAATCGAGATCGCCGAGATGGCAACGAACAATCCAGGGTTCGATCTTGAAACCTCGACGAAACGGTTCCAGTTTGTTGAGGTCAAGGGGACGGTCAAGCGTCTCCCGACCTTCTTCCTGAGCGAGGGCGAGCGCCGCTTCGGTGCCGAGAACGCCAGCACCTATCTTCTTGCCGTCGTCTACGGGATGGACCTATCCCGAGAAACTTATGAGGACATCGCGTGGTCGCGGGCCCCGTTGGAGCCAGGCGAATTTCTCAACCCTTCTCAGTGGTGGGGAAGGCTCCCGGCGTCGGCTGCGACCGGCCCGGCTTCTTTGCGGCTTATCTGAGCGAGCCGCTCGCGGAGAGAGCCCTGAGCGACGCCGATCAGGACAAACGTCCGTCGGATGCCGATTCCTGAGTTTTCAGCCGCCGCCGCGATTAGGCTGGCGGCTTCCGAACAGTCCCGTATTCGGAAATCGTCTCGTCCACGTCCCCAGGAGATTGAAATATGAAGTCGTTCAGCAAGGTCTTTGCCGTGCTCGCGCTGGGTTGCGCTGCGGTTGCGGTGTTTGTCGGCGGCGCGTCGGCGGCGGTGCCGGTGGTTGCTACCGCCTCGGCGGGGTGTACGCCGGTTACGAATATCGAGGCGATCATCGATGACTCGGGGTCGATGGAAGTGACGGATCCGAACAAGCTGCGGGTGCAGGCGATGGATTTGTTGGTGAAGACGCTGCCGGGGGCGACGACTCTGGGGGCGGTGGAATTCGGCTCGGGGTTCGAAGAAATTCCGGGGATCATTGCCGGGACGCCTGCTGCTTCGACGATCTTTCCGCCCGAGCCGATCGGGCCGAATGCCGCGGCGATGGAAGCTTCCATGGCCGCCAATATCAATGCGGACAACGGGGCGACCGATTACAACGGGGCGTTCGCGAAGGCTGATGCGGACGACCCGGGCTCGCAGGCGCGGATCTTCCTCACCGACGGTGGGCATGACGTCGGCACGTATAACGAAGCGCACCTGGCGCACAACGTGCCCACTTACGTGATCGGGTTCGGGTCCGGGATCGGCCTGCCGGAAGACAAAGCGCGGCTGCAGAAAATCGCCTCCGATACCGGCGGCAAAGCGTACGAACTCGAAGACGACAGCGAACTGCAGGCCGTCGTCAACAGCATCGGCGCCGCGCTGACCTGCAAGACGCCGCCGCGCCAGTTCACCGACGAACTGTCCACGGGGCAGACGAAAACCCACACCATCACGATCGGGCCGAAGACCCACACGCTGAAGGTGACGCTGACCTGGTCGAACCCGGGCGACAGCTTCAAGCTCACCGGGCTGCGGATCAAATCGCACGGCAAAATCATCGCCGTCTCGCGGCCGGCGCCGAAGCCGAAGAAACTGAAGGTGACGACCGCGGCGAAGAGCAGCACCTTCGCGGTGCTGAAAGTGAGTCACCTGCGGCCGGGCACGCTGTTCTTCGGGGTGAAGGGCGCGAAGGTCTCCGGCGGCACCGTGAAGGTGACGACGCAGGTCGCGGGCGAAGGCTGAGCTGAGCCAGGGCTCGGGAGGCCGGGGCGCGGGGAGGACCCTTCTCTCACGAACTGCGGGGAGGTTCGTTCAGGGTCCTCCCCTCGCCTCGGCTGCGGGCTACTTGGCGCTCTTGGCGGGAGCGGCGTCTGTCTCCGAGGAGAGGGCTCCGTCCCAGCGGTCGCTCGCCACGCCCCGCGCCACCTGCGTGCTGCGCTGGTGTCCCGTCACCGCGACGAGGAACTGTTCGCGCTCCAGCTCGAGCAGGCGGGTCGGCTCGGTCGTCCTCACCGTCGCGGTGCGGGGGACGTCGTGGAGCAGGGCGATCTCGCCGAAGGATTCGCCGGGGCCCTCGTGGCGGCGGAACTCGTCGTTTTCGAAGACCTCCACCTGGCCCACCTCGATCAGGTAGAAGCGGTCGCCCTTCTCGCCCTGGACGATCACGTCGACGCCGGGGTCGAAGTCGACCGGGGTGAGGTCGTGGCTGAGGCGCTCGACCGTCGCCATCGGCAGCGGCTCGAAGATCGAGTTGTGGCGCAGCAGGTGGTAGGGGACGGCGGCGGCCGGCGCGCCGAGCTCGAAGCCGCGCAGCCGCGTCCAGCAGAAGAGGACGAAGGCGGGCATCAGCGCACCGAGGGCGATCAGCGCGCCGCGCGTCCCGATCAGCTCGTCGAGCGCGACGGCGAAGATCGACCCGACCGCGAGCGCCGCCAGCCGCCCCGACTGCAGCAGCGTCAGCAGGCGCCCCATCGTTTCGTCGTCGCCGAGGCGCTGCATCAGCGTCTTCGCCGCGACCTCGACGAAGACGATCCCGATCCCCATCCCGAACCAGCCGACGTAGGCCGCGGCGGGCTGCGCCACCAGCCCCGGCAGCAGCGCCGACGCGCCGATCACGAGGCTGCCGCCGGCGATCCCGATCACCAGCCGCCCGCGGTCGAGCAGCAGGACCAGCCCGACCCCGGCGCCGACCGCGCCGAGCTCCCAGGCCGCGCGCAGGAAGCCGACCGCACCCGTCGAGAGCTCCAGCACGTGCAGCGCCAGCCCGACCACGATCACCTCGGCGAACCCCTCGAAGAGCAGCAGCAGCGCGGTCGTCGTCCAGGCCAGCCGCAGCCCCGGATGAGCGGCGAGCGTCCGCACCCCGGCGACGACCTCCTCCCACGCTCCGGCGAGCTCGTTCGGCCCCGGCAGCCAGTCGGGCCGGCGGTCCCGCGGCACCCCGATCAGCAGCACGAAGACGACCAGCGAGGCCGCCGCGCAGACGCCGAAGATGAACGCCGACGAGGTGACCGTGAGCAGGAGGCCGGTGCCGACCGCGCCGATCAGGCTGCCCGAGTTCTCCATCACCGAGTCGTTGACGTTGCCGGCCGAGAGCTCCTGCGGCGTCCGCGCCAGCATCGGCGACATCGCCGACTCGGCCGGCGCGTACCCCGCCGAGGCGATCGCGTAGAGGCCGGGGAAGACGAAGACGACCGCGGTCGGCGCGCCCAGCGCGGCGGCGACCGTCGCGCCGCAGAGGACGAGCGCCATCGCCGCCGCGCTCCCGACCCAGAAGGCATGGCGCGAGCTGCGGTCGATGAGGATCCCGGCGATCGGCGCCGCCACCGCGCCGGGCAGGTAACGGATCAGCGCGACGACGCCGACGCCGACGACGCCGTGCGCCTCGAACCCGTAGACGCTGAGCGCGAGGAAGAAGGACCAGGCGGCGTAGGCGGTGAGGATCTTCGAGATCGCGACCCGCGCCCGGCCCGGCGTCTTGAAGTCGATCGCGAGCGCGCCGGCGACCATACTCAGCTTCCCGATCGCCCTCCGCATGAACGGGTGAGAGTAGTCGCTATCGCCGCCCAGGAAAACCCCATTAATCGCGACCTATAAGCGACCTAGACCCCTTGTTTGTAACGGTGGGAAATGAATAGGGTTCCCGATCCGCCGCGTGAGATCGCATCTCAAACCCCTGCTCCTCGCGCTCGGCGTGGTGCTGCTGCTCGCCCTCGCGGGCCCCGCGCTGGCGGCGGCGGAAACGTTCACCGTCAACACCGTCGAAGACACCGAAACGCTGCCGAACGAATGCGGCCCGAGTGGCACCGAACCCTGCCTGACCCTGCGCCGCGCGCTCGCCGAAGCGCGCGACAACGGCAACGGCACTAAAGACACGATCACCTTCGCCGCGGAACTCGCCGGCCAGACGATCGAAGTCGAAGAAGGCAGCTCGCTCCCGGAACTCAACGGACTGGAGACGATCAAAGGCGACATCGTCACGCCGGGCATACCGGCGATCGGCCTGGTCGCCAAGGAAGCGGGGGTCGGGATCGGGCTGACCGTCCGTGAAGGCACCGGCAACCGGATCGAAGGGCTGGCGATCGGCGCCTTCGAATACGGGATCGAAGTCACCGGGGAAGACGGGAGCCCGGCCAAAGAAACGGCGATCTGCGGTGACTACATCGGCACCGATTTGAGCGGCGCGGTGAGCGATCCGAACGCGATCGGGATCCGGATCTTCGGCAATGCGGGACCCGGCGAACGTCCCGAAGCCACCCGGATCGGCGGCACCGGCTGCGCCGAAAACGTGATCTCCGGCAACGGCGTCGACGGCATCTACGACAGCGGGCTCGAGACGACGATCGCCGACAGCCGGATCGGGCTCGGCGCGGAACCCGGTGGCGCGCGCCTCGGCAACGGCACCGTCGGCAACGCCGAATCGGCGGGTGTCCTCGAGTCGGCCGTGTCCTCCGGTGCCGTGATCGGCGGCGTGGGAGGACTGAACGAGATCGACAACAACCTCGGTCCCGGCGTGCTGGTCGAAAGCGGTGACAGCGAGGTCACGATCAGTCGTAACTCCTTCTTCGAAAACGAAGGCAAAGGGATCGAGATCCAAGGCGGGGCGCCGCCGGTCCCCGTGATCTCGTCCGCGGTCGAAGCGGGTCCTGGTGAAGTGACGATCTCCGGGACCGTCGAACCGACGACGCCGGGCGAAAGCGTCGTCGTCGAGTTCTTCGGCAGCGACGACTGCTCGAACGTCGGCGAAGGGCGGACCGTGCTCGGCTCCGAAACCGTCCCGGCCGTGGGGGACGGACCGAGCGCGTTCTCAATGACGCTCGCGGCTCTGCCCGCGACCGAGAAGGGATACACCGCGACCGCCACCCGCGAAGCCGCCGCGACCAGCGAGTTCTCCGCCTGCGCGACCTTGCTGGCACCGAGGACCTTCGTCGTCAACTCGACCGCCGACACCGCGACCAAGGCCGGGTGCGAAGCCGGTGACGCGACCTGCACCCTCCGCGGGGCGATCGAAGCGGCAGACGCGACCTCGACCCCCGACACGATCGACTTCGCGGCCGGGGCCGAGGGGACGATCAAGCTCGGCACCGAACTACCGCGGATCGGCGAGCCGGTGACGATCGACGGCACCTCGGCGCCCGGCTACGCGGGGCGGCCGTTGGTGCTGATCGACGGCAGCGAAGCCGAGACCGAGGGCGAGGGCGGGGAAGTCGAAGGCCTGGTGGTCGAAGAAGACGGCGGAGGCACCGTGATCCAGGGCGTCGCGCTCGGCGGGTTCTCCTACGCGGTGTGGCTGAACGGCGTCGTCGGGTCGCGGATCTGCTCCAGCTGGGTCGGCGTCGAGCTCGACGGTCACACGCCGTTGCCGAACAGATACGGGATCGAATCGGGCGAAGACGCGGTCGGAAACGAGATCGGCGCCGGGTGCGCGACCGGCAACACGGTCGTCGGCAACTCGATCGACGGGATCATCGACTTCGGCTCCGAAACCGAGATCGGCGCCAACGTGATCGGCATCGGTCCCGACGGCACGCCGATGGGGAACGGCGGACCCGGAGGAGAGGGCGCCAAACCCGCGGGCATTCTCGTCGCCGAAAACGCTGACGAATCGACGATCGGTGGGACCGGGGCGCTGGGCGGCGAACCCGCGCCGAACACGATCGCCTATAGCGGCGGCCCGGGGGTCCTGGTCGAAAAAGGCACGAGCCGCGCCGTCATCCGTGGCAACAAGATCTTCGGCAACGAAGGCAAGGGGATCGAAGTCGGCGAACCGGCACCGGCAGTGCCGACGATTGAAGCGGTCGCCACGGTCCCCGGCGGGATCGCGGTCAAAGGCGCGGTGACCAGCGGCGAGGAGGAACCGATCGAGCTCGACGTCTACGCGGGCGCGATGTGCGAACCGCTCACCGCGGGCCAGGGGGAAAGCTTCCTCGGCAGCGGCGAGATCGCGGAAAGCAAACCGGGCGCGAACGCGTTCGTCGGCGACGTGGCAGCGCCGGCCTCCGACGACCAGACCTTCATCACCGTCACCGCGACGGCCGGGCTCGGTCACCGGACCTCCGAATTCTCCGAATGCTTCAAGTACGTACCGCCGGAACCCGAACCCGAACACCACGAAGAAACGAACCCGCCGGCCCAGAGCAGCGCCACCAATCCGCCGCCGACGCCGACGCTGAACACCTCGCCCGCCTTCACCCCGACCAACGGTGAAAAGGTCGTCGTCAAACCCGAAGAAGGCAAGGTCCTGATCAAATTGCCGGGGACGAAGAAGTACGTGAGGCTCGAAGAACTGAAGGAGATTCCGGTGGGGGCGATCATCGACGCGACCAAGGGGCGAGTGACGCTGACCTCGATCGGGCCCGACGGCAAGGAACAGACGGCGGAATTCTTCGGCGGGGTGTTCAAGGTGAAGCAGGCCGAAGGGTCGAACCTGGTCGTGCTCGAA
>DAIQOT010000221.1:0-6475 GCA_036787695.1 Solirubrobacterales bacterium | reverse complement strand
GACGTGGCCGTCTCGTCCACGGCCCGGGCAGGCTGTGGCCGTGGCCGAGACGGCCCAGGGTGCGGGAGAAGTCACGAAGACTCAGGGAACGTCACGGTCCCTCCTGCCCTCCACCAGGTGAGTTCGCACTTTCCTACGCATAGCGTGGGTTTCTGCGAACTCATTTTCCAGCGCGACTCCAGAAGGGGCCGAACGGTGCCGGAAGCGTGGAGTTCGTCTCGAACCCCGTACCCGGACGGGCGGGGCTGGGCGCACAGTAGATTTCGTCCATGAGCCCCGACGGCAGCAATATCGCGACCGGCCTCCCTCGTCCCCGCTCGGCGACCGTCTTCGACGGGCCCGATCGCGCTCATGCGCGCGCTTACATGAAGGGGGTCGGGTTCGACGACGATGCGTTGTCGCGGCCGACGATCGGGATCGCCAACACGTGGACCGAGGCGATGCCTTGCAACTTCCACCTGCGGGCGCTCGCCGAGCACATCAAAGACGGGGTGCGCAAGGCGGGCGGCACGCCGATGGAGTTCAACACGGTTGCCGTGTCTGATGGGGTGACGATGGGGACGCAGGGGATGAAGGCGTCGCTGATCAGCCGCGAGGTGATCGCCGACTCGATCGAGCTGATGGCCCGCGGCTACCAGTTCGACGCGATCGTCGCCCTCTGCGCCTGCGACAAGACGATCCCCGGCTGCGCGATGGCGCTGGCCCGGCTCGACGTGCCATCGGTGCTGCTCTACGGCGGCTCGATCGCCCCCGGCCACTGGCACGGCCGCGACGTCACGATCCTCGACATCTTCGAGGCGATCGGCGCCCACAACGCCGGCGAGATGACCGATGAGGAACTGCACGAGCTGGAGGGCGTCGCAAGCCCCGGCGCCGGTGCCTGCGGCGGCCAGTTCACCGCCAACACGATGGCCTGCGCCTTCGAGGCGCTCGGCATCAGCGCCGGCGGCTCGGCGATGGTCCCGGCCGAAGACGACGACAAGTCGACCGTCGCCGAGAAAGTCGGCGAGCTGGTGATCCGCGTCCTCAGCGAGGACATCACGCCGAGCAAGGTGATCACCAAGGAGTCGCTCGAAAACGCGATCGCCACCGTCTGCGCCTCGGGCGGCTCGACCAACGGCGTGCTCCACCTGATCGCGCTGGCCCACGAGCTTGGCATCGAGCTGCAGATGGACGACTTCGAGCGGATCTCCCGCGCGACGCCGCTCTACGCGAGCCTCAAACCGGGTGGCCGCTTCGTCGCCACCGACCTCTACGCGGCGGGCGGCGTGCCGGTGATCCTCAAACGCCTCGACGACGCCGGCCTCCTGCACCGCGACCAGATCACGGTCACCGGCCAGACGATCGGTGAGGTCGCCGAAAGCGCGACCGAGGCCCCCGGCCAGGAAGTCGTGCTGCCGGTGGACGCACCGCTGAAGCCCGAAGGCGGCCTCGCGATCCTGCGCGGCAACCTCGCCCCGGAAGGCTCGGTGGTCAAGGTCGCCGGCACCGAGCGCCGCAAGCAGACCGGCCCGGCCCGCGTCTTCGAGTCCGAAGAGGCCTGCTTCCGCGCCGTCAAGAACCAACAGATCAAACCCGGCGACATCGTCGTGATCCGTAACGAGGGACCGGTCGGCGGCCCCGGCATGCGCGAGATGCTCCAGGTCACCGCGGCGATCGTGGGGGAGGGGCTCGGCGAGTCGGTGGCGATGGTCACCGACGGCCGCTTCTCCGGCGCGACCCGCGGGCTGATGATCGGCCACGTCGCCCCAGAGGCGGCGAAGGGCGGACCGATCGCGGCGATCCAGGAGGGTGACCAGATCACCGTCGACATCGACGAGCGCAAGCTCGAGATCGACCTACCGCACGACGTGATCAACGAGCGCATCGCGGCCTACGACCCACCCGCGCACCCGCCGGAGCTTCAGCGCGGCGTGATGGCGAAGTACGCGGCGACCGTGTCCTCAGCGGCGCACGGCGCCGTCACGAGTTGACGCGCCGGCGGCGCGACCTGGCGACGAGCAGCTAGTGGCGCGCGACTAGCGCAGCCACTGGTTCTTGGCGGGGGTCGCGCTCGGCTCGGGCGCCTCGCCATGCGCGGAGGTACTGATTTCCCCGTCCCTGTCGAGGGAGAAGAGATCCCAGTCTTTCTGCCGGCCACGCGGCCGTGACATGTAGCGCCCGGGGCGCAATCCGCCCGGCGTCTTTTCGCGAAGACCCTCGAGGGCCGTCTGCCAGTCGGCGGCTTTTCGATGACCGACCGACTCCCATTTGCCAGTTGCATTGCGGAAGCGGAAGTCAAAGTCCATCCGACGAGGCTACTCGGTCGACCTAATAAAAGGCGCGGCGCTCAGGCGTAGCCCATGCGTTCGAGCACGGGAACTTCGCGGATCTGGGGGGGCTGGAGGTGGTCCCAGAGGATGCCGCGGGGGCGGTCGTACTGGCGCTCGATGTCGATCACCGCGCGGGGCGTGGCGATCAGGTCGCAGGGAAGGTCGTGGTCGGTGACCATCAAGTGCTGGCGCACGATCTGGATCGGGTGGACCGTGGTGCCGACGGTGACGTGGCTGTCGATCTTGCCCGCCTCGACGAGGATCCCGTACTCGAGGTCGTGGTAGCCGCCGCCTTTACCGACCCGGGCGCCACTGAGGTTGACGGCGACCGAGCCGCTGAGAACGAAGTCGATCTCCGGCAGGTCGTCGAGGGCGACGATCTGACCGTGCTTGAGCGCGCCCTTGATCGTCGCCGCCTCCTGGAGCGCTTTTTTCGACAGCTGCTTCGGTTCGAGGACGCGGAAGGGATGCGGGTCGCGCAGCCGCGGCACGGCCATGATCACCGTCTTGCCTTCTTCCAGCGCGAGGCGCCGCGCGTGGGTCTGCGGCGAGTCCGGGTTGGCCTTGACGACCACGGCGCGCTTCCAGAGCCGGTGCCCGGCGAGCTTCTCGGCCGCCAGTTTGGCGCCGGCGAAGTTCGGGATCCGCCCCTCGGCGCCGGGGAACCGGGACACGCCCTGCTCCTCCATCGCCTTCCAGACCTCGGCGCGAATTTCGTCCTTCGACTGCATGGGTCGAAACATATCCGGCTACCGGGGCGGTAAAGCGGCCGCCGTCTTGCGCCGACCGGCCTCCCGGCCGAGCCGTCGCGACGACTGCCTACACTTTGCCGCTCCGTCCAACGACCGGAGCTGTGGGGACAGCGATGGGCCGAAAAACCGTTATCGCCGGAATCGCCGCCGTGCTTCTCGCCGCCGTCCTGGTGGTAGGGGCGCTGCTTTATGACCACTCGCAGGAGGGGAAGATCGCCGACGGGGTGACGATCGAGGGTGTCGACGTTGGTGGGATGGACGCCGACGACGCCGAGGCGAAGGTCCGCCGGGCGCTGCTGCGACCGCTCGACCGGCCGCTCCGCACCGTCTACCGCGAGCGCACCTGGGCACTGCCCGCGCCGAAGCTGAAGCTGCGCGCCGACGTCGGCGCCGCGGTCGACCAGGCCGTGCGCCTGAGCCGCGAAGGCGACCTGCCGACCCGGCTCGGCCGCTACCTCGGCGGCGACCAGCTCGAAGTCGAGGTCTCCGCCCAGCTCGCCTACTCGCGCAGCGCCGTCAACCGCTTCGTCCGCCACGTCGCCGCCGACCTCGACCGCGAAGCGCGCAGCGCCTCGGTGCGGCCCGACGCCGACGCGCTCGAAATCGTCGCCTCCGAGCCGGGGCGCAAGCTGCGTGACGTCCTCCTGACGAGCGAGCTGAACGAAGCGGTCGTCGGCGACGCGCCCCGCACCGTCCGCGCCCACGTCCACGAGACCGCCCCGGCGGTCACCACGGAGGAAGTCGCGGCGCGCTACCCGTCCTACCTCACCCTCGACCGCGCCAACTTCACCCTGCGCCTCTGGAAGAACCTCGAGCTCGCCCGCACCTACACCGTCGCGGTCGGCCAGGAAGGGCTGGAAACGCCGGAAGGCACCTACGCGATCGAATGGATGGAAGAAAACCCGACCTGGCACGTGCCGGAATCCGATTGGGCCGGGGACCTCGCCGGTCAGACGATCCCGCCCGGTCCGGATAACCCGATCAAGGCGCGCTGGATGGCGATCTACGAAGGCGCCGGGATCCACGGCACCGAAGAGACCGCCAGCCTCGGCAGCGCCGCCTCACACGGATGCGTCCGAATGTCCATACCTGACGTGGAAGAGCTGTATGACGAAGTTGAGGTAGGGACTCCCGTCTTTATTGGGTAATTGCGGGTGTTTTGCGTGCATCCGACCGTTTGTTCGGGTAGGTGTACACGGTGGCCGGCGCAGGGAGTGACGCATCGAGAGCGAATGGGGCATCCGTGAACTGGGATGTGGCTCTCGCCGGATACGACCGTGACCTGCGGACGCGTGGCGCCGCCGAGCGCACCCGCCGCGCCTACGGCGTCGACCTCGCCGCCTTCACCGCCTGGGCGAAGGCGCTCCGCCTGAGCCCCGGCGACCTCCGCCACCGCGACGTGCGCCGCTACGCCGCCTCGCTCTCGGCCGAGGGCAAGGCATCGACCACCGTTGCCCGCCACCTCGCCTCGATCCGCGGCTTCTACGACTTCCTCGTCCGCACCGAGCAGATCGGCGGCAACCCGGCCGAGCTCGTCTCCAGCCCGAAGAAGCCGCAGAAGCTGCCCCAGGTGCTGACCGGCGAACAGATGCGGATGCTGCTGCAGGGGATCCCGGCGCGGACGCCGCTCGAGCTGCGCGACCGGGCGATGTTCGAGCTCGCCTATTCCTGCGGCCTGCGCTGCGAGGAGATCGTCAACCTCGACATCGACTCCTTCGACTTCGAAGAGGACCAGCTGCGGGTGCTGGGCAAGGGCTCGAAGACGCGCCTGCTGCCGGTCGGCGAGCCCGCCCGGCGAGCGGTCGAACGCTATCTCCAGCGCGGCCGGCGCCCGCTCGCCGACGATCCGCGCGAGCGCGCCCTGTTCCTCAGCAAGAGCGGCCGGCGCCTTTCGAACTCCGATGTGACGCGACGCCTGCGGATCTGGGTCGCGAATGTGTCGTCAATCGGCGGTGTATCGCCACATTCACTTAGACATTCTTTTGCGACGCACCTGCTTGAGGGTGGCGCAGATCTGCGTACGATCCAGGAGTTGCTTGGCCACTCCTCGATCTCGACGACGCAGGTTTACACGCGAGTTGACGCCGCGCGCCTGCGCGACACCTACTCCAACAGCCACCCACGAGCCTGAACGGGTCATGACGAAAATCCCTGCAAACGAAAGTAGACTCTGACGATGGCGATGGAGACGGGCGTGAAGGAGGTCGAGCTTCGGGAGCTCTGGCGCCGTTACAAAGAGCAGGGAGACGGGGCCGCGCGCGAGCGGCTCGTCGTCGCCTACTCGCCGATGGTGAAGTTCGTCGCGGGCCGGCTCGGCGCCGGGCTGCCGTCCCACGTCGAGGACGCCGACCTCATCTCCTACGGGCTGGTCGGGCTGATCGGCGCGATCGAGCGCTTCGAGCCGGAGCGCGGGATCAAATTCGAGACCTTCGCGATGACCCGCATCCGCGGCTCGATCATCGACGAACTCCGCTCGCTCGACTGGGTGCCGCGTTCGGTGCGCTCGCGCGCCCGCGAAATCGAACAGGCCCAGGCCAAACTCGAGCACCAGCTGCAGCGGGCGCCGACCGAGGTCGAGCTCGCCGACAAACTTGGGATGACCGAGAGCGAGCTGCAGAGCGCGCTCCTCGAGATCGCCAACTCGTCGGTCTACGCGCTCGATGAGCTGTGGACGGTGTCGGACTCCTCCGGCGACCAGGTCAGCCTGCTCGACACGATCGCCGACGACGGCGCGGCCGACCCGCAGGAGGCGCTCGCCTCCAACGAGGTCAAGGACCGGCTGACCGAGGCGATCGGATCGCTGCCGGAGCGCGAGCAGCTCGTCGTCGCTCTCTATTACTACGAGAACCTGACCCTGCGCGAGATCGGCGAGGTCCTCGGGGTCACCGAGTCGCGCGTCTCGCAGTTGCACACGAAGGCCGTGATGCGGCTGAAGTCCCATCTGCAGACGGGTTGAGCGGCATCCGGGCGCGCCCGGACGGCCCCAGGACCAGGTTTGGGCGACGCGATTTCGGCAAGCCTGATTTCAAATCGCCTCCGCGGGTGTTCGCTCTTTGCGAATGACCTGTGCCCGCTGCTAACTTGACCCGGGTGAGCCTCGAAGGTACCTGCGCCGTCTGTGGAAGGACGATTCTCAAAGGCGAGAGGGTGCATTCCTTCGTCTCGGTCGAGGGCAGGCACGAGGTCTGCACGCTCTGCGCCGATCGCGCCGCCGAGGCCGGTTGGCTGCCCGCCGACCAGGACGGCGCCGAGGAGAAGCTGCGCGCCAAGGGCGAGCGCAAGCCGGGCCTTCTCGGGCGGCTGTTCGCGCGTCCGGAGCAGCCGGGGGTAGAGCACTTCCATGGTAAGGAAGGGGTCACGAGCGACGACTGGTTCGAAGACGAACTGAGCCCGCCGCCGGCCCCCGACCCG
>DAIQOT010000052.1:4295-19119 GCA_036787695.1 Solirubrobacterales bacterium | reverse complement strand
GGCCGCCGGGCCGCGCGGTGAGGCGGGCGGTGAGATCGTCGCACTCGGCGCCGACATGGCCGACCCCGCCAAATGCGCGGCACTCGGCGGGCGCGCGGCGGAGGTACTCGGCGGGCCGGTCGAGATCCTCGTCTACTGCGCCGGGATCTCCCGCACCGGCCGCGTCGCCGACCTCGCCCTGGAGGACTGGAACGAGTCGATGCAGGTCAACGTGACCGGCGCCCTCCAGGTCTCGGCCGGGGTGATCCCGGCGATGAGCGCCGCGGGCTGGGGCCGGATCGTCAACATCCTCAGCCTCTACTCGCGCTTCGGCGTCCCCACCTCCGCCCCCTACACCGTGAGCAAGCACGCGCTGCTGGGACTGACCCGCGTGCAGTCGGTGGAGCTGATCCGCGACGGGATCACCGTCAACGGCGTCGTCCCCGGCTGGGTCGACACCGAGATGGTCCAGGCCGAGGCCGCCGCGGTCGCCGCCCGCCAGGACCGTCCCGTCGAGGACGTCCGCAAGAGCTTCCTCCGCGGCCAGCCGCTCGGCCGGATGATCGAGCCCGCCGAGGTCGCCGCGCTGGTCGCCTTCCTCTGCGGCGACAGCGCCGGCGCGATCACCGGCCAGGCGCTCGGCATCGACGGCGGCTCCTACCAGGCCTAGGCCACCCGTCGCTGGACACTTTTTGTTGCCATAGGACGAAAAGTGTCCAGTGGCCTGTGCCTACGGGCGGACGAGGACCTTCAGGGACTCGGTGGCGTCGGACTGGATCTGGAAGGCCTCGTCGATCCGGTCGAGCGGCAGCTCGTGGGAGACCAGGGCGGTGGCGTTGATCGCGTCGCTCGCCAGGGCCTCGATGACCTCGGGGAACTCGTCGCGGTAGCCGAAGGCGCCGACCAGGGCCCCCTCCTTGACCGAGAAACGGTCGGGCGAGATCTCCACCCGGCGGCCGAAGAGGGCGGAGACGACGACCGTGCCGGTCGGGCGGACCGCGCGGATCGCCGCCGCCATCGTCGCATCGGCCCCGGCGCACTCGAAGACGAGGTCGAAGGAGTCGGCCGGCGGTTGCTCGGCGGCGGGGTCGAGCGCGGTCCTGGCGCCGAGTGAGATCGCCGCTTCCCGCCGCAGTGGCGAGGGGTCGACGACGATCACGCTCGCCCCGCCCAACCGCAGGAACGCGGCGACGCCGAGGCCGATCGTCCCGGCGCCGAGGACGAGCGCCTCGCGCCCGCGCGGGTCCGGGCCGCGGTGGACGGCGTGGCAGGCCACGGCGAGCGGCTCGACCAGCGCGGCGGCGCGGTCGTCGACCGAGTCGGGCAGCGGGAAGACGGTGAGCCCGACCACGGCTCGGGGGACGAGGACGCGGTCGGCGAAGGCACCGTCGAAGGCGTAGCCGATGCCGAGCTCGAGGCCCCGCGCGCAGAGCTGGGGATCGCCGCGCCGGCAGGCGTCGCACTCGCCGCACGGGATCAGCGGCCGGACAACGACCCGCTCGCCGACCGCGAGCCCCTCCACCCCGGGCGCCTCGACCACGGTGCCGACGAACTCGTGTCCCAGGACCTGGCCGGGGCGGGCGGCGAACCCGTCGCGGTAGCTGTGCAGGTCCGAGCCGCAGATCCCGCAGGCGACGACGGCGATGACCGCCTGGCCGGGGTCGGCGCGCGGCTCGTCACGCTCGGCGAGGCGCAGCCGGCCGGGGCCCTCCCACTCGACCGCCCTCATCGCGCGACCCTCCCGACGGCGCTAGCTGCCGTTGCCGACTTCGAGCACGAGCTTGCCGACCGCGCCGCGGCCCTCGATCAGCTCCAGCGCCTTGCCCGCGTCCTCCATCGCGAAGCGGCCGCCGATCGGCGGCGTCAGCGGGCCGGACTCGCGGAGCACCTCGAGCGCCGCGCCGGCGGCGCGCACCGCGTCGGGCTTGGGGACCATGTAGGCGCCCCAGCCGGCGCCGATGATCTCGACGTTGTTGTGCAGCAGGCGGTGGACTTTGACGGTCGGGATCTCGCCGCCGGCGAAGCCCGCGACGACGACGCGGCCCTCCTCGCGCAGCGAGCGCAGGCTGTCGGTGAAGCGGTCGCCGCCGACGGTGTCGAAGACGATGTCGACGCCGCCGCCGCTGAGCTCCTTCGCCTCGTCCTTCCACGCGCCGTCGGAACGGACCACGTGGGAGGCGCCAGCGGCGCGCGCGGCCGCCTCCTTCTCGTCGCTGGAGACCACCGCGATCGCGTGCGCGCCGGCCGCCTCGGCGACCTGGACCGCCGCGATCCCGAGCCCGCCGCCGGCGCCGTGGACCAGCACCCAGTCGCCGGCGACCATCCGCCCGCGCTGGACCAGCCCGAACCAGGCCGTGTGGTAATTCGTGACGAAACCGGCGCCCTCGGCGAAGTCGAAGACGTCGGGCAGCGGGAAGGTCATGTAGTCGGGCGCCATCGCGACCTCCGCCCAGCCGCCGAGGATGCAGAACGACATCACCTTCTGGCCGGGCTCGAGCCGGCTGCCCGCGGGCGCCGAGCGCACCGTGCCCGACACCTCGGATCCCGGCACGAACGGCAGGTCCGGCTGCACCTGGTATTTGCCCCAGCTCTGCAGGACCTCGGGGAAGGCGACGCCGGCGGCCTCCACCTCGATCACCACGCCCGGCTCGCCGGTGTAGGGGTTCACCTCGGGGTCGGGACGGTCCGCCAACCGCAGTCCCTCGGCCGGCCCGGTCGTCTGAAAGATCTCGATCGCTCGCATCGTGCCGAGGCTAAGGAGGCGATCCCCTCCGCGCCCAAGGTGGGGGCGCCGAGGCTGTAGGGGCCTACAAAGCGGCGGCGGCTCTCCTCATCGTGGGAAGGAGGAATTGACCTCGCCGTAGGCGGGGGTGCCGGCGAGCGCCTCGAAGGTGCCCTTCTCGAGCGCCTCGGCGGCGACGCGTCGGGTGATGCCGTAGGCGGCCTGGGCGAGCGCCGTGCCGAGCGACACCCGGCGCACGCCGACCCGCTGCAGGTCCGCGATCGACGGCGCGCCCGGTCCCGCCATCGCGTTGATCGGCAGCGGCGTCGACTTCACCAGCCGCTCGAGGACCGCCAGGTCGAGGAGGCCCGGGACGAAGAGCGAGGTCGCGCCCGCCTCCGCGTAGGCCTCGGCGCGCCGGGTCACCTCGGCGAGCCGCCCCTCCTCCTCGCCGATCCCGTAGAGGAAGACGTCGGTGCGGGCGTTGATCACCAGCTCGGGCAGCCCGGCCGCCGCGGCGGCCTCCGATCCCGCCTTCAGCCGCGCCGCCTGCTCGGCGGCCGAGAAGAGCGGCCCGCCGTGGGCGCTCGAGTCCTCGATGTTCACCCCGACGACGCCGGCGGCGATCGCTGCCTCAACCGTCGCGGCGACGTCCTCAGGGCCCGGGCCGTAGCCGCCCTCGACGTCGGCGGTGACGGGGAGATCGACCGCCTCGGCGATGCCCTTCACCCGCTCGATCATCTGGTCGCGGCTCAGGGCCTGGCCGTCGGGGCGCCCGGCGGACCAGGCGACCCCGCCGCTCGTCGTGGCGATCGCCTGCGCGCCGGCCGACGCGATGATCACCGCACTGCCCGCGTCCCAGGCGTTCGGCAGGACCAGCATGCCGTCCTCATGTAGCTGTGCGAATCGCTGCGCCTTCTCTTTCTGCTCCATATAAGGGAGACGAAGCGACGCCGAAATATGTGACAGGCGACCCCGAGCGGAGGGGCCGCCTGTCGGGTCGACCTACAGGCCGGTGCTGCAGCCGTCGGAGCCGGGGTCGGGGCCGATTTCGGGCTTGGCGCCGGCCACGGCGCGGTTGTAGACGGCGCGGGCGTCGCTGCCGAGCGGTGGGCTGTAGGAGGTGTACGTGTAGCAACCGCCCTGGTGCAGACCCGCGATCAGGCCGACGACCTTGACGCCTTCCGGCGTGGGCGCGAGCCACGGCGAGCCGCTGGTGCCGCCGATGTAGGGGTTGCAGTTGAACGCCGGGTAGATGCCTTCGAAGTAGACCTTGGCCGTGCAGGTGATCGGCACCTTGGCCTGGCCGTCGGGGTAGGCGGGCACGGTGACCGACTCGCCGGTGGTCGGCTTGGTGGCGAGCACGTTGGCGCCGGTCACGGTCTGGATCTCGGTCGGAATCCCCCGCAGGGTCTTGGGGGCGACGGTGAGGAAGGCGAAGTCGCGGGTCGTGTTCCCTTCCGAGATCCACGCCGGGTCGAAGTAGGCGCCGGTCACCGTCCAGCGCCCGAACGGCGCGGTGCCATCGTGGAATCCGGGCGCGAACGACAGTCCCTTCGCGTTGCCCTGGATGCAGTGGGCCGCGGTGATCAGCACGTTGCCCCCGGGGCTGGCGACGACGCTGGCGGTGCAGAAGTGCTTGCCGCTGGTGGCGCTTTCGAACAGCGCGCCGACGGTCGGAGTGCCCCCGAACACCTTCGACTTCTGGGTCCCGGCCGGCGGTTTGGCGCTCGCGACACCTGGAAGCACCAGCGCGGCGAAGACGAAGCTCCCGACGGTGGCGATGGCGATGGCCCTCCGGACTCGACCCATGTGCTGTCCCTTCATATGCGTTGGCGAATAAGCGGCACTGCCTACCCACGCCGCCGATCCGCCGAAACCTACCCACGCATCAAGATGGACGGCCACCCGCATATTGGCCCTTCGTTCGGGTGAGTTCGCAGAAACCCGCGGTATGCGCGGGAAAGTGCGAACTCACTCGGCGGGGCGCTAGGCGCCGACGCCTTCGCCGTGGCTGCGGATCGCTTCGGCGAAGCCGTCCATCTCGCTCTCGTTGAAGATCGTGATCCGCGGCAGGTCGAAGCGGTGGGACGGTCGCGCGAAGCCTCCGCCGGGCGCGGTCGCGCCGCTGTAGCCGGCGGCTTCCAGGGTCGGGGTGTCGGGCCCCGCCGAGTTGCCGTGGCGGAAGGCGAAGTTCTTCGTCGGCGTCGGGAGGCGGGAGCGGACTAAGCGACGGGCCGCCGCCGGTTCCCGGCCTGAGGGCTCGACGTCCCAGCCGAGCGCGAGCAGCTTGGCGACCGCCGCGAGCCGCAGCGGCCGCGCTTCGGTGTCGAGGACCAGATCGGCGGGCCAACCGCGCCGCCGCAGTTCGGGCACGACGACGCCGAGCAGACGGCCGCGGATCCCGTCGAAGGAGAGGACGATCGGCTTCGCGGGCAGCGTGCCGCCGGCGAACCAGGCCCGCTCGACCGTTTCGAGCCCGACCGCTTCGTAGCCGTGCTCTCCCAGCCATTCCATCTGCGCGCGAAAGTCCCCCGGCGTGACGAAGAGTTCGAGCTCGGACGTGCCCGGCGGCGGACTGCCGACCACGTGGTAGCGCAGGATCGGCACCGCACCGAGGTGTGGTTGCCAGTCGGGCTGGGGCTTCGCGTTGCGGACCGACGCGATCGTCGGGAGGTCGATCCGCGAGGGCCGCTGCGAGTGCGGGGACGTCCCGGAACCCGAACCGGTCCCGGAACCATCGTCCCCTCCTCCCAGGGACAGCGCGACCAGGACGACGGCCGCGATCCCCGCCGCCAGGGCGACGAAGGCGACCAACCGGGGAACCACTCGACGCTCGCGCGACATGCGAGCAACCTATTGGCGACCGGCGCGTGGGGCGAGCGCCACATGAGCGACCGCCGCGTCGGCAGAGGCGCCCCTATCTACTGCGCGCTGCGGGCCTCGGTCAACCGAGCGGCCGTGTGCGGATTCTCCGGGATCGCGAGGCCGAGGTGATCGCGGAGGGTGTTCCCTTGGTAGCCCGATGAGGCGAGGCCACGCTCGCGGAGGATCGGCAGCACCTCGTCGGTGAAGCGGGCGAACTCGCTGGGGACGTTGACCATGAACATGAAGCCGTCGGCCGCGCCGCCGAGGAACCAGCGCTCGATTTCGTCGGCGACGGTCTGCGGCGAGCCGACGAATCCAGTGCGGAAGGCGCGTTCGGCGTAGATGACGGTCTCGCGCAGGGTCAGTCCCTGCTCGCGGGCGACCTCTTCGGCCTTGGCGCTCGCGGTGCGTCCGCCGCGGGCGGCGAACTCGGCCACCTCGAACGGGAACGGGCCATCGGGGTCGTACTGGGTGAAGTCGTGCTGGCCGTAGGCGCGGCTGAAGTCGGCGAGCTGCTTGGTGAAGTCCTTGGCGCCCTCGCGGGCCTCCTTCAGCTGGTGGGCCTCCTCGTCGGTGTCGCCGATCGTCGGCAGCAGCGCGGGCATGATCACCATTTCGTCGGGGTTGCGCCCCTTGGCGGCGGCGCGCTCCTTCATCTCGGCGTAGAAGGCCTGGCCCTCCTCGAAGGAGTGGGCGTGGGTGAAGATCCCCTCGCCGACCGTCGCCGCCAGGTCACGCCCCTCCTCGGAGTTGCCGGCCTGGAAGATCACCGGGCGGCCCTGGGGCGAGCGCTCGACGTTGAGCGGCCCGGCGACCGAGAAGTGCTCGCCGACGTGGTTCAGCTCATGCTGGCGGGTGCGATCGAAGAAGACGCCCGCCTCCTTGTCGCGCGGGAACGCGTCGTCCTCGTAGGAGTCCCAGAGGCCCTGCGCGACCGTCACGTGCTCGAGCGCGCGGCTGTAGCGGGTGGCGTAGTCGAGGTGGTCCTGGCGGTTGTAGTTCGTCGCCGTCCCCTGGTCGATGCTGGTGACGACGTTCCAACCGGCGCGGCCGCGGCTGATCAGGTCGAGCGAGGCGACCTGGCGGGCGACATGGAAGGGCTCGGTGTAGGAGGTCGTGATCGTCGCGACCAGGCCGATCTTCTCGGTCGAGGCGGCGATCGCCGAAAGCAGGGTCAGCGGCTCGAGCCGGCTGAGAAAGTGGGGTGGCGAGTCGGCGGTGATGAACTGGCTGTCGGCGATGAAGACGAGGTCGAAGCCCGCGGCCTCGGCCTGCTGGGCCCTCGCGACGTGCCACGAAACGTCGACGCTGGCGTCGCCGGGGATCTCCGGGTCGAGCCAGGTGTTCTGCTGTCCCTGCCCGCCGACGCCGTGCAGGATTGCACCGAATTTCAATTGTCGATCGCTCATGTCAACAAAGTACGGCGGATCTGGTTCAACCGGCCTTGAATCAGTTGCAGGCCGCGACCGGGGTCGCGGCGGGGCCGCCGACGCCGCCTTCGGCGAGCGCGTTCGCGGTTTTGCGGACGGCTCCGAGGGTCGGGTTGGCGGGGGTGCGCTTGGCGGCTTCGCCGTTCGCCGCGATTTCGGCGCCGTGCTGGGCGGCGACCGAGTTTTCGGCCTTCAGCTGCCCGGCCGGGATCGCCGTGATGCGGTCGAGGACGCGGCGGAAGGCGTCGGCCTGGCGGGTGAGGATCGACTGGTCGATCGTGCTCGGCGTGTCGCCGGCGGTGTGGAAGAAGAGACTGGCGCCGCTGAAGGAGGCGGTCGGGATCCCGGCGGCGAAGGCGTTCGTCTGCTCTCCCCCGCTCGCGGTGAACGGCGGCGTTTCCGGCGCTTCGGCGCCGGCGGCTTTGAAGTCTTCGATCACGCCAGGGACGAGCAGCGGGTTTTCGCTGTCGTGCAGGCGGCCGGTTTTGTCGGGGGCGGTCGAGGTGACGATCGTGCCGCTGCCGGCCGGTTCTTCTTTGGCTTCCGGGGCGCCGAGCGCCGATCCGAGGTGGATGTAGGCGTCGGCTTCTTTCAGGTAGCTGCCCTCCGGGCTCGCGAGCAGCGCCTGCAGGCCGAGCCAGCCGATTTCGTGGCCGCCGAGGCCGACGAAGACGAGCGTCTCGGGGCGCTGGGACTTCGGCAGCGAGGCGTAGAGGCGGGCGAGGCCGACGACGATCGCGTAGCCGGTCCCGTGTTCGGAGGCCGAGGGCGTATAGGAGGAGACGGGGACGCCGACGTAGACGCGGCGGCTCGGGTCGGCGCCTTCGAGTTCGCCCCAGACGTCGCGGTCGCAGGAGAGCCCGGTGTGTTCGGCGGCGAGCGTCAGCGTCGCGGTTTCCCCGGCTTCGGCCGCGGTGATGACCGCTTCGCCGGAGGCCTTGCCGACCGACAACACCGGCAGCGTCCCGGTCCCGTTGCGGGCGTTGGTGTCTTCCCACTTCGGGAAGTTGCCGACCGCCTGGGTGACGGCGACGAAGCCCGCCGCGTCATCTTCGACCGCGGCTTCGATCGCCGGGTCGAGGCCGAGCGCTTTCGAGTTGGTCTGGTACGGGATCTTGGCGACGACGATCTTGCCTTCGACCTGGGCTTTGGTGAAGGTGACGGTTTCTTTGTTTTCGGTTTCGCCGATGTAGAAGAGCGGCGCGGTCGTCCCCGCCGGCCCGGTGGCGCCGGAGTAGAGGAGCGGCGCGATCGCCGCCGCGGGGACGGCGGTGCCTCCGACCGAGAGGCCGACCGCGGTCGGGGTGAAGCGCGGGAAGGTGAAGGCCTGTTCGCAGACCTTGAGGCCGGCGTCGGCGAGCGCCCCGGTGAACTCGCTCTCCGCCGCGGCCGATTCGGCGGTGCCGCTGAGGTGGTTGGGATGCGAGGCGTATTTTTCGATCGTCGCCATCAGCGATTCGGCCGATAGCGGGCCGGCGGGCGCGGCGGCCGGCGATCCCGCCGAGGTCGCCGCGGGAGTACAGGGCGGTTCCGTGACGGGCGGTTCAGTGGGAGGTTCGGTAGGCGGTTCGGTCACGGGCGGTTCGGAGTGGCCGGGCGGTTCGGTGGCGCCGGGCGTTTCGGAGACGCCGGGCGGGGAGACGGCAGGCGGGGAGACGGCAGGCGGGGATGAGGTGGTGCTCGGTACCCCGGGGCCGGTCGGGGTCGACGGCGAGGTCGGCTGCTCGAGGCGCAGTGAGCGGGCCGGGGAGACGGCCCGTTGGCGCTTGCCCTCGTAGAGCGTCACCCTCAGCCGCGCCTCGTCGATCCCGGCGGGGACGACGGCGCGGACCCAGTAGGCGCCGTGTCCGGTCAACGGCGTCTGGCCGAGCTGGTGCCAAGCGCCATCGCGTCGGAGTTGGAGGACGACCCGCCCCCGCGCCGGGACCGGGTGCGCGTTGCCGGTCGCGAGGATCTGCCGGTTACCGACGATGACGGCGACTTCGAAGCTCAGCGACGGCTTCCCCGTCCGGTGCGGAACCCGGCCGGCGGCGGACGCCGGCCCGGCCAGGACCAGCGCGAGCAGACAGACCGCCGCGACCGCGACGCCCAGCCCTCGAAGCACCCTCATCGAACCCATGCCCTCCACATTGCCGGTGGCGACTACCCCAAACTCGATTAAGAAAACCGACTTGGTCAGGAAGCTTCGCGACCGAGCGTCCGGCAGACCGACCTGGTGCCGACCACGACGAGGTCGAAGGACCGGCCCTCGTGCTCCCCGCCCCGGTTGAGCCCGTAGGCAAAGACGGCCCGCTGGATCCACTCCCACTCCTCGCCGCCCCCGCCTCCTTCGAGCGTCGGCAAAGACCCGTGGACCTTGCCTCCGACGCTTGACCTGATCGTCACTTCCGGCTCCGTGCCCGGCAGGCTGTACCGCCCACTCGAGAGATACACATGGACGGGCGTCCGCGGCGCGAACCCTTCCCCGTCGAAGCCGATCTTCTGCCCGAAGACGACGCAGGGCTCCCTCACGCTGATCGCTCCTTCCACCACCACCGACGGGGGCGGCGCGCCGGCTCTCGCGACCCCGAGTCCGAGAAAGGCAGCGACGCACGTCAGGCCGAGGATCGATGACCTCATGCCGCCGATTAACCCACCCTTAGTCGGCTTCGTCAATCGACTTGGTCGTGAAATCCGCTTTAGGCTGCGCCGGTGCCTACGCCACTCCGAACCGTCGCCGCGAGCCGTTACGTCACGCCGTTCCGCGAGGGCGGCTCGCTGCCTGCCCTGCTCGAGGCCGACGACTACCGCCTCTACGTCGGCAAGTTCCGCGGCGCCGGGCAGGGTCCGCTGGTGCTGGTGGCGGAGGTGATCGCGGGCGAGCTGGCGCGGGCGCTCGGCCTGCCGATGCCGGAGCTGGTGACGGTCGAGCTCGACGCCGGGATCGGTCGCGGCGAGCCCGACCCCGAGATCCAGGAGCTGCTGCTCGCCAGCGTCGGGCTGAACCTCGGAATCGAATTCCTCGGCGGCGCCGAGACCTACTCGCCGAGCCAGGACGATCCGCCCGCGCCCGACCTCGCCGCCGAGATCGTCTGGTTCGACGCCCTCGTCGCGAACGTCGACCGCACGCCGCGCAACGCGAACCTGCTCGTCCACGACGGCAAGCTCAACCTGATCGACCACGGCGCCGCCCTCTACCACCAGCACGGCGGCCTCAAGCCGGCCGAGCAGGCGGCGCGGCCGTTCCCGCAGATCGCCGAACACATCCTGCTGCCGGTCGCCGGCCCGATCGCCGCCGCGGACGAACGCCTGCGCGCCAAGGTCACGCCCGACCTCCTCCGCGACATCGTCGACCTGGTCCCGCCCGACTGGTTCGTGGCGGACCCACCGGAGGCCTACGTCGAGTACCTCACCCTCCGCACCGCCGCCGCGCCCCAGCTCGTCGAGGAAGCCGAACGTGCCCGCCTCACCTGATCCCTTCTCCTACGCGATCGTCCGCGTCGTCCCCGACGTCGAGCGCGGCGAGAGCCTCAACGCCGGCGTCATCCTCCACTCCCCCGCCCGCCGCTTCCTGGCCGCCCGCGTCGACCTCGACGAGTCCCGGCTCCAAGCGATCGCCCCCACTGCCTCCCCCTCCCAGATCAAGACCTGGCTCGACGCACTGGTAGTGACCGCCGAGGGCCGCAACCTCACCGGCCCCCTGGCGAACCTGAGCCAGTCCGAGCGCTTCGGCCTCCTCACCGCCCCCTCGAGCACCGTCATCCAAGCCTCCCCCGTCCACACCGGCCTGACCGACTCCCCCGAGCAAGAGCTCCAACACCTCTTCGAGCGCCTCGTCACCCGCTAGCCGAGGATGAGCATGGCGAAATTGCTACTCGTCCTGTGCCTGGCCTCTCTCGTCTGGGTGTCCTCGGCGTCCGCCGCCGAGGGGTCAGATTCGAAAGTCGTTCTCCCTTGCTTCCACAAGAGGACCGGCCATTACACCTATGAGGTGCAGCCGAAAAGCTGCGACATCGCCGGTCGCCGCAACCGAAAGAAATTTGTGGAAGTCCCGGTCACGGGGATGCGCTGGAGCAAGTGGGGCATGCACAAGGCTCGCGGGTCCCACGGGAGGACGATGACATTCACCGAAAGCCGGCGGCCTGGTGGAACCGG
Organism: Solirubrobacterales bacterium; assembly: GCA_036787695.1. Taxonomy (GTDB): domain Bacteria; phylum Actinomycetota; class Thermoleophilia; order Solirubrobacterales; family 70-9; genus VAYN01. Next base: position 7,986 of record DAIQOT010000052.1, on the reverse strand, counting down.
GGTCCGCGTAATTCCCTACCGCCGGGTTCGGTGCGGCGACGGTCGCACCTCGTACTCCTGGGCCGATGTCTTCTTCCCCGGCGGGGGCTTGACCATCGAAATCAAGCTTCCGCCGTGCAGTGCCTCATCCGGGCGGTCTGAGATCCAGCGCGACTGAAACAAAAGGCGGGAGCTGCTCGCCCTGCCACCTCCGGACGAACAGCTCCCCCGCGGCCGCCCCCCGGCAGCCTGTGGGGGAATGTAGGGGGCTGCGGGCGGGTTGTCGTCGTCTTCGGCAAACGATCCCAACCATTCTGTTTGTGCCCAGCACACAAAGGTCCTAGATTGGTGGGATGGGACCGGCGCCGGGAATGGTTTCGCCGCCCGCGGCCAGCCGCGGGGAGATCGAAGTGCTCGTCGAGACGATCGGGCAGGAGATCGACGAGATCGCGGCGACCTTCGCCGACACCGTGCACGAGCATCTGCCCGAGTTGGACGAGGACATGCGGCCTTGGACGCTGCAGGCGGCGCGGTCGAACCTCGGGGTGATCGTGTCGATGATGCGCGAAGGCGACGACCCCGGGTCGGTGCAGCCGCCGCCGGAGGCGATCGGATACGCGAAGGAGTACGTCGTCCGCGGCCTCGAGCTGAGCCTGATGCAGCGCGCCTACCGCGCCGCCCAGAGCGTCTTCGGCGGGATTATCCTCGAACGGCTGCGCGCGGCGACCGACGATGCCGAACGCCTGGCCGAGGCGATGGCCTTCTTCAACGCCTGGATATTCGCCTACGTCGAGGCGATCGAGCGCCGGTTGACCGTCGTCTACGACAGCGAGCGCGACGAGTGGGTGCGCGGCGCGGCCGCGGTCCGGGCCGACGAGGTGCGGGCGCTGCTCACCGGCACCGGCGCGGTCGACGCCGCCGCGGTCAGCCTGCGGCTCGGCTACGAGCTCGACCGCGTCCACGTCGGCTTCGTCGTCTGGAGCGAGGAGTCCGGCGAGCGGCCCGGGGACGCCGGCGGCATGTTCGCGGGGATGGAGCGCGTGGCGGCCGCGGTCGCCAAGTCGCTCGGCGCGGGGGCGCCGCTGACCGTCGCCGAGGGCAGGCACCTCGCCTGCTGGGCGGGGCTGCGGAGCGAGCCAGAGCTCTCGCGCCTGCGCCTTCCCCGCACCGGGGCGCGCGGCCTCTCGGTCGCCGTCGGGACGCCGGCGCCGGGGGTCGAGGGCTTCGTCCTCAGCCACCACGAGGCGCTCTTGGCGCGCCGGGTCGCCCAGCTGCGCGGCGATGGCGACGGCGCCGTCGCCACCTATCCGGACCTGGCGCTCGAGGCGCTGCTCGCCGAGGACCCCGATGCCGCCCGGCGCTTCGCCGCCCGCGAGCTCGGCCCGCTCGCCGCCGGGGACGACGCAACGGTCCGTCTCGCCTCGACCGTGGCGATCTTCCTCGAGGAGGGCTCCAGCTTCGTCCACGCCGGCCGCCGCCTCGGCATCCACGCCAACACCGTCGCCTACCGCGTCCGCCGTGCCGAAACGCTGCTCGGCCGGCCGGTGACCGAGCGACAGCTCGAGCTTCGCGTCGCCCTGCGGCTCACCCGCCTGCTCGACCGCCGCCGCTCGAACTAGGGAGTCGGGGCGCCGGCGAACGGGCCGCGGAGGGCGGCCCAGTAGAGCAGCATGATCGTCTTGCCGTCGACGATCCGCCCGGTGTCGATCATCCCCAACGCCTCCTCATAAGGGAGCTCGACGATCTCGATGTCCTCGCCCTCGGCGACGACCCCTCCTCCGGCCTCGATCCGCGCCGACGGCGAGTAAGGGGCGGCGTAGAAGTGCAGGCGCTCGGTCACCGAGCCGGGGCTCATGTAGACGTCGTAGATGTGGTCGAGCTCACCGATGACCACCCCAAGCTCCTCGCGGGCCTCGCGGCGCATCGCGGTCTCCGGGTCGTCGTCGTCGAGCAGCCCGGCGGCCGCCTCGATCAGCATCCCGTCGGGGTGGTCGTTGACGTAGGCGGGGAAGCGGAACTGGCGGGTGAGCAGCACGGTGCGCCGCTCGGCGTCGTAGAGCAGGATCACCGCCCCGTTGCCTCGGTCGTAGGTCTCGCGATGCTGGCTTTCCCAGGTGCCGTCGCGCCGCCGGTAGTCCAGGCTGGTGCGGCGGAGGACGTGCCAACCGTCGGAGGTGACCTCGACGTCGCGGACGACCACATTGGGGTTGCGATCGAGATCCCGCCCGACCCGATCGAGGCCGGTCCGGCCACGACCGTCGGGCCGATCGACTCCGATTCGCGGCTCCTCGGCGCTCATGATTCGGAGCCTACCCACGACGCCGTCGCCGGCCGCTCGTTGAGTTCGTGACCTAGACTGAGCGCGCTTTGACCTCTCAGGGTTTCTCTTTCCGAAGGATCTTCGCCGCCGCGACCGTGGCCGCCTCGCTCGCGATTTGCGGTGCCGCCGCGCCGTCGGCCTTCGCCGCGACCGGCTCGATCTCGGGGACTCTCACCGGCGCACCCACGCACGCCCCTGTCGCCGGGGTCGAAGCATGTGCCATCGAGGCACCTGAATTCGTGGTGGTCGGCCAATGCGTGTGGACGGGGTCCGACGGCACCTATGAGATCGACTCGTTGCCGGAAGGCGAATACACGGTCATGTTCTCGCCACATCACGGGACCGGCTTGAACTACATCCGCGGTGGCCGCGGCTCCGTGCATGTCGGCGCGGGGCGGACGGCCGGTGTGGATTTCGAATTCCAGGAAGCGGGCTCGATCGAAGGACGGGTTATCTCCGAACTCGACGGCACGCCCCTCGCGGGGGTCGAAGTCTGCGCCTACTTCCAATGGGAAGACCACGAACCGTCCTGCGCGATTACCGACGCCGCGGGCCGATACCTGCTCGTCGGGCTCGGGGCGGTCGGAGAAGAAGAAACGGAATACCGATTGCAGTTCTTCCCGGAACACTCGCGACTCCCCTACTTCCGCAGCTACGGAGGCCTCGTCGGATTCGACGAAGAACTCAATGACTTGGTGCAGGCGGAAGTGGTGTCCGTGTCAAAAGGTCACATGACGAAGGTCCCCGATCAGAAGTTGAAGCCCGACGCGGAAGTCCAGGGTTCCGTCACCGCCGCGTTCGACGGCCATCCCTTGGCGGGGATCCGGGTCTGCGTAGCGCCGGCCCTCGAGTTGGCCGAAGAAGCCTTCCAGCAAGACATCTACAGATTTGAGGGCCCTAAATGCACCCGGACGAATGGCTCGGGCGCCTATGCCGTCGGGAAGCTGCGGGGAGGTCAGTACAAAGTGGTCTTCTCGCCCGAAGCAGAAGAATTCGTCCACTACTTCCCGCCATTGAAACCCGAAGCAGACGGCTTCCCGACGCGATACTGGAATGAAGGCTCGACGTGGGCCCAAGCCGATGTCCTCACGCTCACGTCTCCGACCGTGGTCACTGACATCGACGCTCAGCTGGGACCGCCACCTCCGCCGCAGGCGCCGATGACGTCGACCTCGACCTCGTCGACGTCCGTGGCGCCGGCTCCCTCCCTGCCTCCCTCCGCCGCCGCCCCGCTCGCCGTCGCGCCTAAGCCGAAGTGCAAAGGGGGCAGTCGGAGAGTCAAGAAAGTTGGCGGCGGCTATCGCTGCGCGAAGCCGCGAAAGGCGCCGCACAAGCGCCACCGACACCCCGCCCGCCGCTTCGATCATCGCGATGACGTCGAACACGTCCGAA
>DAIQOT010000052.1:0-4285 GCA_036787695.1 Solirubrobacterales bacterium | reverse complement strand
GGGCGCGACCCGCCAAGTCGTAGGCAAACTGGCCGGCGGGCCAGGGCGGCGCATCCCTAGAGTGCCGCGCATGCGCTATCGCCAACTCGGCCGCTCCGGCCTCCGCGTCTCTGAACTGACCCTCGGCACGATGGGATTCGGCGGCAGCGGCCGCTTCGCCGACGTCGGTGACATCGGGGTGACGGACGCGCAGCGCCAGTTGGATCTGTGCCTCGACGCGGGGATCAACCTCGTCGACACCGCCGACGCGTACTCCGACGGCGCCTCGGAGGAAGTGCTCGGCGAGGCGCTGAAGGGTCGGCGCGACCGGCTGCTCGTCGCGACCAAGGCGCGCTTCCCCACCGGCCCCGGGCCGAACGACCAGGGCCTGTCGCGCCACCACCTGATCGCCGCCTGCGAGGACAGCCTGCGGCGGATGCAGATCGATCACATCGACCTGCTGCAGGTACACGAGTGGGACGGCTCGGTGCCGCTGGAGGAGACGCTCGAGGCGCTCGACTCGCTCGTCCGCTCCGGCAAGGTCCGCTACATCGGCTGCTCCAACTTCTCCGGCTGGCACCTCGCCAAGGCGGCGGGCGTCGCCGAGCGGGTGGGCCTCGAGCGGTTCGTCGCCTCGCAGATCTACTACTCGCTCGAGTCCCGCGACGCCGAGTACGAGCTGATCCCGGCGGCGATCGACAGCGGCGCGGGCGTCCTCGTCTGGAGCCCGCTCGCCGGCGGCAGGCTGACCGGCAAGTACCGCCGCGACACTCCCGCCCCCGAGGGAGCCCGCGGCGCGAGCAAGACCACCGACCCCTTCCCGGTCCGCGACCAGGAGCACCTCTACGACGTGGTCGACGTCCTGGTCGAGATCGCCGACGCCCACGGCTGCGTGCCGGCGCAGGTCGCCCTCGCCTGGCTGCTGGGACGACCCGGCGTCACCTCGCTGATCGTCGGCGCCCGCGACGAGTCGCAGCTCGCCGACAACCTCGCCGCGACCGAGCTCGAGCTGACCGCCGAGGAGACCGAGCGCCTGGAGAAGATCTCCCGCCCTCCCCTCCTCTACCCCTACTGGCACCAGTCCGCCTCGCTCGGCGACCGCACCTCCCCGGCCGACCGCGCGCTGCTCGACAACTACGCCGACTGAGTCGTGGCGAAGGGCCAACCTTCACTGAGTTGTTGAAAAGACTCGCCCGTTTATGTAGAAATCGCGGCCATGCGGGCCGCCACCTTCCGACGTCCCGTACTGCTGCTCGCTTGCGTGCTCGCGATCCTTACGGTGTTGGTCGCTCCCGCCGCGGCGACGACCTATAGCCCGAACCGCTTCGACGACCCGATCGGGCCTCCCCCGGCGACCAACTGCACCCCGCCCGCTCCGGTCAACGGATGCTCGTTGCGCGGGGCGATCTCGGTCGCCAAAACCGGCGACACGATCCAGTTGCAGGCCGGCACCTACAAACTGTCCTCGGCCGGCCAGCTGAACATCACCAAGCAGCTCACGATCCTCGGCGCCGGTCCGGGCGCGACGACGATCGAAGCGGGCACGGCCGGCCAACCGAGCCGGGTGATCGGAGTCCAAGGCGGCGTCGGGTTGACGATGAGCGGGGTGACGATCACCGGCGGTGAAGTGGTCGGCACCGACGGGGCGGCCGGGACGACGGCCGGAGAAGAAGGCAAAGAAGGCGAAGGCGTGAACGGCGCGGGCATCGACACCACCGGGCCGCTGACGCTCACCGAAGTCGTCGTCACCGGCAACAAGCTGGTCGGTGGCAACGGCGGCGCCGGAGCGGCGGGCGGGGCAAACGGCGGCAGCGCCGGCGGTCGTGGTGGCGCTGCCGACGGAGCGGGGATTAATGTCGGGGAAGCCCCCGTGACCCTGGACCGGGTGGCGATCATCGGCAACGTCGCCCAGTCCGGCACCGGCGGGGATGGCGGCGACGCCGGCATGAACGGCATCGGCGGTGCCGGCGGCGAAAGTGGGTCGGTCGCCGGGGCAGGCCTCGATGCCGGCACCGGATCCTCGATCGTCGTCACCGACACGCTGATCGCCGGCAACCTCGCGGAGACCAGCCCGGCCGGGGCCGGTGGGACCGGCGGCGCCAACTCGGGAACGGGCGGCGCGGGCGGCCAGGGAGAAGCGGCGAGCGGTGGCGGGTTGTTCTCGAACGGGTCGGTGAAGCTGACCAACGTGACCTTCACCGGCAACCTGGCGGCCGGTGGCACGGGCGGAGTCGGCGGCAGCGGGCGCGGCACGGTCGCCGAGGCCGGCGGCAAAGGCGGCTTCGGCGGCGGCGGGCAGGGAGGTGCGATCGCGCTCTTCAATGGCGCGGCCGGCCAGTTCGCCTCGGTGACGATCGCGGGCAACAAAGCCGGCGCCTCGGTCGCCGGAGCGGGTGGGGCCGGCAGCCATGGCGGCGCGGCGGGCGCCGTCGGCGCGAAGGGTTCCACCGAGGGCGGCAACCTCCTTCTCAGCAGCGCGACCCTCTCGCTCCGCGACACGATCATCGCCGACGGCGAAGGGGACCCGGGGCACGAGAACTGCGTCTTCTCCAGCGGCGGCGTCCTCACCAGCCTCGGGCACAATCTCGAGGACCATCACCAGTGCCTGACCAAACCGGCCGCCGGCGATCTGGTCGATACGGCCGCTGGGCTCGGGCCGCTCGCGGTGAACGGTGGTCCGACCGAGACGATGGCGTTGCTCCCGGGGAGCGCCGCGATCGACGCCGGCGAAGCCGCGTGTGTCGACGCGCTCGGAGCGCCGCTGACCGAAGACCAGCGCGGCGACCCTCGCGGCACCCCCTGCGACATCGGCGCCTTCGAGGTCCAGCCGGAACCGCCGCCGGCGGAACCTGGAGAACCCGGTTCGCCGAGCGGGCCGGGGGGCGGCTCCGGCTCGGGCGGCTCGACGGGCTCAAGCGGCGGCGGCCCGACGGGCTTAGGCGGCGGCCCCACGCGGACGATCTTCCCGGGGCCTGGTCCCGGGCACGAGAAGGTCGTCCTGAACAAGCTCAAGCTGTCCCCGAAGGCGGTGCGCGACGGGAAGAAGTCGACGATCTCCTTCTCGCTCGACGTCGCGGTCCCGGTCAAGTTCAGCTTGCAACGCGAGGTCGCGGGGGTCCGGGCGGGCAAGCGCTGCGTCGCCCCCCGGCACGGCGTCTCCGGCAAGCGCTGCACGCGACCGGTCGCCGCCCATGACGCGCCGCTACTGCCGGGCGGGCCGACCGCCGGGGACCGCCGCCTCGCCTGGACCCCGAAGGGCCTCCCGGCCGGGACCTACGTCCTCACCGCCACCCCGGCCGGCGGCAAGCCGACGACGCTCAAATTCAACGTCCACTGATCACGGGGGAGTAGACAGATATGGGATTTCTCGACCGGGCACGGATGGCTTTCGGACTCGACGGGGCGGAGGCGCGCCAGGGGCGCCGGGAACATTCCGAACGCGACGAGCAGTGGGGGCGGATCACCGCGATCAAGTCGAAGGTCGGACCGGCGGTGACGGTCGAGGTCACGATCTACGGTGGGCGGGAGACGCAGACGGCCGAGATCATGTCCGTGCCGCCGCTGAAGCACGAGCCGCGGGTGGGCGACGACATCGCCGTCAGCCTCCGCGAAGGCGACCAGACGGTGGGGCACCAGTGGCAGATCGACTGGAACGACCCGCCCCAGTACGGCATTCCCGACCCCACCCCGCAGCAGCTCACGGACGCCGCGGCGCCCGGACTGCTGACCGACGACCCCACCGCCAAACCGCCGGGGCTGGAGAACGCCGAACGGATGCTCGCGGCGGGCGAAATCGACGAGGCGGCCTTCCAGACGATCAAATCCAACATCCTCGGCCCCGCCGAAAGGGTCGAGCGCATGCACGCCTCGGGCGAAATGAGCGATGAGATCTACGCGAGGGTGAAAGCCCAGGAGGCGCGCGTCGCCGCGGGCGTCCGGATCGGCCACGTCCCGACCCCCGAGGAGGCGTTCGCGAACCTCGACCACGCGATGGACGACTCGGACGAGCTCGACCTCCAGCGCCGCGGGACGATGGCGACCGCGACCGTCGTCGCCCTCCCCACGGCCGACCCGGCGGACCGCTTCAAGATGGGCATGCCGCTCGACATCCAGCCGCCCGACGGCGGTGTCCCCTACCGGGTCGACTGCGTCTTCCCCGCGGCTCGCCCGGTCGACCTCCTCGAGGTCGGCACAACCCTCCCGGTGAAGGTCGACCCCGACAACCCCCGCCACGTCGCGGTCATCTGGAATCGCTGGCTCGTCGACCGCGACCAGCACTGACGGCGGGGCGCGGCCGTCCCCCGAT
>DAIQOT010000051.1:0-19324 GCA_036787695.1 Solirubrobacterales bacterium | reverse complement strand
CGGTCCCGTCGCCGGGGATCGTCTCTCCGGCGACCACGACGACGAAGTCGCCGCGGACCAGGTCGGAGGCCGGCTTCTCGCCGCCGTCGCGCATCTTGGCGGTGGTCTCCGAGCGCATCGCCCGGAGGCTCGCCGCCTGGGCGCGGCCGCGTCCCTCCGCCATCGCCTCGGCGAGGTTGGCGAAGACGACCGTCAGCCAGAGCCAGATCGAGACGGTGAAGGTGAACCACGCCGGTTCGTGACCGCCGCCAAGGCTTTCGCCGCCGAAGGCCTGGATCAGCCAGGCGATGCTGGTGATCACGGCGCCGATCTCGACCACGAACATCACCGGGTTGCGGACCTGGACGCGCGGGTCGAGCTTGACGAGCGACTCGACGATCGCCGGGCGGAGGATCTCCCAGTCGAAGAGTGAACGACTCTGGTTTTTGGTGTGCTGTTGGCTGTCCTGGGTTTCGTTCATTTGAGTGGGGCTTCTTCTTCGAGGGAGATGTTGAGTTCGAGCACGTTCACGCCTGGCTCGCCGAGCACGCCGAGCGAGCGGTTGTCGGTGTTGTCGGAGATCAGTTCTTCGACCTTCGCCAGCGGTAGGTGACGGACGGCGGCGATCCGGTGGGCCTGGATCTGCGCGTTGGCTTCGGAGATGTCGGGATCGACGCCGGAGGCCGACTGGGTCACCGCGTCGACCGGAACCTGTTCACGAGTGAGGGTGTGGTCGTAAGGCTTGTTCAGCTGTACGTAGGCCTTCAGTTCTTCGCGGTATTCTTCGCGCGCTTCGGCGCTGTTCGGGCCGGCGTTGCCGAAGAAGGTGACGTTGCCGGAGTATTCGGTGGCCGAGGGACGCGGCTGGAAGTAGCTCGGGTTCGGCTGCGTTTCGACTTCGCCTTCTTCGTTCTTCACCGGCTCGCCGTTCTTGCCGATCACCGGTTCGGTGAATTCCTGGCCGATCAGGTGCGAGCCGACGACGTGGCCGTCGAATGACACCTTCGACCCGTTGGCCGAGCCCTTGAAGGCCACCTGCGAGATGCCGGTGATCGCCAGCGGGTAGGCGAGGCCGAGCACGATCGTCATCACGACGATGGCGATCACCCCGGTGAGTAGGTCCTTGCGGAGTCCGGTGCTTGCCATCAGAACAACCTCCCGGTCAGGCCATTGGCGATCGGTCCGAGGAGGATCGCGGGGAAGAAAGTAAGGGCGCCGACGAGGATCACGATCCCGATCAACAGGAAGACGAAGGTCGGGTTGTCGGTGCGCATGGTGCCGAGGCCGGCGGGCGAGACTTTCTTGCCCGCCAGGGCGCCGGCGACGGCGAGGACGAAGAGGATCGGCGCGAACCTCGCGGTCACCATCACCATGCCCCCGAGCAGGTTGGCGAAGGTGATGCCGAAGGCGCCGGAGTTACCTGGAGCGTGCGGCTGCAGGAAGCCGGTGTAGCCGGCCCAGGCGGAGCCGTTGTTGTTCGCCTGGGACAGGTACGCGTAGAGGTTCTCGGAGAAGCCGGTCGGGTTGATGCCCGCGTACAGCGAGCGTTTGCCGAGCTCGGTCGCCGAGGCCAGGCCCGATGAGAGCAGGACCGCCAGCGGCGTGAAGAGGACCCCGAGCGAGACCAGCTTGATCTCGCGCGCCTGGATCTTCTTGCCGAGGTACTCGGGGGTGCGCCCGACCATCAGGCCGCCGATGAAGACGGCGAGGATGACGTAGAGGAGCATCGAGTAGAGCCCGGCGCCGACGCCTCCGAACACCACCTCGCTCATGCTCAGGTTGGCGAACGGCACGGCGCCGCCGATCCCGGTCAGGGACTCGAACGCGCCGTTGACGGCGCCGGTCGAGGTGACCGTGGTTATCGCCGTCCAGAGCGAGGTGTCGGCGATGCCGAAGCGCTGCTCCTTGCCCTCGAGGTTGCCCCCGGTCGAGCCGTGGAAGGCGGTGGTGTGGACGCCCGCCGCGTGTTGGGCGGGGGTGCCGTGCTGCTCGGCGATGTAGACGACGATCACGCCGACGATGAAGAGGATGAACATCGCCGAGAAGATCGCCCAGCCCTGACGCTGGCTGCCGACCATGCGCCCGTAGGTGTAGGTCAGCGACGCCGGGATGATCAGCATCAGCAGCATCTCGAAGAAGTTGGTGAGGCCGCTCGGGTTCTCGAACGGGAAGGCGGAGTTGACGTTGAAGAAGCCACCGCCGTTGTTGCCGAGCTCCTTGATCACCTCCTGTGAGGCGACCGGGCCTTGGGCGAGGACCTGGGTCCCACCCGAGAGCGTGTGGATGACGGTCGCGTGCGAGAGGTTCTGGATCACTCCCTGCGAGACGAGGAAGAGCGCGCCGACGATCGACATCGGCAGCAGCACGTAGAGGAGGATCCGAACGATGTCCTGCCAGAAGTTGCCGAGCGACTTGCCCGAGCGGCTGATGATGCCGCGGATCAGCGCGACGAGGACGGCGATCCCGACCGCGGCAGAGACAAAGTTCTGCACCGCGAGGCCCGCCATCTGGGCGAAGTAGGTGAGGGTGGTTTCACCACCGTAGTACTGCCAGTTGGTGTTGGTGATGAAGGAGGAGGTGGTGTTGAAGCTGAGGTCCCAGGGGCCGGAGTGGAACCCTTCCGGGTTGAACGGCTGGATCCCCTGGGTGCGGAGGATCAGGTAGAGCAGGATCCAGAAGAGGAGTGAGAAGACGATCAGGCTGCGCGCGTAGGCCTTCCAGTCCTGGCCCTCGCCCTCGGGGTTCACGCGCAGCACCCGGTAGGTACCGCGCTCGATTCCCCCGAAGACGGGAGTCAGGAAGGTGCGTTCGTTGTTGAACACGCGCGCCAGGTAGATGCCGACCGGTTTGATCAGCGCCACCAGGACGACGATGAAGATCGCGATCTGCGCGTAACCCTCGAACATCAGAGGTTCTCCCCGCGAAGCAGCGCGTACACGAGGTACACGCACACCGCGAACGAGACGACGAGGCCGAGGATGTCGGCGCCCGAGAGCGCCGCGACGGGAGTTATCAGTGCGTTGGTCATATGCGGTCGATCAGGCTGATCAGCCAGTAGAGGAGGGCGAACATGGCGATCGCGATGGCGATCGAGAACACGTCGGCAATGGGGCTGCCGCCGCCGGGGAAGATGTCTGCGAGGAAGAGCACACGAGCATCGTGCGCCCCACCCCGTCAAGGCCGCATGAAGTTAGGAACGGGCCCTATACAGATCGTGTGAAGGCCCGAAGGCCGGGCCTATGCCGGGACTATTCGGCGAAGCGGTAGCCGACGCCGGGGTCGGTCTTGATGTACTTCGGGGCGTCGCCGCCGGCGGGCTCGATCTTGCGGCGCAGGTTGGCGATGTGGGCGCGGAGGACCTGGAAGTCGTCTTCGTACTCGACCCCCCAGACCTCGACCAGGAGCGCCCGGTGGGTCATCAGTTTGCCCCGGTTGCGGGCCAGGGTCCGAAGCAGGGAGAACTCGATCGGGGTCAGGTGGATCGGCTCGCCGTCGCGTTTGACCGTGCGCGCGGCGAGGTCGATCTCGAGGCCGTCGGCGACGATCTTCGGCTCCGCCCCCTCCGGCGTCGCCCGCCGCAGCACCGCTTCCAGCCGGGCGACCAGCTCGCGCGGGCCGAACGGCTTGGTCACGTAGTCGTCGGCGCCCGCCGCGAGCGCCTCGACCTTGCGGTCCTCCTCCCCCACCGCGGAGAGCACGAGGATCGGCATCTGGGTCCACTCGCGCAGCCGCCGCGTCACCTCGACGCCGTCGATGTCGGGCAGCATCAGGTCGAGGATCGCCGCCTCGGGCGGTTTCACCGCCGCCAGGTCGAGCGCCTCCTCCCCGGTCGCCGCGGTCACCGCCTCGAAGCCCGCGTCGCGCAGGATCACCCGCAGCGCGCGGAGGATCTGCGGCTCGTCGTCGCAGACGAGGATGCGGGCGGCGTGGGCGTCGCTCATCCCCCCACTCCATCAGGCGCGGCCGCCGGCTCGCCGTCAAGGTCGCCGAAGGTGACGACGAAGCTCGACCCCTGGCCGGGCAGCGACTCGACCTCGACCTCTCCCCCGTTGGCCTCGATGAAGCCGCGGGCGATCGCCAGGCCGAGGCCGGAGCCGCTCCCCGGCCGGGCGCCCGGGGCGCGGTAGAACGGTTCGAAGATGCGCTCGCGCTGGCTCTCGGGGATGCCGGGACCACGGTCGACGACCCGCACCACCAGCCGCGGGCCGACCAGCCGCGAGCGCACCAGCACCGGCTGGCCCTCGCCGTGGACGACGGCGTTCTCGAGCAGGTTGGCGAAGGCGCGCTCGAGCTGGGTCGGGTCGGCGCGCAGGGCCGGCAGGCCGTCGTCGAGCGAGAGCCGCACGTGCTCGCCGTTGGCACCGATCGATTCGCGCGCCGCCATCAGCAGGTCGCCGAGCTCGACCGGCTCGCGGTGCGGCTCGGCGGCGCCCGATTCGAGCCGCGAGACGTCGAGCAGGTTCTCGACCAGCCGCGAGAGCCGCTGCCCCTCGTCGACGACCGCGTCGGAGAGCTCGCGCCGCTCCTCGGCGGTGACGCTGGGCGAGTCGAGCGCGGCGCCGGCGGCGATGATCGCGGTCAGTGGCGTGCGCAGATCGTGGGACACCGACCGCAGCAGTGAGGTCTTCAGCTCGTCGGAGCGGCGCAGCGCCTCCCCCTCGATCGCCTCGTCGCGCAGCCGGTCGCGCTCGGCGGCGAGCGCCGCGGCCTCGCGCAGCGCCCGGTCGGCCTCGCGGCGGCGCCGCTCGGACTCGGCGGCGCGCGCCCGCGCGAGCTCGGCCAGGGTGCCGGAGGCGATCGCGACGATCACGAAGACGACCAGCGCGACGATGTCGTGCTGGGCGTTGATCGAGAAGTCCCGCAGCGGCGGCAGGTAGAAGAAGTTGAAGGCGAGCGCGCTCAGGACCGCGGTGCCGATCCCCAGCCAGAGCCCCCAGACGGTGGCGATCAGCAGCACGCCGGGGATGAAGACGATCCCCAGCGAGACCGGCTCGGCGATCGTTTCCAGCGCCGCGACGATCCCCGTCCCGATCGCGACGACGACCAGCGCCGCGAGGATTCCGAGCGCGGTCGAGGGAGCTTTAGGTGAGAGCCGAAACACGCACGCAGCGTAGAGCCGCCGCTACTCGTACTGCAGCGATTCGAGGACGTCGAGTCGCGAGGCGCGGCGGGCGGGGACGATCGCGGCGGCGACGCCGGCCAGCGCGGCGAGGACGAGGATCCCGATCAGGGTCGGGACCGGATAGGAGAGCGTGAAGCCTTCGCTCTTCAGCGGCTGGGCGATCAGTGCGGCGAAGACGACGCCGAGGACGATCCCGAGGATCGCCCCGATCAGCGCCGTGATCACCGCCTCGTAGCGGATCATCGTCCGCACCTGCCGCCGCGACATGCCGATCGCGCGCAGCATCCCGAGCTCCCGCGTTCGCTCGTAGATCGAGAGGGCGAGGGTGTTGGCGACGCCGATCAGCGAGATCACCACCGCCAGCCCGAGCAGCAGGTAGAAGAGGCGCACGATTTCGTCGATCTGCTTTTCGCGTTCTTCGCGCAGTTCGCCCTGGTTCAGCACTTCGGCGGTGGGGAAGGCGCGTTCGGCGCCGAGCGTCAGCAGCTCCTGCACTTTTTCCGCGTCGGCCCCGTCTTCGACGATCACGAAGTCGATCTGGTCCTGCTTCTGGTCGAAGGCCTGGCTCATCACCTTCTGCGTGACGAGGACGTCGCCGAAGATCTTCGCCTTCGATTCGAACTCGCCCGCGACGGTGAACTTCGGCCGCGCCTCCGACTGGCTCAGCAGGCTGAAGCTGTCACCGACCGCGAGGCCGTGTTCGGCGGCGAAGTCTTCGGAGACGACCGCTTCGCCATCGCCCAGCCCGCGCAGCGTCGCCGGCCCGCCCCGCACCCATTCGAGGTTGATCCCTTCTTCGATGTTCGGCGTCGTCCCGTCGACTTTCACCGTCTGGCCGCCCGAGTCGCCGACCCGCGCTTCGGCGCTCCGCAGCGACGCCACCGACTTCACCCCCGGCACTTTCGCCGCCGCCAGAGCGGCGCCCGCTGGAATCGGCGAGAAGCCGTCGGAGTTCTCGATCACCAGGCCGCCGGCGAAGTTTTCGTCGATCACCTGGGCGACCGAGCTCTTCAGCCCGGCGGCGAAGACGGTGATGAAGGTGACCAGCGCGAGGGCGATCATCAGCGCCGCCGCGGTGACCGCGGTGCGGCCCGGGTTGCGCTTCGAGTTCTCCCGCGCGAGCCGCCCGGTCAGCCGCCGCACCCGCTCCAGCGGCCAGCCGGCGACGTCGGCGAGCGGCCGCACCAGCAGCGGGCTGAAGAGCGAGACGGCGACGACCACGGCGATCCCGCCGCCGCCGATGCGCGCCGCCCGCGAGCCGATCGAGCCGCCGCCCGCCAGCCCGGCGATGACGAAGGCGACCCCGATCGCGGTGAGGACCGCGGCGAGCGCCAGCAAGGCGATCCGGCGGCGGCGGCTCGGCGGCGGCGAGAAGGCGTGCAGCGCCGCGATCGGCGGGACCCGGGTCGAGCGCCAGGCGGGGATCAGCGCCGAGAGGAAGGTTACGACGAGGGCGACCAGCGCCGAGACGATCACCGTCCGCGACTCGAGGACCAGGCCGGTGGTCGGCAGGTCGGCGCCGAAGGCCCGGAAGGCGGCGTGCAGGCCGGCCGCGACGACGAAGCCGGCAGCGATCCCGACGACCGCGCCGATCAGCCCGATCACGCCCGCTTCGAGCAGCACCGAGCCGAGGATCTGCCGGCGCGAGGCGCCGAGCGTCCGCAGCACGCCGAACTCCGAGACCCGCTGGGCGACCGTGATCGAGAAGGTGTTGAAGATGATGAAGGCGCCGACCAGCACCGCGACGTAGCCGAAGACGAGCAGGATCGTCTGCAGGAAGCCGAGGTTTTCGCGGATTTCTTCGGAGCTGCGATCGGCGCTTTCGGTCGCCGTCTCGACGCGCGCGGAGAGCGGCAGCACTTTTTCGATCCGCCGTTTCAGCGCCGCCTCGGTGACCCCCGGGTCGGCGGCGACCGAGATCTGGTCGAACTGACCGCGATCGTGGGTGAGCGCCTGGGCGACCGGCAGCGTCACCTGGGCGATCGAGGTGCCGCCGAAGGAGGCCTGGCCGAGCTCGGTCAGGCCGACCAGCTTGAACGGCGTCGCCTTGCCCGCGCCGACGATCTTCAGCGTGTCGCCGATTTCGAGCCCCGCCGATTCGGCCCCGGCCTTGTCGAGCGAGGCTTCCCCCGGCCCGCGCGGCTTGTGGCCTTTGACGTAGGTGAGGGACTCGAGCCCTTTCGGCAGCGTCGAGGAGATGAACTTCGGCGCGAATTTCGTCCCGATCGCGTTGTTTTCGGCGTCGAAGAAGCCGCCCGGCGTGAAGATCGCACCGCCCGCTTCCTTCACCCCGGCGACCTTCTCCACCTTCGACAGGTAGGAGGCCGGGATCGTCGGCACTTCGCCGCCTTCCTGTTTGACCGGGTTCTCGGCGGTGATCACGACCGCGGTCCCCTTCAGCGTCTCGCTGAAGATTTCGTCGAAGGCGGCGAAGATCGTGTCGGTGAGGACGTAGGAGCCGGCGATGAAGGCGACGCCGAGGATCACCGCCAGCGAGGTCGCGCCGGCGCGCACGCGCCGCGCCCAGAGGCTGCGGATCGCGAGCCGGGTCACCTAGTCCAGCTGCTTCATCAGCTCGATCACGTCGTCGGCCCCGCCCGGCGCGCCGTCCTGGACGACCCGCCCGTCGCGCAGCGTGATCAGGCGGTCGGCGTGGGCGGCGGCGACCGGGTCGTGGGTGACCATCACCACGGTCTGGTCGAAGTCGTCGACGGCGCGGCGCAGCAGGGCGAGCACGCCGGCGCTCGCTTTCGAGTCGAGGTTGCCGGTCGGCTCGTCGGCGAAGACGACGGCGGGTTTAGACACCAGCGCCCGCGCCACCGCGACCCGCTGCTGCTGGCCGCCGGAGAGCTCGCTCGGCCGGTGCGTGCGCCGGTCCTCCAGGCCCACGGTCCGGATCAGCTGGTCGACCCAGGCGTCATCGGGCTTGCGCCCGGCGATCGACAGCGGCAGCACCAGGTTCTCCTCGGCGGTGAGGACCGGCAGCAGGTTGAAGAACTGGAAGACGAAGCCGAGTTTGTCGCGCCGCAGCTTGGTCAGCTCGCCGTCGTCGAGGTGGGTGATGTCGACGCCGTCGAGCGTGACGGTGCCCGAGCTCGGCGTGTCGAGCCCGGCGAGGATGTGCATCAAGGTCGACTTGCCCGAGCCCGAAGGTCCCATGATCGCGGTGAAGCGATGTCGGTCGAAGGCGACGCTGACCCCGTCGAGCGCCACCACCTCGGTCTCACCGAAGCCGTAGACCTTGGTCAGCTCTTGGGCGACGACGACCTTTGCGTCCAGGGCAGCCACGCGCCCATCACGCTACCGGGTCGCGCGGCCTGGTCAGTCTTCGTGCGGCGTGCCTCGGTGGAGCGTCGCGTGGAAGGCCGCCCCGGCCAGGGCGACCGGCTTGGCGATGCCGAGGAGCGGCACCTTCAGCGATCCGGTGAAGGACTTGCGTCCGTCGGCATGGCGGGTGAAGGTCGCCGTGCCGCTGAACGGGGCCGACGGGGCGACGGTCGCGGTCCCCTCGGCGAAGTCCCATTCGAAGGCCCGGGCGGGCGCCGTGACCGTGGCCGCGCGGATGATCGACATCCCGTGGTCGTCCTCGGCGATCAGGCCGGAGACGCTCGTTTCCTTGCGGGGCACCTCGCGGGAGACGGTCAGCGCCCGCAGGCTACGGATCCCGTTCGTCGTCTTCGCGAACGTCGACGCCCCCAGGGTCGCGCCTTCACCGACGTAAGGCTGGAACGGCGCGGCGCGCGAGGCGGTGGCGCGGCGTACGGCCGGGGCCGCGGAGCACGCGGACGATTCCGGGAAGAGGCTGTAGGTCCCGGTCGCGTTGTCGGCGTCGATGTGGACGTAGCCGTTCTCCCCGGTGAAGGTGAAGGTGCCGGTGAAATTCACTTTGGCGCCGGCGCCGGGGCATTCGAGGTTCGCCGATCCCTGCGGGGCGTAGCTGTAGTCGATTTCCCCGAGCGAGCCGAACTTCGCCTTGATCGTCGAGTCGGTGAATTCCGCCGGGACCGCGTACTCGACGTACTGGTGGCGACGGGTGATGAACAGGGCGACTTCCTGCTTGCCCTTCTCTTCCTCGCCCCCGAGTTGGACGTGGAAGTTGCCGACGTGCATCTGGATGTCGAGGCTGAGCCGCGGTTCTTCGGCGGGGCGGGCGGCGGACGCCACCGGAGCGAGAAGGAGCGCGGCGGCGAGGACGCCGGCGAGGGCGGCGGAGGCGGTGCGGACAAGGGCGCGGGACATCGGCACCGATGATACGCAGTCTCGCTGCAGTAATCAGGTATCGGCGCCGAGACGAGCGGTGAAGGCGGACCCGGCGAGGCGCATCGGGCGCGGGGCGCCGAGGACGGGGACTCGGAGGGAGCCGGTCCAGCTCCCCTTGCCGTGCGCTCCGCGCTTGTAGACGGCGCGGCCTTCGAAGGGGGCGGGCGGTTCGAGCAGCGCGGTGCCGGTGCCGAGGTTCCACTGGAAGCCGGCGGCACCGCCGTAGATCTGGGCGCCGCGTTCGATCCGCATCCCTTCGCGCCGTTCCTCCCGGAGCGCGCCGAAGACGACGCGATTGCCCTTCGGCCCGTGGTCGAGGAAGGAGTAGAAGACGTCGGCGGGGAGCGTGTTGGCGGTCGTCGCTTCGATGAACGCGCCGGTTTCGGCGACCGGCGCGGCCCGCGAGGCCGTCGCCCGGCGCACTTCCCCTTCCCCACCCGCCGTCCGCCGCCCGCCGGCGCATTCGGTCGGTCGCGTCTGCATGTAGCCGCGGGCGCGGTGGGCGTCGACGTCGGCGTAGTCGTTCTCGCCGTGGAAGACGAGCGCGCCGCGGAAGGTCCCCTGCTGGGAGCCGTCGTGGCGGCCGCCGCAGCCGAGCGGCCCTTCGCGGTGGTCCGGGGTGAAGTGGAAGGCGAGCGCGCCGAGCTTGCCGAAGCGCACCCGCACCGAGTCGGCCCCGACCCGCGCCGGCGCCCAGTAGTAGGCGACTTCGCCGTGGCGGTCGAGCATCAGCCGCACCCGGTCGCTGCCGAGCGGGCTCTTCGCCGTCACCCAGAAGCCGTCGGCGTGGAGTTCGAAGCCGAGCCCGTGGCGCGGCTTGGCGGCGCCGGCGGGCGCGGCGGCCACGGCCAGCGCCGCGAGGACCACCGAGAGGAGGGTGAGCGCGCGGCGCATCTGGCCAGACAATACGCTGAGCGGCCGTGCCGCTGAGCGATAACTACGACGGATTCCTGATCGACCTCGACGGGGTCGTCTGGACCGGACGGGAGCCGATCCCGGGTTCGCCGGAGGCGCTGGCGACGATGCTGGGGGCGGGCAAGGAGATCGTCTTCGTCACCAACAACCCGACCAAACGGCCCGAGGAGTACGCCGAGCGGCTCGCCGGGATGGGGGTCGACGTGGGGCCGGAGCGGATCGTCACCGCCGGGATCGTCACCGCGCGACTGGCCGCCGAGGCGGCGCCGGGTGGCGCCGCGCTGGTGCTCGGCTTCGAGCCGCTGAAAGAGCTGGTCGCGGGCGAAGGGCTGCGGCTCGTCGACTTCGAGGAGCCGACCGAGGCGGCGGTGGTCGTCGTCTCGGGCTGGCGCGAATTCGACTACATGAGCCTGTTGGCGGCGAAGCGCGCCCTCGACGGGGGCGCGGCGCTGATCGCCACCAGCCATGACCCGACGATGCCGATGCCAGGCGGCGAGTGGCCCGGGACGGGCGCGATCCTGGCGGCAGTCGAAGTCGCCTCAGGCAAGAAGGCGGAGATCGCCGGCAAGCCGGAGCGCCACCTCTTCGACCTAGCCCTCTCGCGAATGAACGGCGCGAAGCGGGTCGCGATGATCGGCGACCGCCTCTCCTCCGACATCGCCGGCGGCCAGAACGCGGGCCTCGACACGATCCTCGTCCTCAGCGGCACCAGCGGCTCCGGCAGCGGCTCCGAGGACCCGTCGACAAGCGACATCAAGCCAACCTTGACCGTCGCCAACCTCGCCGCCCTCGTCGCTTAGCCCCTGGAAGCTGGCGCCCGGCGGCGAAAGGGACGAGGCCGTCTCGTCCACGGCCCGGGCAGGCTGTGGCCGTGGCCGAGACGGCCGAAGGTGCGGGAAGAGGTCACAGAGATGCGCGGAAAGTCACGACTCCACAGCGGCCCCGCGACGACTGGTCACTTAGACCGGCTATGGGCGGCTCAAGTGCACGGACGTCGCTCACGACTGATCACTTGTCCCCCTTCTGGCGAGGACAAGTGATCAGTCGTCGGCGCGGTCGCACGGGACCGTGACGAACGTGCCGAACCTGTGACCTTCCCGGCGAAAGCCTCACCGTCCCGGGCGTCTCGTGACGGCCACAGCCTGCCCGGGCCGCCACGAGACGCCCGGGACCTACCCTCGGACGGCCGCCGCGCCCGCGAAGGACGATCGCCGGCGCTAGCTCAGCGCTCGGCGACCAACAGGGTCTGCATGGCGCGGCCGATGCGGCCGCGCTCGTCGCCGAGGACTGACTCGGCGGTCGCGTTGCCGCGGGGGCGCGGGATGGTGACGGCGTCGACGCAGACCCACTCGCCCTCCGGGAGCCGCTCCAGCTGGACGGTGAGGTCGACGTTGACGAAGACGAAGCGGCGGAAGTCGACCGCGCCGCTGATGCCGTTGCCGACGTCGGCGGCGATCAGGGTCCGCTGCAGCGGGGTCGGCTCCTCGCCCGCGACCAGCGGGTGGCGCATCCGCAGCCAGGCGGCCGCCGGGCCGATCTCGGTGAAGGCGCCGGAGACGAAGCGGATCTCCATCGCCGTGTGGTACCCCTCGCTCTCGCCGGTGGGGAAGAAGGTGGCCGGGCCGGGATCGCTGGGCAGGGCCGGGCCGGGCGGGATCGCGACCGCCTCGGCGGGCAGGTCGACCGGCGCCGTCCGCAGCCGCCAGGCGCGCGCCATCATCAGCACCTCGCCGTCGACCCGCAACTCCGCCTCGAGCATCTGCACGCGCCGTCCCGGCCGCACGATCCGCCCCTCCACCTCGACCGGCGCGATCGGGATCGACCGCAGGATCTCGAAGGTGACCCGGCAGACCTGGAAGTCCTCCGCTTCGGGCAGCCCCTCGAACGCCCGCCCGAGCAGCGCCGCCGGCGGCCCCGCATGCTGCGCCCCCGGATCCCAGGGCCCGCGGGTCAGCGGCGTCGCGTCGAACCGTGTCCCGGCGGGCTCGTAAAAGGCGGCCACGGCGGCCATCCTAGGGACGCCGCCGGTGAGTTCGCAGTTTCCCGCGCTATCCGCGGGTTTCTGCGAACTCGGCGGCGGGGGAGCGGGGGGCGCTCAGCACTTGTGGCTGCCGAAGTCCTGGGTCCAGACCGCGGCTTCTTCGTTGCCTTCGAGGTCGCCGACCTCTAGGCCGATGCCGATTTCGCTGTAGGGGCCGAGGATGTTTTCGTGGTGCTCGGGCGACTGCAGCCAGGCGGTGAAGATCGAGCCGACGGTCGAGTACTGGCCGGTCCCCCAGGCGATGTTCTCGCCCGCTTTCCAGCAGCCCTTCAGGTAGCCGTACTTCTTGTCCCAGAAGGTGAACGGCCGACCGCACGCTTCGTGGCTGAATTCATCGCAGCCGACGATGTCGATCGACTTCTGTTCGGCCGCTCGCGCCAGCGGCTTCGACTGACTCACCGCCGCGAGCCCATTGACCGAGCGCGCGTAGTTGGTCATGCAGAACATCACGCCGACCTGTTCTTCCGGCGACATCCCTTCGACCGCCTGGCCCGGGCAGACGGCGGCCGGCGCCACTTCGCTGGAGTGGAAGGCGACCGAGCGGGCGGACGCGGCGGGGGCTATGACCAAGGCCGCGGCGGCGATCGCCGAGAGGACCAGAATCGGGAGCATGTAGACGCGCCTGCGCATCCCTTTTGAACTCGGCCGATGTCACAGGCTCGTAAGGAAGAGGGCGTACCCTGGACAGCAAGACGAAAGGAGATTGGACGCAATGGCCACGAAAGTTGTGAAAAGTGATGAGGACTGGCGCAAGGAGCTGACGCCCGAGCAGTACGAGGTGACCCGCCGCGGCGGAACCGAGCGCGCCTTCACCGGGCCCTACGTGAACGAGAAGGGCACCGGGATGTACAAATGTGTCGGCTGTGGGACCGAGCTCTTCAGCTCGGGAACCAAGTTCGACTCGGGAACCGGCTGGCCCAGCTTCACCGAGCCCGCCAACCTCGAGCACGTCGAACTGCGGCCCGACAACAGCCTGTTCATGCGCCGCACCGAGGTTGTCTGCAAGAGCTGCGACGCCCACCTCGGGCACGTGTTCGACGACGGTCCTCGCGAGGCAGGCGGGATGCGCTACTGCATCAACGGATGCGCGCTGGACTTCAAGCCTGACCCCCAGCCCCTAGATAGCTGAACTTGACGGCCAGCGCGACCGCCTCGGTTCGGGTATCTACCTCGAGCTTGGCGATCGCGTTGCGCACGTGGGTGTGAACGGTCGCCGGACTGAGCTGCAGACGTTCGGCGATCTCTTTCACCCGCAGCCCCTCGGCGAGCAGCTCGAGGATCTGCCGCTCTCGCGGTGAGAGCTCGAGCAGTTTCTCGACCTCCGACGGCTTGCCGCCGGCGAAGTCGCCGCCGAGGAACGTCCCGCCGCCGGTCACGGCTTTGACCGCTTTGGCGATGTCCTCGGCGGGCGCCGACTTCAGCACGTAGCCGGAGGCCCCGGCGCGCAGCGCCAGCGCCAGCAGGTCGGGCTGGGCGTGGGCGGTGAAGATGATGACCTTGGTGCGGGGGCGAACCTTCAGCACCTCGCGGGTCGCCTCGATGCCGTCGCGCTTCGGCAGCTCGACGTCGATGATCAGGACATCGGGCTCGAGCTCCTTGACCACGTCGACCACGTCGCGGCCGTTCGCGGCCTCGCCGACGATTTCGACGACGCTCGAATCGGACATGCGGGCCTTGATCGCCTCGCGGACGATCTCGTGGTCGTCGCAGAGGACGACGCGGCGGGCTTCACGGACACCAGTGCTCATTGCGACGGAATTCTGTCAGGCGCGCCAAATCGGTGCAAAGTATTGGGTACGGTGAAACTTCCGTCTGCCTCTTGACGATTCTCGATCAAGGCGATGATCGTCCTTCCCACCGCCGTCGCGGTCCCGTTCAGCGTGTGCACTGCCTCCGGTGATTCGCCGTCTCCGGGCCGATACCTACAACCGAGGCGGCGCGCCTGGTAGTCGGTCGTGTTCGAGCAGGACGTGACCTCGCGGTAACGGCCCTGGGACGGGATCCACGCCTCGCAATCGTACTTCTTCGCCGCCGGCGCGCCGAGGTCGCCGACCGGGATGTTGACCACCCGGTAAGGGATCTCCAGCTCGCCGAGGATCCGCTCCTCGATCGACAGCAGCCGCTCGTGCTCTCCCTTCGAGTTCGCCGGATCGACGAACGAGAACATCTCGACCTTGTCGAACTGATGGACCCGGAAGATGCCGCGGGTGTCGCGGCCGGCGGCGCCCGCCTCGCGGCGGAAGCAGGTCGAGAAGGCGCAGTAGCGCAGCGGCAGGTCGGCGGCGTCGAGGATCTGGTCGGCGTGCAGGCCCGCCAGCGCGACCTCCGAGGTGCCGGTGAGGAAGAGCTCGTCCTTCTCGATCTCGTAGATCTGCTCGCGCGCCTCGGGGAAGTAGCCGGTCCCCTCGAGCGCCTCTTCGCGGACCAGCACCGGCGGGATGACCGGTTCGTGGCCCTCGGAGCGGGCGACCGAGATCGCGAACTGGACCAGCGCCAGCTCGAGCAGCACCAGGTCGCCTTTGAGGTAGGCGAAGCGCGAGCCGCTGAGCCGCGCCCCGGCCTCCATGTCGATCAGGCCGAGGTCGGTGCCGAGGTCGAGGTGGTCGCGCGGCTCGAAATCGAAGTGAGGGAGCGCGCCGACCTCGCGGATGACGACCGCGTCGTCCTCCTCCATCCCGTCCGGGGCTTCCGGGTCGGGGATGTTCGGCAACGCCAGGGTCATGTCGCGGAGCGCGATCTCGACCGCCTCGAGCTCCTCTTTGCCGGCGTCGATCGTCTCGCGCAGCCGGCCGACCGCGGCGATCTCCGCGTCGGCGTCGCCGCCTTCGCGTTTGATCTCGCCGATCCGCTTGGAGGCGGCGTTGCGCTCGGCCTGAGCGTCCTCGATCGTCGGCAGCAGCTCGCGCCGGCGCGCGTCGAGGGCCAGCAGCTCGTCGACCTCGCCACCGGCGCCACGGCGGGCCAAAGCCGCCTTGACCCGCTCAGGTTCGGAGCGGAGCAGCTTCAGGTCAAGCATCTGGGCCGCTTAAGGAGCAGTGGGTTCGTCGTTCTGACCGGGGCGCGGCGCGTTCTGCGCTTCCTCGCCCGCGTACTTCGCGACGAATTTCGCCACTTCTTCGGCTTCCTTGCCGACGACGATGTTCTGCGGCATGATCGCGCCGCTGAAGCCGCCGTTCTGGATCGCGAAGATGACGTCTTCGTAGCTCTCCTGGCGCTGGTCCAGGTTCGGGCCCTGGGTCCGCTCGCCACGGTTGCCGGTGCCCTGGGTGCCGGCGGCGCTCAGCGTGTGGCAGCCGGAGCAGTGCTGAGCGAACGAGACCGCGCCGTTGTAGAGCGTTTCGTTCGACTTCACGGCCAGGCCCTTTTCGCCGTAGCCGCAGGCGGAGACGCCGAGGGCGACCGCGACCACCGCTGCTATGAGGATCAACGCTTTGAGACGCACGCGGCGCGGATCATATTGTTTGGCGCCGATCGCGAACTTGTGCCGATGCCCCGACCCGACCCAGACACCTTCAGATCCGCTCTGGCAAGCCTTCCGACGGGGGTCACGATCGTCGCCACGAATGGGGCCGACGGACCGGCCGGAGCGACCGCGAACGCCGTCTCCTCGCTCTCGATCGAGCCGATGCTGATGCTCGCCTGCCTCGATCGGGGATCGCGGACGCTGCTCGCGGTGCAGGCCGCGGACCGTTTCTCGGTCAGCGTCCTCCACGACGGACAGGAAGGCGTCGCCCGCACCTTCGCGACCAAGAAACCGCCCGCCGAGAAGTGGGCCGGGGTCGGCTGGACAGAGCGCGACGGGCTGCCGGCGATCGACGATGCGCTGCTCTGGGTCGCCTGCGACCTCGAGGACGTGATCACCGCCGGCGACCACGTGATCCTCACCGGCGCGGTCACCGATCTGACGACGGCGACCGGCCGGCCGCTGGTCTTCCACGGCGGCGCCTACGTGCCGCTGAGCTGAACGCGGCGAGCGCGTCCCTACCCCCGGCGAGTTCGCACTTTCCCGCGGATAGCGCGGGTTACTGCGAACTCAGTCGACCGGGGCTTGGCAGACGGCCTCGATGTTGTTGGCGTCGGGGTCGATCACGAACGCCGCGTAGTAGTTGGAGTGGTAGATGGGGCGCGGGCCCGGGGCGCCGTTGTCGGTGCCGCCGGCGACGATCCCCGCCGCGTGGAAGGTGTCGACCGCGTCCCGGGTCGGGGCGACGAAGGCGATGTGGGCGCCGTGCGTGGTCGGGCGGCCTCGCGACATCAGCCAGAAGGTCGGCTTGCCGTCGGCGCCGAACCCGACCATCTGCGGGGCGGGCTCGGAGACGACCTCCATCCCGAGCGGCGCCAGCGCCATCTCGTAGAAGGCGCGCGAGGCGTCGAAATCGGAGACGTCGAAGAGGAGGTGGTCGATCACGCCGCGCAGGCTACTGCGGCAGGCCCGCGATCGCCAGCAGGCGCGGCACGTAGAAGTCGGCGACCTCGTCCAGGGTGAGCCGGCCCTCGGGCCGGTACCAGGCCCAGACGCTGTTGTAGGTGCCGATCACGGCGCGGGTGAGGAGGTCGGCGTCGACCGTCGGGATCGCCCCGGAGCTCATCCCGGCGGCGAGCAGGTCGCGCCAGCCCGCCTCGTATTCCTTCAGCAGCGAGAAGGCGGCGACGCGGGCGCTCTCCTCACGCGGCGCCGGGCGCGGGTGGCGGACCAGCCCCTGCTCGGCGACCAGGACGCGGGAGCGGCGCGCCTCGCGGTCGCTGCGCTCGAAGCTGCCGCGGACGACCGCCGGGAAGGCCTCGGCGAACTCGCCCTCCTTGTGGCGGGCGAACTCGGCGAGAGCGTCCTCGACCCCTTCGACGAGGATCTCGAACAGGCACTGCTGCTTCGATTCGAAGTAGTGGTAAAGCGCCGTCGGCCCCAGCCCGACAGCCGTCGCGACGTCCGCCCAGCGCGTGTCTTCGTAGCCGGTCTCGCCGAAGTACTCGGTCGCCACGGCGACGATCTCGGCGCGCTTGTTGCGCGGCGACGGTCGCGGTGTCGTTCGCCCGTCCTCCCCCCTTCCAGACATTTCCCCGCCCTCCCCTTTTCCGCTTTGCGCCGGTGTGCACGTCTCAGGACGCGCGCAACCTTACACCGGAATGTGACAAGTTTCGGCGACCACAAAGACGTATCACCGGCGTTCGGGCGCGCATGCGACAATCGCCCCGATGAGCGCCGCCGAGACCCCCGCCCCGCCGCCCTCGAGCAGCTTCCAGCAGCCGGGCTGGTTCACCCGCAAGGTCTTCAACCCGTCGGTGGCCGGGCTGACGAAGCTCGGGATCAGCGTGATGGGCTCGCGCGTCCTCGAAGTCAAAGGCCGCAAATCGGGCCAGTGGCGATCGACCCCGGTCAACCTCCTCACCTTCGAAGGCGACCGCTACCTCGTCGCCCCCCGCGGCCACACCCAGTGGGTCCGCAACATGCGGGCGGCCGGCGGTGGCCGCCTCAGCCTGGGACGAAAGACCGAGGACTTCAAGGCGACCGAACTCACCCCCGAGGCCGCCGTCCCGGTCCTCCGCGCCTACCTGAAGAAGTGGAAGTGGGAGGTCGGCGCCTTCTTCGACGGCACCGGCCCCGACTCCACCGACGCCGAGCTCCTCGCGATCGCCCCCGACCACCCGGTCTTCAAGCTCGACGCCTGAGCGCTTGGTCCCCTCGTCCCGCTCGCTGAAGCACGGCGCAACGCGGATCGCGGCCGCGGTGGGCACTCTCGCGGCGCTCGCCGTGCTGCTCGCGGGCTGCGGTGGATCGGGGCCCTCGCCAGAAGATTCGATCCGGGAACGGCTCGAAGCGGCGGCGGCGAAGACGGCGGCCGCGCCGACGCTCGAGTCCTCGGCGCAGGCCGAGGTCGAAACTGGGAACGGGCCCGAACCGACCGGGTGCGTCGAGGTCAGGGTCGACCGGGTGAAGACGGCGAAGGTCGCCACGAGGGACTATCGCCGCGTCTGCGCGCACGGGCCGGCGACGTTGCAGGTGATCGCGATCGGGAATCACGCCTGGGCCGCGGGGCCGCGCCACGACTGGGTCGCGATCGGGGTGCCCGCCCGCCTCACCGCCGATCTCGTCGATGAAGCGAAGAAATTCGACCGCCTCTTCGCCGCGGCGTCCGATTTCCACGAAGGACCGGGCGCCGACGAATTCGATGCTCCGTTCTCCGCCGTCGGCGCGGGACCTCGGACCGAATCGGGGGAACTCCACTTCCGGGCGGTGATCGGCCGTGGCGGCTACCTCACCGCCCTGACCGTCTCCGGCGTCGAAGGAGAAGGGACGACCACGGTCAAGGACACCTACGAAGCGTTCGGCGCGCCGCAGCGGATCGCGCCGCCGCACCCGGCCGAAGTCGCCAGCCGCCACGCCCCGATCAAGAGCAAGCCGGAATTCGAGCAACTCTTCGAACTGTTGCCGTACTGAGTGAGGGCGCGGCGACCTGGGTACGGCGGCGGGTGTGAGGCGCTCTCGTCCGCTTGCCCTCCTCTTGCTGGTGCCGGTGATCGCGGTGATCGCCGGCTGCGGCGGTGGCTCCGGATCGCCCGCTGACGAAGCGACGGCGCGGCATCAGCTTGAAGCCGCCGGCCAGAAGCTCACCAAGGCCGACTCCTTCGAAGTCTCACTGCTGATCGAAGGCGAAGAAAGCGGAGAGGACCCGGAGGAACTCGGCTGCGTCCGCCTCGGCGTCGACAACCGCAAGCCGGTCAGCATCGACATGCGGGTCTACGACGTCAACTGCTCCGGCGGCAGCGAAGGCGCGGAGCTGATCGCGGTCGGCCAACGGGCGTGGGCTTCGACCGGCTCGGCCGCCTGGACCGCGGCGAAGATCTCGCCGAAGCTGACGAAGGAACTGAACGCCGAACAGACGACCGACCTGCAGGGGCTGTTCGAAGCCGCCGAAGACGTCAAGGAAGTCAGCGCCGACGACGCGGTCGAGGAACGCGCCGGGGGTGGCGAAGCGAAGAGCGAATTCAGGTTCAAGGCGCCCGCCTCG
>DAIQOT010000220.1:0-6616 GCA_036787695.1 Solirubrobacterales bacterium | reverse complement strand
ACGTCACGGTCGAGGGGTTCGAGGCGGGCCAGAAGGTGAAGGTCGCAGGAATCACGATCGGCAAGGGCTTCCAGGGCGGCATCAAGAAACACAACTTCTCCCGCGGCCCGGTCTCCCACGGCTCGCACAACGTGCGCGCCCCGGGTTCGATCGGCGCCAGCGCCTTCCCCGCGCGCGTCTTCAAAGGCATGCGGATGCCGGGTCAGATGGGCAACAAACGCCGCACCCAGCGCGGCCTTGAAATCGCCTCGATCGACGCCGACCGCAACCTGCTGCTGATCAAGGGCTCCGTCCCCGGCGCCACGAATTCGATCGTCGAGGTTCGTACCGATGCCTAAAGCTGCCGTCTTCGGCAAAACGACCAAAGTCGACCTGCCGGACGAGCTCTTCGCCGAGCCGTTCCACCAGTCGCTGGTTCACGAGTCCGCTCGTGCCGACCTCGCCTCGCGGCGTCGCGGCACCGCCTCGACGCTGACCCGCGGCGAGGTCGCCTTCACGACCGCCAAGGCCTGGCGTCAGAAGGGGACCGGCCGTGCCCGCGTCGGCGCGCTCGGCGTGTCGAGCCGTTTCGGCGGTGGCGTCACCTTCGGCCCGAAGCCGCGTCACTACACGGTCAAGGTCAACCGCAAAGCGCGCCGTCGGGCGCTGCGCTCGGCCCTCTCGGTTCACGCCGAGCGCGGCTCGGTCGCGGTCCTCGACGCGACGAGCTTCGACACCCCGTCGACCAAGAACGCCGCCGAGGCGCTGACGAAATGGGGCGCTCGCAACCCGGTCCTGATCATCGTCACCGCCGAGGAGACCGGCGCGATGAAGAGCTTCCGCAACATCCCGCGGACCACGGTCATCGAGGTCGGCGCCGCCGGCGTCGCCGACATCATCGGCGCCGCCGCGATCGTCATCTCGGAGACCGCGCTCAAGTCCTTCGAAGAGCGCCTTTCCGGCGCCGAGGCGAAAGAGGAGGCGACGGCCTGATGGACGCTCGCACGATCCTCATCCGCCCGGTGATCTCGGAGAAGTCCTACGCCCTGATCTCCGAAGGCAAGTACACCTTCCGCGTCGACGACCGCGCGCACAAGACCCAGATCGCACAGGCGGTCGAAGAGGTCTTCAACGTCAACGTCGCCGCGGTCCGCACCGCCAAGGTGCGGTCGAAGCCGAAGCGCCGCGGCCTCACCAAAGGCCGGACCCGCGCCTGGAAGAAGGCGATGGTGCAGCTCGCCCCCGGCGAGCGGATCGAGTTGTTCGAAGGCGGACAAACCGCCTAGGAGATATGAGAGATGCCGAACCGTAAAACGAAACCGACCAGTCCGGGCCGCCGCTTCGCGACCTATCCCCTGCGCGAGCAGGTGACCGCGAGCGAGCCGGAACGGAAGCTGACCGAAGGCTTGAAAAAGTCCGGCGGCCGCAACGTGAACGGTCGCATCACCGCCCGTCACCGCGGCGGCGGTGCCAAGCGGCGCTACCGGAAAATCGACTTCAAGCGACTCAAGGACGGCGTGCCCGCGAAGGTCGCGACGATCGAGTACGACCCGAACCGCTCTTGCTACATCGCGCTTGTCCACTACGCCGACGGGTTCAAGGACTACATCCTCGCCCCGGCCGCGCTGAAAGTGGGGGACACCGTGAAATCGGGTCCCGAGGCCGACATCAAACCGGGCCACACGATGGCGCTCGGCGAAATGCCGACCGGCACCATCGTCCATAACGTCGAGCTGATCCCTGGCCAGGGCGGCAAGCTCGGCCGCTCCGCCGGCACCGCGATCCAGCTGGTGGCGAAGGACGGCCCGATGGTCACCCTGCGCCTGCCGAGCACCGAGATGCGGCTCGTCCGCGCCGAGTGCCGCGGCTCGATCGGCGTGCTCTCCAACGCCGAGCACCAGAACATGAAGGTCGGCAAGGCCGGTCGCTCCCGCCACAAGGGCAAGCGCCCGCAGAGCCGTGGTGTCGCGATGAACCCGGTCGACCATCCGCACGGCGGCGGCGAGGCCCACCACACGCCCGGCGGTCACCCGGTCACCCCGTGGGGCAAGCCCACGCTCGGCTACCGGACCCGCAAGAAGGGCAAGCAGTCCGATCGTTACATCGTCCGCGGCCGACGTCGCGGCAAGAAGAAGGGCGGCCGCTGATGGGGCGTTCCACGAAAAAGGGCCCCTGGGTCGAAGAGCGTCTGATGGCTCGCATCAACGCTCAGAACGAGGCCGGCAAAAAACAGATGACCAAAACCTGGTCGCGTGCCTCGACGGTTTTCCCGGAGATGGTCGGTCACACGATCGCCGTCCATGACGGCAAAAAACACGTGCCGGTCTTCATCTCGGAGTCGATGGTCGGGCACAAGCTCGGCGAGTTCGCTCCGACCCGCACCTTCCGCTCGCACGGCGGCCGGGACTAAGCACACGGACTGACTGATGGCAGACGAGAAAGACATCAAAGACGAGGCGAAAGCCGACGAGGCCAAAGCCGCTGAGAAAGCGGAGTCGAAACCGGCTGCCAAAAAAGAGTCGAAACCGAAAGCGGAGAAAAAAGACGCCGCTGAGAAAGCCGACTCGAAAGACTCGGGCGAGAAAGCCGCCAAAAAAGAGTCGAAAAAAGCTGCGAAAGCCGACAAAGCTGAGAAAGCCGACAAAGCTGAGAAAGCTCCTAAAGCTGACAAAGCCGACAAAGGCAAAGACGAGAAAGCGGAGCGTAAACCGCGCCGTCGCGCCAAAAAAGCTGACAAAGCCGAGGCGAAAAACCCGGCGCCGAGCCGTCGTCGCCGTCGCGAGACCGAAGAGGTTCCGGTCGTCCGCGCCAGCGCCAAATACGTGCGGGTCGCCCCGCGCAAGGCTCGTCTGATCGCCGACCAGGTCCGCGGCATGCACATCGAGAAGGCGCGGGCGCTGCTGGCGTTCTCGCCCCGCGGTGCCGCCGAGGACATCCACAAGCTGATCGACTCGGCGGCGGCGAACGCCGAGAACAACCACGACCTCGTCGGTGACGAGATGGTCATCTCCTCGATCACCGTCGACGAAGGCCCCACCCTGCGCCGCTTCCGCCCGCGGGCGCTCGGCCGGGCCACCCCGATCAACAAGCGAACCAGCCACATCGCCGTGGCGCTGACGCCCGTCGAAGACGACTAGGAAAGAGTTATGGGACAGAAGATCCACCCCGAGGGTTTCCGGGTCGGCTACATCCACGACTGGAAGTCGAATTGGTTCGAGGAGAAAAACTTCGCGGACCGCCTCCAGGAAGACCTGCAGATCCGGGACCACATCGAAAACAAGCTTTCGCACGCGGGCCTCTCGAGCATCACGATCGAGCGCCGCGGCGAGGTCGCCGTCGACATCCACACGGCCCGTCCGGGCATCGTGATCGGCAAATCCGGCTCGGAAGTCGACGCGCTGCGCAAAGAGCTGCACAAGCTCACCGGCAGCCCGGTGAAAGTCAACATCCGTGAGGTCAAACGGCCCGAGCTCGACGCCAAACTGGTCGCCCAGTCGATCGCCGAGCAGCTGCAGAACCGCGTCGCCTTCCGTCGCGCGATGAAACGCGCGCTGACCTCGGCGATGCGCTCCGGCGCCAAGGGCGTGAAGGTCCAGGTCTCCGGTCGCCTCGGCGGTGCCGAGATGGCGCGGACCGAAAGCTACTCCGACGGTCGCGTGCCGCTGCACACCCTGCGCGCCGACATCGACTACGGCTTCTTCGAGGCCCGTACGACGACCGGCCGCATCGGCGTCAAATGCTGGATCAACAAGGGCGAAGTCATGCCCGAGGGCTTCCGTTCCGACCTCGTCAGCGCCGATGAGGCGCCTGCCGGTCGGCCCGGTGGCGGCCGCGAAGGCGGTCGCGATCGCGGCGGCCGTGGCGACCGTGACCGCGGAGGTCGCGGTCCGGGTGGCGGCGGTCGTGGACCCGGCGGCGGCGGTCGTGGCCCGGGTGGGCCCGGCGGTGGCCGTGGCCCCGGTGGTGGCGGCGGCCGTGGTCCGGGTGGACCCGGCGGCGGTCGTGGCCCCGGTGGCGGTGGCGGTCGTGGACCCGGAGGCGGCGGAGGTCGCGGTCCGGGCGGCGGCGGCGGCGGTCGTGGGCCCGGTGGGCCCGGCGGCGGCGGTCGTGGCCCCGGTGGTGGAAATCGTGGACCCGGTGGAGGTGGTCGCTGATGTTGATGCCGAAACGGGTCAAGCACCGCAAACAGTTCCGCGGCCGCATGCGCGGCGACACCAAGGGCGGCAGCACCGTCGCCTTCGGCGAGTACGGGCTCAAGGCGGTCGAGCGCGGTTGGCTCACCAACCGTCAGATCGAGGCCGCTCGTATCGCGATGACCCGCAAGATCAAACGTGGCGGGAAGGTCTGGATCAACGTCTTCCCCGACAAGCCGTACACGAAGAAGCCGGCCGAGACCCGCATGGGCTCCGGCAAGGGCAACCCCGAGGGCTGGGTCGCGGTGGTGAAGCCGGGCAAGGTCATGTTCGAGCTCGCCGGCGTCCCCGAGGAGCTGGCGCGTGAAGCGCTGCGCCTCGCCGGGCACAAGCTTCCCGTGAAGACGAAATTCGTCAAGCGTGAGGGGGTCGAGGGACAGTGAAGTCGGCTGATGTGCACAATCTGAAAGACGACGAGCTGGTGGCGAAACTGATCGACGCCAAGGAAGAGGCCTTCAACCTCCGCTTCCGGCACGCCACCGGCGAGCTCGAGAACACCGCCCGTCTGGGCCAGGCCAAGCGCGACATCGCGCGGTTGATCACCGTGGCCCGCGAGCGCAGTATCGATGTGGAGAAAGAGACGCGACGGATATGAGCGACGAGAGCACCGAGAAAACCGAGACGACCGAGGAGCCGCAGGCCGAGGAGACTCGGGCCACGGAGGCCCCTGCCGCCGAGGCCGCTCCCGAGGCGCCCGCCGCTCCGGAGCCGGAGCCCGCTGAGCCGGACCCGCTCGACGACCTTCCTTGGAAGGAGCGTCGCCGCGTCCTGAAGTCGCGCGAGCCGCATAAAGCCGGCCCGCAGCAGACGGTCGAGGAGCGCATCGCCGCCCGCGAGGCCCGCCGCAAGCAGAAGGCGAACGAGCGACGCAAAGAACGCGCCGCGATGAAGGCCGAGCACAAACCGAGCACCGGCACGCCGGTCGCCGAGCGCGAGGCGAACGCCGCCAAGGTCCGCCAGGGCATCGTCGTCTCCAACAAAGGCGACAAGTCGATCACCGTCCGCATCGACATCGCTCGTCGTCACCCGACTTACGAGAAGATCGTCCGCCGCTCGCGCACGCTGCACGCGCACGACGAGCGCAACGAGGCCGGCGAGGGCGACGTGGTCCGCGTCGTCGAGACCCGTCCGCTGTCGAAGACCAAGCGCTGGCGTCTCGTCGACGTCGTCGAGAAGGCGAGGTAGTCCAGATGATCCAGCAAGAGTCCCGCCTCAAAGTCGCCGACAACTCGGGCGCCCGCGAACTGCTCTGCATCCGCGTCAAAGGCGGCTCGCACCGTCGTTACGCCTCGGTCGGCGACGTCATCACGGCGACGGTCAAATCGGCCAGCCCGCAGGGCGGCGTCCGCAAGGGCGAGGTCGTCCAGGCGGTCGTCGTGCGGACCAAAAAGGCACTGTCGCGTCCCGACGGCACCTACATCTCGTTCGACGAGAACGCCGCCGTGCTGATCGACCCGGCGAACAACAACCCGCGCGGGACCCGCATCTTCGGCCCCGTCGCCCGCGAACTTCGCGACCGCAACTTCATGAAAATCATCTCGCTCGCACCCGAGGTCCTCTGATGGCGAAGACCATGCGCATCCGTCGCGACGACCAGGTCGTGATCATCAGCGGCAAGGACCGCGGCAAGTCCGGCAAAGTGCTCCGCACCGACCCGAAGAAGAGCCGCGTGTTCGTCGAGGGCCTGAACATCATCAAACGGCACGAAAAACCCCGCTCGACCGGCGACATGGCCACCGCGAGTCCTGGTGGAATCGTCGAAAAGGAGGGGCCGATCCACGTGTCCAACGTGATGGTGCTCGATCCGAAAGGCAACAAAGGCTCGCGCATCGGCGTGCGTCGCACCGACGAGGGCAAACGCGTCCGCTTCGCCCGTCGTTCAGGAGAGGAGGTCGACTGATGGAGGCCGCAACCGCAACGCCCACGCAGCAGGCGGCCCCGCCGCCGCGTCTGCGCGAAAAATACGAGAACGAGATCCTTCCGGCGCTGACCGAGAAATTCGGCTACACGACGCCGATGGAGGCTCCGAAACTCCTCAAGATCACCCTGAACATGGGGCTCGGCAAGGAGAAACAGGACGCCCGTTCCTTCGAACTTGCCCACGAACAGCTGGCGATCATCGCCGGGCAGCACCCGAACGTCCGCCGCGCGCGGAAATCGATCGCCGCCTTCAAACTTCGTGAGGGCATGCCGGTCGGCGTCTCGGCGACGCTGCGCCGCGCCCGCATGTGGGAGTTCCTCGATCGACTCACCTCGATCGCGGTGCCGCGCATCCGTGACTTCCGCGGGCTCAACCCGCGCAGCTTCGACGGTCGGGGCAACTACTCGATGGGCATCAAAGAGCAGCTGATCTTCCCCGAAATCGACTACGACTCGGTCGACATCGTCCGCGGTCTCGACGTGACGATGACGACGACGGCGAAGACCGATCTCGAGGCGTTCGA
>DAIQOT010000005.1:0-47150 GCA_036787695.1 Solirubrobacterales bacterium | reverse complement strand
AGACGTCGGGGACGCCTGGCGTGGTCAGCTTGAGCAGCAGCTGGCCGACGGCGGCGCGCTCGCCGAGCGGGGCGGCGCGCTCGACGAAGGCGGCGATCGCGTCGTGCAGGGCGCCCGGCGCGTAGAGGCCGCGGACGAAGGCGAGCACTGCCCCCTCCCACTCCTCGTTCTGGTCGACCCAGTTGGTGTTGCGCTTCGCCTCGCGGAGAGCCTTCTGGACGTACTCCTGAACACGCTCGACCGTCGCGGGCCAGACGCCGACCAGGGTCTGGAAGATCAGGTACTGCTCGACCGCGTCGGGGGCGAGGCGGCCGTCGACCTCGGTGCGCAGCGGGGCCGCCATCTCGAACCAGCGGGTCACCTCGGCGCGCCACTCGTCGGCGATCCCCGCCAGCGCGCCGATCCGGGCGCGGGAGTCACCGCTGCGCTTGGTGTCGTGGGTCTGGGTGATCAGCAGGTTCTGGGGGAAGCGGCGGGCTCGCTCGGCGCAGCGCTCGTGGAAGTCGGCGACCGAGAGGGAGAAGCGGCCCGGGTCGCCGCCGACCTCGTTGAGGGCGAGCAGTCGCACGTCGCGGTAGAAGGAGGTGTCCTCGACGCCCTTCGCGGTGATCGCCGGGGTCGTCTGCTGGAAGCGGGTGACGAACTCGGGCGGCGCGTCGACGTCGAGGGTGAGACGAGCGGCGACCTCGTCGGGCATGCCGCGCTCGCGAGCGGCGTCGATCGCCTCGCGGTCCTCGTCGGCGACCTCCCCGTCTGGTGCGTTCGCACTTTCGGCCGCATAGGACCCGGAAGTGCGAACTCGCTCGGGGGGGTCGACCTCGGCGTCGACCGGCGGGACGACGTAGGTGCGGTAGATCGGGAGGGAAGCCAGGGATTGCTCGAGGTCGGGGACGTCTTCGACGCGGCGGAGGCGTTCGACCTCAGGCTTGAAGGTGCCGGTCGCCTGCTCGAGCTTCGCTTCGTCGGCGAGCTCGTGGAACGGGCGGCTCTCTCCGGTCAGATCCTGGTAGAGCGCCGTCATCGACGCCTCGCCGGCGGGGTCGACGAAGAGCGCCTGGGCGTCGTTCAGGAACTCGTAGCCGACCGTGCCGGAGACCGGCCAGTCGCGGAGCTGCTCGTTCGCCTCGAGGATCTTCTCGACCCAGACCCGCTCCGCCCCGCCGTCGCGGAGGCGCTGGAGGTAGCCGGCGGGGTCCGCCAGTCCGTCGGGATGGTCCACGCGGAGGCCGCCGACCACGCCTTCCTTCACCAACCGCAACGCCAGCTTGTGGGTCTCCTCGAACACCTCAGGATCCTCCTGCCGCACCCCCGCGAGTTCGTCGATGTCGAAGAAGCGGCGCCAGCGGCCACTCACCGGATCGAGGTCGAAGTACTTCTTCCGCAGCTCCTCGTCGGCCCAGTAATGGTTTTCATCGACCGCCGCCATGTGGTTCGGGACGATGTCGAGGATCACGCCGAGGCCCGCCTCGCTCAGCGCCCGCAGGCCCTGCTCCCCACCGAGCGCCTCCGACACACTGGTCGGGTCGATCACGTCGTAACCGTGGGTCGACCCCGGCCGCGCCTGGAACGACGGCGACAAGTACACGTGACTGACACCCAGCTCCTTGAGGTAAGGAACCAGTTTCCTGACGTGCTCGAAGGTGAGGTTCGGGCCCAGCTGAAGTCGGTAGGTGGCCCGGAGCTCGCTCACCGCGCCACCCGACGCAGCACCACCGTCGACCACCCCGCCACGCTGACGGCAGACCGCGGCGCCACCCGTTCGCCCTCCGGCAGCCGCTCCGGTTCCGCGGTCGTCAACTCGACCACCCACATCGCGCCGAAGCGCCGCGTCGGCAGGCGGAAGTCGATCGGGTCGTTGCCGGCGTTGAAGAGGATGAGGAAGCTGTCGTCGGTGATCCGCTCGCCGTCGTCGTCGGTGCCGGGGATCTCCATCCCGTTGAGGAAGAGCCCGAGGGCGCGCGCCTCGCCGTCCTGCCAGTTGCGCCGCGTCATCCGCAGGCCGTCGGGCCGGAACCACCAGGCGTCCGGCAGCCCCGAGCCGAGTGGTTCGTCCCCGGTCAGGAACGCCGCCCGCCGCAGCACCGGGTGTTTCGAGCGCAGCGCGATCAGCCGGCGGGTGAAGTCGACGAGGTCGTCCTCGCTCTCGGCCTGGTCCCAGTCGTACCAACTCTGCGCGGTGTCGAGGCACCAGGTGTTGTTGTTGCCGTCCTGGGTGCGCGACATCTCGTCGCCGCCGAGCAGCATCGGCACGCCCTGGGACAGCAGCAGCGTCGCCAACATCGAGCGCTGCCGCCGCCCGCGCAGGTCCTCGACCGCCGGATCCTCGCTCGGCCCCTCCGCTCCCGAGTTCCACGAGCGGTTGTCGTCGGTCCCGCCATCGTTGCCTTCGTAGTTGGCGTCGTTGTGCTTGCCGTCGTAGGAGACGAGGTCACGCAGCGTGAAGCCGTCGTGCGCGGTGACGAAGTTGATCGAGGAGTGCGGCGGCCGGCCTTCGGGCTGGTAAAGGTCACTCGAGCCGGTGAAGCGCCCGGCGAAGTCCCCGAGCGACCCCTGGCCACGCCAGAAGTCTCGGATCGAATCGCGGTAGATCCCGTTCCACTCCGCCCACAGCACCGGGAAGTTGCCCACCTGGTAGCCGCCCGGCCCGACGTCCCAGGGCTCGGCGATCAGCTTCACCTGAGACAGGATCGGGTCCTGGTGGATCACGTCGAAGAACGCCGAGAGCTTGTCGACGTCGTGCAGCTCGCGCGCCAGCGCGCTCGCCAGGTCGAAGCGGAAGCCGTCGACGTGGCAGTCGATCACCCAGTAACGCAGGCTGTCCATGATCAGCCTCAACACACTCGGCTGCACCGGGTTCAGCGAGTTGCCGGTGCCGGTGAAGTCCATGTAGAAGCGCGGGTCGTCGGGGACGAGCCGGTAGTACGACGCGTTGTCGACGCCGCGGAAGGAGAGCATCGGCCCGAGGTGGTTGCCCTCCGCGGTGTGGTTGTAGACGACATCGAGGATCACCTCGATGCCCGCACGGTGAAGCGCCTTCACCATCCCCTTGAACTCACGCACCTGCTCGCCGCGGGTACCGGTCGCCGCGTAGTCGGAGTGCGGCGCGAAGTACCCGATCGTCGAGTACCCCCAGTAGTTGGTGAAGCCGCGGTCGTGGAGGAAGCTCTCGCTGACGATGTGGTGGACCGGCATCAGCTCGACCGCCGTCACCCCGAGGCTGAGCAGGTGCTCGATCGCCCCCTCCGACGCCAGGCCAGCGTAGGTCCCGCGCAAGTCCTCGCGCACCCCCGGGTGGGTCTGGGTGAAGCCTTTGACGTGGGTCTCGTAGATGACGGTCTCGGCCCAGCGCGTGTTCGGCGGCTCGACCCCCTCCCAGTCGAAGGCCGGGTCGGCGACGACCGAGCGCGGCATCGCTTCGACGTCGTCTTCGTCGTCGGGTTCGAGGTCGGCGTCCTCCGAGCCGTCGGGGCTGTAGGGCAGGACGTTGGCGCGGTCCCAGTCGACCGGCCCGTCGATCGACTTGGCGTAGGGATCGAGCAGCAGCTTGCGCGGGTTGAAGCGGTGGCCGGACGCCGGGTCGTAGGGTCCGTGGACGCGGAAGCCGTAGCGCTGCCCCGGCCCGACCTCGGGCAGGTAGCAGTGCCAGTTGTGGGCTTCGCCGCGGTTCAGGTCGATCTGCGTTTCGCCCCGCTCCTCGTCGAAGAGGCAGAGGCAGACGCGCTCGGCGTGCTCGGAGAAGATCGAGAAGTTGGTCCCCTGCCCGTCCCAGATCGCGCCGAGCGGGAACGGTTCCCCCGGGCGCACCTGGTACTCGCGCTCCTCCTCCGGCTCCTGCTGTTCGCTCATCGGAGCACGGCTCCCGCCAGCGCGGGCAGGCGCACGGCGGTGCCGTCGGCGTCGGCCTCGTGCGTGGCGAGGACGACGTCGCGGGCGGTGCAGGGAACCTGCCGCGGCTCCTGGGCGAAGTTGCAGACGATCTCGTGGCCGCCGCGGGTCACGCGCAGCCAGCGGGCGTCCTCGTCGAAGGCGATTTTCTCGACCGGCGTCTCCCCCGGCCGCGGCGCCAGCTCCCGCCGCAGCTCGAACAGGCGCGCGTAGAGCGATTCGATCGCCGGGTTGCCGACCCGGGTCAGCTTCGAGCGCTCGAAGGTAGCGACATCCTGCGGGTCGGGCACTTCGCCGGCGAACTCGACGAAGTCTTCGAACTCCTTTCGGCGCCCTTTGCGGGTCGCTTCGGCGATCTTCTTCTCGATGTGATCGGTGAAGAACTGGAAGGGCGCTTCCTCGCCGTACTCCTCGCCCATGAAGAGCATCGGCGTGAACGGCGCGAGCAGCGTGCAGAGCGCGGCGAGCGGGCGCGCCGCGGGCGGCATCCGGTCACCGAGCGCGCGGTTGCCGACCTGGTCGTGGTTCTGGGAGCAGACGACGAACTGGGCCGGGGCGCGGTCCTCGGCGGGCGCGCCGACCATGTGCTCGCGCGACGCCGAGTAGCGGCCGTCGTAGACGAACGGCCGGTGGAAGGCCTTGGCCAGGTCGGCGACGGTGCCGAAGTCGGCGTAGTACCCCTGCCGCTCCTCGGTGAGGAGCGTCCGCAGCGAGTGGTGGAAGTCGTCTGCCCACTGCGCGTCGACGCCCCAACCACCGTCTGCCGCGGGCCGGATCGTCGCCGGATCGTTGGCGTTGCTCTCGGCGATCACCAGGGCATCCTCTCGGATGGCATGCACCCGTGCGGTCAGCTCGGCCACCAGATGGGTGGGGCTCTCGTCGAGGATCGCGTGCACCGCGTCGAGCCGCAGGCCGTCGATCCGGTAGTCCCGCACCCACATCTCGGCGTTCTGGATCGCCCATTCGCGGACCGGATCGGACTGCGCTCCGTCGTAGTTCAGCCCCTTCCCCCAGCCGGTCTGATGGCCGTCGGCGAAGTAGGGGCCGAAGTCGGTCATCGCTTTGTTGCCGGAGACGCCGAGGTGGTTGTAGACGCAGTCGAGGATCACCGCGAGGCCCGCCGCGTGGGCGGCGTCGACGAAGCGCGCGAGCCCGGCCGGGCCGCCGTAGGGATCGAACGGCGCGTAGACGTAGACCCCGTCGTAGCCCCAGCCGCGCTGCCCGGGGAAGGCGGCGACCGGCATCACCTCGACCGCGGTGACGCCGAGCTCGCGCAGCCCGCGCAGGTGCTCGTGGGCGGCGTCGAAGGTCCCCGCGTCGGTGAAGCAGCCGACGTGCATCTCGTAGACGACTAGCTCCTCGGGCGCGATGACCGGGGACTCGGCGCTCCACTCGAAGCCGGCGGTGTCGACGATCCGCGATGGGCCGCGCAGACCTTTCGGCTGGTGCCGCGAGGCGGGGTCGGGACGACGGCGACCGTCGAGCAGCACGTAGTAGTCGTCGCCCGGGGCCGCCTCGATGACGTCGGCGTAGAAGCCGTAGCCCTCCGGCTCGAGCACCTGCTCGCCCTGGCCGGCCAGCCGGATCGCGACCGACTCCTCGGCCTTCGGCGCCCAGACGCGGAACTCGACCCGACCGTCGGGCTGAGGGACAGCGCCGAGCGGACGCTGCCAGGGGAAGTCGACCGCGGGAGTCAGCTCCGGGGGCCCTGCTCTGCGGGGCGCAGATAGATGACGCCGAGCGGCGGCAGGGTCAGCTCGGCCGAGAAGGGCTGGTCGTGCCAGCCGATCGGCTCGGCCTCGACGCTGCCGCCGTTACCGACGTCGCCGCCGCCGTAGAGGCGCGAATCGGTGTTCAGGACCTCGTCCCAGCGTCCCGACCGCGGCAGCCCGACCCGGTAGCCCTCCTGCGGGATCGGCGAGAGGTTGGCGACGCAGACCAGAGTCCGCTCGCCGTCCTTGGAGAGCCGGGCGAAGGCGACGACGTTGCGCGCCGCGTCGTTGGCCTCGAGCCAGGCGAAGCCGTCGCCGTCGAAGTCGCGCTCGTACAGCGCCGGCTCCTCGCGCAGCACCCCGTTGAGGTCCCGCACCAGGCTCTGGATCCCGGCGTGCTCGGCTCGCTCCAGCAGGTGCCAGTCGAGCGAGCGCTCGAAGTTCCACTCCGCCTCCTGGGCGATCTCGTTGCCCATGAAGAGCAGCTTCTTGCCCGGGTGCGCCCACATGTAGGCGTAGAGCGCCCGCAGGTTCGCCAGCTTCTGCCAGCGGTCGCCGGCCATCTTCTCCAGCATCGAGCCCTTGCCGTGGACGACCTCGTCGTGGGACAGCGGCAGGATGAAGTTCTCCGAGAAGGCGTAGACGAGGCTGAAGGTCAGCTCGTGGTGGTGGTAGGCGCGGTAGATCGGGTCGTAGCCGAAGTACCCGAGCGTGTCGTGCATCCAGCCCATGTTCCACTTGAAGCCGAAGCCGAGCCCACCCAGGTAGGTCGGCCGCGAGACGCCCGGCCAGGCGGTCGACTCCTCGGCGGCGGAGACGATCCCCGGCTCGCGCCGGTAGAGCGTCTCGTTCATGCCCTTGAGGAACTCGACCGCCTCGAGGTCCTCGTTGCCGCCGAACTCGTTCGGCACCCAGGCGCCCTCGGGGCGCGAGTAGTCGAGGTAGAGCATCGAGGCGACGGCGTCGACGCGGATCCCGTCGGCGTGGTACTCCCGCGGCCAGAACAGCGCGCTCGCGGTGAGGAAGTTCCGCACCTCGTGGCGGCCGTAGTTGTAGATCAGCGTCCCCCACTCCGGGTGGGCGCCGCGGCGCGGGTCGGAGTGCTCGTAGAGCGCGGTGCCGTCGAAGCGGGCGAGCGCCCAGTCGTCGCGCGGGAAGTGGGCCGGGACCCAGTCGAGCAGCACGCCGATCCCCGCCGCGTGCATCTTGTCGACGAAGTACCGGAAGTCGTCGGGGGTGCCGTAGCGCGAGGTCGGCGCGAACTGGCTGGTCACCTGGTACCCCCAGGAGCCGCCGAACGGGTGCTCCATCACCGGCATCAGCTCGACGTGGGTGAAGCCCATGTCGGTGACGTAGGTGGCGAGCTCGTCGGCCAGCTCGCGGTAGGTGAGCGGGCGCTCCTCGCCGCCCTCGATGACGCGGCGCCAGGAGCCGAGGTGGACCTCATATATGGAGACCGGCCCGGCGCTCGGCTCGGTCTCGCGGCGGCGCTCCATCCACTCGTCATCGTCCCACTCGTGGTGGGAGCGGT
Source organism: Solirubrobacterales bacterium (assembly GCA_036787695.1). Lineage (GTDB taxonomy): Bacteria > Actinomycetota > Thermoleophilia > Solirubrobacterales > 70-9 > VAYN01. Next base: position 40,022 of record DAIQOT010000005.1, on the reverse strand, counting down.
GGACGACCGAGTCGGTCTGCGGCGGCAGCGTCGTCGCGAAGGCGACCGGGTCGGCCTTCTGGCGCATCTCCCCCGAGGGGGTGAGGATCTCGAACTTGTACGGGGTGTCCTCGGCGACCGCGGGGATGAAGATCTCCCAGACGCCGGAGCCGCCGAGCGAGCGCATCTGGTCGAGGTCCCCGCGCCAGTCGTTGAAGGTGCCGACGACCGAGACCGAGCGCGCCGCGGGCGCCCAGACGGCGAAGGAGGTCCCCTCGACCCCGCCGACCTTGGTGACGTGGGCGCCGAGCTTGCCGTAGAGCTCCTCGTGGCGGCCCTCCCCGATCAGGTGCAGGTCGACGTCGCCGAGGGTCGGCGGGAACGAGTACGGGTCGCGGATCGTGAAGGTGCCGCCGTCGGCGTAGGTGATCTCGAGCTCGTAGCCGGGCACCTCCCCCGCGCCCTCGAAGGTCCCTTCGAAGAGGCCGGCCGGGTGGATCTTCTCCAGCTCGACCGTCTCCCCCGAGTCGGTGCGGGCGACGATCGCCTCGGCACTCGGCCGGTAGGCCCGGACGACGGTGCCGTCCTTGCCCGCGTGGGCGCCGAGCAGGCTGTGGGGGTCGTGGTGCTCGCGGTGGACGAGGCGTTCGACATCGCGCTGCAGCTCCGGGTCGACGGCGGTCTTCACGCGACCTCCACCTCGAGCAGCCGGGTGATCCCGGCGACCGGGATCTCGACCCAGTCGGGGCGGTTGTTCAGCTCGTAGTTCAACTCGTAGACGGCTTTCTCCAACTCGTAGATCGCCAGCAGCTGGTCGACTTCGCGGCGCGTCGCCGGCAGCAGCGACGGGTCGATCGAGTCCAGGTACCCGTCGAGGAAGCGCTCGCGGGCGCGCGCCTCCCAGTCGGCGGGCGGGGTCGCGCTGCGCTGCAGCCGGGCGGCGAGCGGCGCGTAGGCGACCGAGCGCAGCAGCCCGGCGACGTCGCGCAGCGGCGAGTTCTTGGCGCGGCGCTCGGGCAGCGGCCGGGCGGGCTCGCCCTCGAAGTCGATGATCGTCCAGCCGCGGTCGGTCAGCAGCGTCTGGCCGAGGTGGAGGTCGGCGTGGACGCGGATCGCCATGCCGATGCCGCCGATCCGCGCCAGCCCGCGCAGCTGGTCGCGCAGCTCCTCGCCGCGGTGGAGGATCGGGCCGAGCCGCTCGTCGTCGGGGAGGTCGAGGAAGACGCGTTCGATCTGCTCGTCGAGCGAGGCGACGTAGAGCGCCAGCGACTCGTGGCCGCGTTCTTCGGGGGCGAAGACCGGATCGGTCGGGTCGCTCGCCAGCGCCGTGTGCATCTCGCCGACGGTGGCGCCGAGCGCGTGCAGCGGCTCGAGCAGCGAGTCGGGATCGCCGGCCAGCCCGTCGAGCGTCCAGACCCAGCCGTCGCGGCCGTCGGCGATGAACTCCTGGACGACGCCGAGCGTCGCGTCGGCGGGCCGCCCTTCGTACTCGTACCAACCGAGCAGCTTCGGGACCTGGCGGAACCCGCGGAGGTTGAGGAAGCGCAGCATCTCGAGCTCCGGGTTCACCCCCGCCTCGACCCGGCGGTAGATCTTCAGGATCGCGTTCTCGCCGAAGACGACCGAGCTGTTGGACTGCTCGGAGGAGATCGGGCGGACCTCGGCCTCCGGCGGCGGCGGCGGGTCGGCGTCGGCCCAGGCGAAGACGACGCGGCCCTCGGCCGAGGCGGCCTGGCCGCCGGCGGCGATCATCTTCAGGAGGCGCGGCGGGTCGCGGCGCTCGGCGAGCAGGTCGTAGGCGACCGCGTCGTCGCCGAGCGAGGCGATCCGCGCCTCCTGCGGCAGCGAGTCGCCGTCGATCACGATCGGCAGCTGGTAGATCTCGTGGGAGCCGGTGCCGAAGGTCACCTCGACCAGCGCGATCCGCAGCGGCGGCGTGCTCGGGTCGAGCAGCGGCATGTCGATGACGCCGACCTGGGTCAGCTCACGGGTCTTCGAGCCGAACCAGCGGCGCTCGACCAGCCATTCGGCCAGCTCCTCGAGGTCGATCTCCCCGGTGTCAGGAGGCGTCGCGCTCATTCTCCTCCTCACTAACCAGACGGAACCAGAAGAAACCACGCGGGGCGAGGGTCAAGAGGTAGGGCAGCGAGCCGATCCGCGGGAAGCGGCTGCGACCGAACATCTCTTCCGGGTAGCGGCCCTCGTAGTCGGACAGGTCGAGTTCGACCGCCTGGGCGGAACGCGCGAGGTTGTGGACGCAGAGCACCACGTCCTCCTCGTATCGGCGCACGTGGGAGAAAATTCGACTGTTGGACGCCGGCAGCGGCTTGTACTCGCCGAGGCCGAAGACCGGATGCTCCTTGCGGAGGGCGATGAAGCGGCGCATCCAACGCAGCTGCGAGGTCGGCGTGCGCAGCTGCGCCTCGACGTTGACCGCCTGGTAGCCGTACACCGGGTCCATCGAGGGCGGCGCGTACATCTGCGCGAAGTCACCGGTCGAGAAGCCGCCGTTGCGGTCACCGGTCCACTGCATCGGCGTGCGCACCCCGTCGCGGTCACCGAGGTAGACGTTGTCGCCCATCCCGATCTCGTCGCCGTAATAGATGATCGGGCTGCCGGGGAGACTGAACAGGACCGCGGTCATCAGCTCGATCTCGTCGCGACCGTTGTCGAGCAGCGGCGCCAGCCGGCGGCGGATACCGATGTTCAGTTTGGCCCGCGGGTCCATCGCGTACTCGGCGTACATGTATTCGCGCTCCTCCTCGGTGACCATCTCGAGCGTCAGCTCGTCGTGGTTGCGCAGGAACAGCCCCCACTGGCAGGAGTCGGGGATCTCGGGCGTCTGCTCGAGGATCTCCACGATAGGCGTCGCGTCTTCGCGGCGCAGCGCCATGAACAGCCGCGGCATCACCGGGAAGTGGAACGCCATGTGGCACTCGTCGCCGTCGCCGAAGTAGTCGACGACGTCGGCCGGCCACTGGTTCGCCTCGGCGAGCAGCACCCGGTCGGGGTAGTTGCGGTCGATCTCCTCGCGCACCTTTTTCAGGTAGGCGTGCGTCTCCGGCAGGTTTTCGCAGTTGGTCCCTTCCCTCTCGATCAGGTAGGGAACCGCGTCGAGGCGGAAGCCGTCGAGCCCGCGCTCGAGCCAGAAGCGCAGCGTGTCGAGCATCGCCTCCTGCACTTCGGGGTTGTCGTAGTTGAGGTCGGGCTGGTGGTCGAAGAAGCGGTGCCAGTAGTACTGGCCGGCCTTCGCGTCATACGTCCAGTTCGATTTCTCGGTGTCGACGAAGATGATCCGCACCTCGTCGTACTTCTCCGGATCGTCGGACCACACGTACCAGTCGCGTTTCGGCGAGTTCGGGTCCGAGCGCGCCTCCTGGAACCAGGGGTGGTCGCTCGAGGTGTGGTTCATCACCAGGTCGGCGATCACCCGGATGCCGCGCTGGTGGGCCTCGCTGATGAACCGTTCGAACTCCGGCAGCGAGCCGTAGTCGGGGTGGATCCCGTCGAAGCCGGAGATGTCGTAGCCACCGTCTTTGAGCGGCGACGGGTACATCGGCAGCAGCCAGACGCAGTCGACGCCGAGCCACTGCAGGTAGTCGAGCTTCTCGATCAGGCCGCGGAAGTCGCCCATCCCGTCGCCGTTGCCGTCGAAGAAGCCGCGGACGTAGATCTCGTAGAAGACCGCGGTCTTGAACCAGGTCGGTTCGGACTCGAACCAGTGCTCGGGGCCCGCCTCGAGACCGGCGTTCGGGGTGCCGGGAGCACCGGGCGCGGCGGCGCGCAGCCCGCCGGGGCGCAGCGATCCGACCGCCGCGTGGACGTCGGTGGTGTAGCGGCTCAAAGTTCGTTCCTCATCGCGAGATTCCTAACTCCCCGGTTTCGACCCCAGGTAACGCGGATGTCAACTCTTTCGCAAGTTTGATCGCCCGAATGTCTGGGTTTGAGTGCGGGGCCCGGCCGATCAACGGGCCTGCGTCCGGGAAACCAGCTCGGTCGCCGCGGCGTAGAAGCGGCCGAATTCCTCCGCCGTGCGCTCGCGCCGGCCGCCGTCGAGGGTGTTCAGGATCAGCGAGCGGCCGTCGGCGCCGACCTGCATCGACCCGCGCTCGGCGGTGTCGCCGCGGGGGACGGTCGAGGCGAGCGCCAGCGCCCGCATCGGGTCCGCCTCGACGACGAGGTTGGTCCACCCCATGTCGTCGTAGTCCTCGGAATCGGTGAGGACCAGGTGAGCCTCCTCCCCGCTCGCGAGCCGCCCCCGCGCCGCCCGCGCGAGGATGCCCGGGAGGAAGGTGTCGAGGTGGCCGGCGCGGTAGTCGCCGTTCGTGACCGGCTCGAAGCCGACCAGGGCGGCCTGGCCGCGGAAGAACGCCTCGGCGCCCAGCCCCCAGGCCCGGTCGCCGAGGACGAGCCCGTGGCGGAAGGCCTTCGCCGCCGCCTTGACGCTCTTCGGCGGGGCCTCGAACGGGTGCTCGGCGAGCTCGCGCTCGACCTGGCCGCTGCGAGTCCCCTCGCCGCTTGTGACGGCCGCGGCGCCGGGCCCGTCGATCGCGCCGACCCGGGCGAAGATGCGGGCCGCCCCGGCGCAGAGCGCGTCGAGCTCGCCCTCGTCGCTGACGTAGCCGGGGACGAAGCAGGCGAGCGCGCCGTCCTGCAGCTCGAAGGAGAACCGCTCCGGCGCTTCCGTAGTCAGCCACTGGATGATCCCCGGCGAGAACAGCTGCCAGACCGCCAGCTGTTCCTGGTCGCCGTCGGTCGACACCGCGTAGCGCTCGAGGAAGGCGTCGCTCTCCAGCCGCACCTCCTTGTCGTCGAGCTTCACCACCTCGCGGCCGGAGTCGGGGTTCGAGCGATCCCGGTTGTCCAGGTGGCGGTCGTGGCAGAGGACGCGGATCGCGTAGTCGTTGCTCTCGATCGCGCCGACGAGGACGAGCGTGAACGGGCTGCGCTCGATGTCACTGCGGCCCTCGTAGGCGTAGTTCACCTGCGCCAGCCACCCCTGGCCCGCGCCCTGCGGCAACTCGCCGGTGGCGAGGCTCGGCACTTCCTGCATGAAGCCGTGGCGCATCAGCTGGGTCGCCTTCGGCAGGCCGAACGACGCTTCCCGATGCAGGAGCCCGTGGTGCGCCGCGTAGGCGGCCAGCGTCGGCGTCGGCGAGGCCGGCTCGCTGGTCAGCGTTCGACCTTCATCACGTGGGCCATCCGGTTGCCCGGCGCGAGCCTCACGTAATTGCGGCCGATCGACCAGTCGTAGGTCTGGTCGTCGAGGAGGTCGCGGACCTTGAACGCCGGCGCGGTGCCGAGGTGGGCCGGGACGTTGACGACGCCCTCCTGGGTGTGGTGCGGGTCGACGCTCACCACGGTGAGGACGACGTTGTCGCCGGTCACCTTCGCGTAGGCGATCAGCGCGTCGTTCTCGGTGTCGAGGAAGGTGATGTTGGAGAGGAACTGGAGCGCCGGGTTGGCGCGGCGGGCGGCGTTCAGCTTGCCGACCATCGGCAGCAGCGGGCCGTCGAGGCGGCGCTCCCTCAGCTGGTACTTCTCCGAGTCTTTGTACTCCTCGCTGCCGGGGACGACCGGCTCGTTTTCGTAGCTCTCGAAGCCGGAGTAGATGCCGTAGGTCGGCGAGAGCGTGGCGGCGAGGACGAGGCGCGCCTCGAAGGCCGGCGCGCCGCCGTCGACCAGGTACTCGGTGAGGATGTCGGGAGTGTTGGCGAAGAAGTTCGGCCGCACGTAGTCACCGTCGCGGTAGGCGAGCTCGCTGACGTACTCGGTCAGCTCCCAACGCGAGTTCTTCCAGGTGAAGTAGGTGTAGGACTGGCTGAAGCCGAGTTTCGCCAGCGCGGTGAGCTTGGCCCGGCGGGTGAACGCCTCGGCGAGGAAGATCACGTCGGGATGGGTCGCGCGGATGTCGGTGATCAGCCATTCCCAGAACGGCATCGGCTTGGTGTGCGGGTTGTCGACGCGGAAGACGCGGACGCCGCGCTCGACCCAGAGGGCGACGACGTCGCGCAGCGCGTCCCAGAGGCCGCGCCAGTCCTCGGAGTCGAAGTTCAGGTTGTAGATGTCCTGGTATTTCTTCGGCGGGTTCTCGGCGTACTTCAGGGTGCCGTCGGGGCGGTGGTGGAACCACTCCGGGTGCTCTTTCAGCCAGGGGTGGTCGGCGCTGCAGTTGAGCGCGAAGTCGAGGGCGATCTCGATCCCCACCGCTTTCGCCGCTTCGACCAGGTCTTCGAAGGAGGAGACGTCGCCGAGACCGGGGTCGATCGCCTCGTGGCCGCCGAGCTCCGACCCGATCGCCCAGGGGCTGCCGGGATCGTCGGGGCCGGCGACGAGCGAGTTGTTCGGGCCCTTGCGGTTGGTCACGCCGATCGGGTGGATCGGCGGCAGGTAGAGCACGTCGAAGCCGAGCTCGGCGAGCTTCGGCAGCTGCTCGCGGACGCCGTCGAAGCCGCCCCAACTGCGCGGGAAGAGCTCGTACCAGGCGCCGAAGCGGGCGCGGTCGCGCTCCGCCTCGACCGTGCGCGGGCTGCCGGTGGTGAAGTCGCGGCGATCGGGGTTGCGTTCGAGCGCCTCGAGCAGGCGTGGGGCGAGGACCGCGTCGAGCTTCGCGCTCAGGGATTTGGAGCCGTCCTCGGCGATCTCGAGCGCGGCGGTGATCCGCTGGCCATCGACGCCATCGACCCGGGGCGCGGCCTCGCGCAGGAGGAGCGCGCCTTCGGCGACCTCGCTGGAGAGGTCCTCTTCGCCGGGAGCGTTCCGCTTGCGGGTGACCTCGTCGTGCCAGGTTGCGAAGCGCTCGGTGAAGGCACCGACCTCGAAGGTCCACACACCTTCCTTGTCCGGAATGAAGGTGCCGACCCAGCGATCGCCGTCGACCTCTTTGTCGACCCAGGCCATCGGCGTCTCCTCCCACTCGCCGCCCGGTGGGCGGGTGCGGAGCAGGGCGCGGACCTGATCGTGGCCGTCGCGGAAGACTTCGGCCGAGGCGACGACCGGCTCCCCGAGAGTCCGCTTGACGTCGAAGCGCCCACCGTCGATCGAGGGCTGGACGTCGAGGATGCGGATCCTCGGCGGCGGTGCCAGCGGCGCCTCGTCGTGGGACGAGTCTGCCGCCGATGCCGAGGCGGCCGGGGTCGCCACCTGCGGCTCGCCGTCGCCGCTCGCCTTCCCGTTGCCGTTCCCTTCTCTCGCCGCCCGCGGCGCGGCCGTCTCGGGGCCGCCGTCATCCGGCACGATCGTCGAGGTCGTCGCGCCGATTCCGAAGATCCCCCCGAACAGGGTGCCGAGCGCTTGGGCGAGGCGATGGGTGAGTCGGCTGAAAACGGATACTGGCATCAGGAACTTCATCTTTCCCCACAATCGACCGACTGGTAACTCCGATAACCGATCTTTCTCATCTGCGATGACCCGTTCTTCGGGGTCGACCCCCCTGCCGCGGGCCGCCGGAGTCCAGCTGCACCCCACCTCGCTGCCCGGCGGGCGGCTCGGTGAGGAGGCCTTCGCCTTCGTCGATTGGCTCGCCGAAGCGGGCCAGAGCTGGTGGCAGATGCTGCCGCTCGGGCCGGTCGGCGAGGGTGGCTCCCCATATAAGGCGCCCTCGGCGTTCGCCGGGTCGGCGACGCTGCTGGCCGAGCCCGACGCGCCGGTGAGCGCGGCGGAGCTCGATGCCCTACGTGAGCGCGAGGCCTACTGGCTGCCCGACTGGGAGGCCTACGCGGGCGACGGCGCCGGCGAGGATCAGGTGCGCTTCGACCGCGAGTGGGGCGCGCTGCGGAAGTACGCGGCCGAGCGCGGCGTGCGGATCATCGGCGACCTGCCGATCTACGTCGCCGAGGACGGCGCCGACCACCGCGCCCATCCGGAGCTCTTCCAGACTGGCGTCCAGGCCGGCGTCCCGCCCGACCAGTTCACCGACGCGGGCCAGCTCTGGGGCAACCCGTTGTACGACTGGCCGGCGCTGCGGCGGCGCAGGTACCGCTGGTGGGTCGAGCGCCTGCGGCGCACCTCCCAGCTTGTGGACCTGTCGCGGATCGACCACTTCCGTGGCTTCATCGCCTACTGGTCGGTGCCGCTCGGCGACAAGGATGCCCGCGGCGGCCACTGGAAACGCGGCCCCGGCCGGGCGCTTTTCGACGCGATCGGCGCGCAGCTCGGCGACGTGCCGCTGATCGCCGAGAACCTCGGCGAGATCACCGAGCCGGTCGAACGCCTTCGCCGCGAACTCTCCCTCCCCGGCATGGCGGTGATGCAGTTCGCCTTCGACCCGAGCCAGCCGCGGAGCCCCTACAAACTCGAGCGCCACGAGGAGAACGACGTCGTCTACACCGGCACCCACGACGGCGACACCGCCCGCGGCTGGATCGAGACCCTCGCCGGAGCCTCCCTCGAGGAGTTCGAAAGCGAGATCGCCCGCGTCGGCGTCGAAGAGCCCGAGCCCTGGTGGTCCCTCGTCCGCCTCACTATGTCCTCCCGCTGCCGCACCTGCATGGTCCAGATGCAAGACGTCCTCGGACTCGGCAGCGAGGCCCGCATGAACACCCCCGGCACCGTCGGTCCCCAGAACTGGACCTGGCGGATGGACGAGGGCGCCCTGACGCCGGAGCTGGCGAAGCGGCTGCGCGCCGCCACGGCCGACGCGGACCGGCTACCGGCCTAGCGGCCCAGCAGGCGAATTCGCAGTGCTCGTCCTGAGACCTTGGCGTGGCGGTAGGCGTAGGTGAGGTCGCTGCGAAGACGGGTGATCTTCGTCGTCTCGTAGGTGACGAGGGGACGGGGATGACCCCCTCCCTCACGAACTGCGGGGAGGTTCGTTCGGGGGTCATCCCCGTCCCCTTGACGTAGCTGCGGGATGAAGACGGGCATGTCCTCGTGGGCCATGGCTTCGATGACTTTTTCGGCGATCGCGATCTGGCCGAGGGCCGTCGGGTGGACGTGGTCGGGCATCAGGACGCGGCGGCCGCGGAAGCCGCGGAGGTCGACGATCGTCGCTCCGACCTCAAGGGCTGCCGCTTCGATCGTGGCGTTGGCGACCTCGACCTTGGCGCCGGCGCGGGGGCGTCCCAGGTCCAAGGGGATCGTCAGGACGACGATGCGGTCGCAATGCTCGGCGAGGTAGGCAAGGACCGCGCGGAGGTCCGCCGCGAAAGCTTCGGGATCCCAGTCGGGCGCGCGGACATCGTTCACGCCGATGTGGAGCGCGCCGAGGTCATAGCGGGCGTCGGGGTGGGCGCTGCGCTCGCGCGCCGCCAGCAGCTGCGCGCTCACGACGTCCGCGACCCGCGCGCCGTCGACCGCGAAGTTCGTGAGGGCGAGGCCGAGGGCCCGGGCCGTCCACTGCGCCCACGACTGGAGGGCCACTCCCCACTGCAGCTCGCCGCCGCCGTTGGTGATCGAGTCGCCGAAGGCGAGCAGGCCGAGTCGGGGGTCCGAGTTCACCCGCGCATCTTGGCGGGTACTCGAAGGGACATGGCTCCCACCCCCACCGATATCCCCAAGAAGGTCAAGCCGCTCGCCGAAGAGCTGATTGACAACACCTACGCCCGCGAAAATCTGCAGGAAGGCGTCGAGAAGTTGCACGACGCGTACGACCGCGCCCGCAAGCGGCGGGTCAAGCCATCGCGCGACCGCAAGCTGCGCAAGCAGGTCGAGGCGGCGATCAAGGCGATCGACGAGGGCACCGCGGCGCTCGCGTCGGGCCGTCGCAAGCCGTCCCACAAAGGCCGCAACGCGGTGCTCGGCCTGCTGGTCGTCACCGCCGCCGGAACCGCCGTCGCCCTCGCGGTGAACGAGAAGCTGCGCGGCAAGGTCTTCGGCTCGGCCAAGGCGCTCGGCGACGAGATCGCCGGCAGCGACCCGGAGACCGGCCCCACCGCCTGACCTCTCGGATGGACCCCTCCCGGGCGAGTTCGCAGTTTGGTTCGCTATGCGGCCGAAACTGCGAACTCGACCCGGTGGATCCTCAGGTGAACTCGGAGAGGACGGTGTTGATGGTCGTGGCCAGGCCGCGCCCGTTGGCGCCGCTCTCGTCGTAGTCCGGGTTGTAGATCGTGATCTGGAGGCCGACCGCGAGGCCGGAGCCGATCGCCATCCCTAGCGCCGCCGCCAGTTCGCCCCAGATGAGGCCGTCGGGACTCGGGTCGTCGACCGCGGACATGACCGCTCCGTCGAGCACGTCGGCGTCGACGTGGATCCAGATGCCGTCGAGTTCCTCCTCGCCGCGGCGGCGCAGCAGCGAGAGCGCTTCCGCCATCGCCGCGTCGACCCCTAGGGAGCGGACGCGCTCGCGCGCGATGACGCCCATCTCGTCGGGGAGCGGCTGGCAGCCGCCGTCGGTGCGCTCGCCGCGGTCGCGATTGCCGAAGACGACGACGTCGCGCGGCTCGACCACCGGCGCTCGGCCCTCCAGTTCGGTGAGGACCGCGGGGCCGCGGCCGGTGGCGAAGGCGAGGTCCGACGCCGAGGCGGCGCCGTTGATGTCGTTGCGCTCCGGCTGCCAAAAGTCGGCGTGCCCGTCGATGTAGAGGAGCCCGAAGCGGCCGCGCCGGCGCAGTCCGAGCATCGTGCCGAGGAGGATCGAGCAGTCGCCGCCGAGGACGAGCGCGAAGCGTTCGGCGTCGACGATCTCCCCCACCGCGTCGGCGAGCCGCGAGGAGTATTCGACCAGGGGCTCGACGTTCATCACCTGGGTCTGCGGGTCGCGCGCCGCCGAATAGCCAGGCGCCTCGATCCGGCCCGCGGCGACGGCGCCGAGCCCCTCCGCGATGCCCTCCTCGAGCAGCCGCGCGGGCGCCTTTTCGACGCCGCGGTGTTCCGGAATGTGGCCGAGCGCCGAGGGTGCCTCGAGGATCGAGATGCCCGGCATCACGCCCGCGTCGCTCCGGTATCGATGTCGATGTCGGGGTCGGTGTCGGTGGGCACCTCCACCCCGGCGAGCCTCTCGCACTCGGCGAAGAATCGCTCGCGCTCCTCCGCGGTCTCGCGGGTATGTGGCACCCGGTACTCGGAACGGCGGCGCCGGTCATGCCAGAAGCCGCCGGTCTGGCCGAGCAGCTGCGGCGAGCCCGCGAGCCAGACGATCGTGTCGGCGCCGGCGGCAGGGTCGCGGAGCAGCGGCTTCGCCCACTTGTCGAAGCCCGGCAGGGACTCGGCGAGCCCCGGCGTCGCGACCCAGCCCGGGTGCATCGAGAAGACTTGGACGTCGGGCGCGAGCCGCCGCGCCCACTCGTCGCCGAGGACGACCTCGGCCCGCTTGGTGTGGGCGTAGAAGCGAGTGCCGTTGAAGTCGCGGCCCTCCAGCTGCGGGTCGTCGACGTCGAGCTTCGCCGCGGGCATCCCGCCCGAGGAGACGTTGACGACCCGCGCGGGCGCGGCGCCACGGAGCGCGGGCAGCAGCTTCGCGGTCAGAAGAAATGGCCCAAGCACGTTGGTCGCGAAGGTCAACTCGAAGCCTTCGTCGGTGTGGGTGCGTTCGGGTGGCAGGACGCCGGCGTTGTTGACGAGCACGTCGAGCTTCGGATGCGCCCCCAGGAACGCACTGGCGAACGACCGCACCGAGGCGAGGCTCGACAGATCGCACCGATGCAACGTCAGCAGTCCAGGATCGACCCCCGCCGCCGCCGCGACCCGCTCCCGCGCTTCCTCCCCCTTCTCAAGATTCCGCACCACGAGGTGCACCTCCGCCCCACCCCGCGCCATCCCCACACAAGCCGCTTCCCCGATCCCCGACGTGGCCCCGGTGACGATCGCCGTCTTCCCCTCAAGCTCAAGCACCTCCCGCCCCCAGATCCGCCCCCGCACCTCGTACCCGACCTTCGAATAGCCGGGGGCGACGGTCCAGTCGAGCACCCGGTCGAGCAGGTCGGCGGCCTTCGATTGCGCGGGGATCTTCATGCCGGCCGCTGTACCCGCCCCCGACCGCCGCAACCTCTTCTCAGGTGCATCGCAAACTGATCGGGAAGGACAGGCGCCTCAGCGTTCCTGGCCAAGGGAGCCAGGAGAAGGCGGTAGGGCCGATCGGCTGATGCCGGAGTCCTGCGCGGCAACCGTGACGATGACCAGCAGGACAGCGATCACGAAGACGACCGCCAGCACCGAGAAGACCGCCGTCAGGGCGAGGTTCACCTTCCGCTCAGTCATCGACGGGATGAAAGTCGCTCATCCCCGACAAGTCAAGCAGCAGCGGTGCTCGCGCTTGCTGCTCTAACGCAGCAGCGCGATCAGCTCTTCGGCCTGCTCGAGCAGCTCGTCGGCGGAGCCGGCGATGTAGGTGAAGTCGACGTGGACGCCGTCGGCTCCGCGGCGCTCGGCCTCGCGGACCTGGTCGGCGGTTTCGGCGACCGACATGCCGGCGTAGGTGTTGACCCGCGTCTCCTTGTGCAGCGCGCCCGGGTCGCGGCCGGCGCCCTCGGCGGCGTCGCAGGCCATCTGCCAGAGCGATTCCTCGAATTCCTCCGGCGCGCCGGCGATCGCGATCCATCCGGCCCCGCGACTGCCGACCCGGGTCATCGCTGCCTGCGTGAAGCCGCCGAGCAGGACCGGAGGGCCGCCAACCTGCGCCGGCCGCAAGTCGACCTTCGACGGCGGGATCTCCCAGAACTGACCGTTGTGCTCGACCTGGCTGTCGTTCCAGAGCTTGTCGAAGACGTCGAGCATCTCATCGAGCCGCGCGCCGCGCTCGCCCCACGGCACCCCGGCCGCCTCGTACTCGTCGCGCATCCAGCTGGTGCCGAGCCCGAGCTCGAGCCGCCCCTCGCTGACCGCGTCGAGGCTGGTCAGCGACCGCGCCAGCAGCAACGCGTTGTGCCAGGTCGGGATCAGCGTGCTGAACGAGAGCCGCACCCGGCTCGTCACCGCGGCTGCGGCGGTCAGCGTCACGATCGGATCCAACGCCGCCGTGAACTCCGGCGGATAAGGCACCTCCTCGGTCCCCCCGACGGGATAGAGATCCTGTGGCGTCTCCGGCGTCAACAACCGATCTCCGACCCACAAAGAGTCGTACCCCACCTCCTCCGCCCGCCGCGCAACGTCGGCGACCTTCGCGCCTTCCGCGGTCGGACCAAGCTGGGGCAGACAAAGACCAAGTTGCATCGAGGTTCCTCCTGTAGGCGTGGCGAGCGGGCCCGCGTACTCTCCCCGGTCGAGCCGACTGCCGCAACCTGGTCGAGAGGTAGTCGACTAGCGGGAGCCGCTAGGCATCGGAATCTCGAGCTGTTTACAGATCGCGCGCGCGAGACGGTGGTCGATCTAACGATGGCGAGGCACGACCGAGCGCCTTCCGGTCGGGCCGATCCAGCGAGAGTGATTTCCGCCCTCGTCGATCTTGCGCGCACCCTCGGCGACCAGGTGCTGCTCCAACTGGCGACGCTTCACGGCGGCGGTTCAGGAAACCGTGAGGTGCAAAAGCTCGCGCTCGCGCTCGTCCCCCGCCTCGACGGGCTCGGGGGAGAGCATCAGGGCCAGCGCATCGAGAACGTTCGCACGGGCCTCGGCACGATCGTGCCCCTGGCTGAAGACGCCAGGAACAGCCGGGATCGAGGCGACGATCCATCCATCGTCACCGTCCTCGTAGAGGATCGTCAGGTCCAGCGCTTGCATGCCGGTAAGGGTAGCGCCGCGATCAGGACGCGACATCCAACAGAGGGGTGGCGGACGGGGCTCGAACCCGCGACCACTGGCACCACAAGCCAGAGCTCTACCAACTGAGCTACCGCCACCGCGCGGCACCCAATCTAGCGAGACGGGCGCCGGGGCGGCGCGCTCGCGCCGCCCCGGGTGCAGACGCGGGACCGGTTAGACGTGGCCGGCGATCGGGTGGGGCTGGTAGGGCTCCTCGAGGGCGGCGATGTCCTCGTCGCTCAGCTCGAGGTCGACGGCGGCGATCGCGTCGCTCAGCTGCTGGGATTTCGTGACGCCGACGATCGGGGCGGTGACGGCCGGATTGGCGAGGACCCAGGCGAGGGCGACCTGGGCCGGGGGCGCGCCGAGGCGCTCCGCCACCTCGAGGGTGCGGGCGACGATCTGCTCGTCCTCATCGCGGTAGAGGGTCGCGCCGAATTCGTCGGTCTCGGTCCGCGCGGTCGCGGCGTCCCAGGGGCGGGTGAGGCGACCGCGGGCCAGCGGGCTCCAGGGAATCACGCCGATGTCCCGGGAGGAGCAGAAGGGGAGCATCTCGCGCTCCTCCTCGCGGTACAGGAGGTTGTAGTGGTCCTGCATCGAGACGAAGCTCGCCCAGCCATGGCGCTCACTCGTCGCCAGCGCCGTCGCGAACTGCCAGGCGAACATCGAGGACGCGCCGATGTAGCGGGCCTTCCCTGCCCGGACGACGTCGTTCAGCGCCTCGAGCGTCTCCTCGATCGGCGTTTCGTAGTCCCACCTATGTATCTGGTAGAGGTCGACGTAGTCGGTGCCGAGCCGCTTCAGCGACTTGTCGATCTCACTGAGGATCGCCTTGCGCGACAGCCCTCCCCCGTTCGGCCCCTCGTGCATCCGCCCGTGGACCTTGGTCGCGAGCACGATCTCGTCACGGTTCGCCATGTCGGCAAGCGCCCGCCCGGTGATCTCCTCGCTCGTCCCCGCCGAGTAGACGTTCGCGGTGTCGAAGAAGTTGATCCCGGCGTCGAGCGCCTGCTTGATCAGCTCGCGGCTCTCGGCCTCGGGCAGGGACCATTCGTGGTTACCGGCGGCGGGCTCGCCGAACGACATGCAGCCGAGGCAGATCACCGACACGTCCATGCCGGTCGGCCCGAACTTCGTGTACTTCATCTAGAACCTTTCTATGAGGGGTGCGACCTCGCGGCCGATCAGCTCGATCGTCTCGATATCGCGGTGCAAAAGATGCTGGGCCATGACCCGGGTGACGCCGGCCCCGTGGAGCGCGTGCAGTTGCTCGACCGCCTCCTCGACGGTGCCGACGATCCAGAAGTCCGGCGCCTCGGCGAGGAAGCGCTCGCCGTCGTCGCCCTTCCCCTGCCAGGCCGACAGCCGCGAGGCGTGGTCGACGACCCCCTCGCGCGTCTCCGCCACGATCCAGGTCGTCATCAGGGACAGGGGCAGAGACGCCGGGTCTCGGTCCCGCTTCGCGCACGCCGCGTCGAGCCGGCCGCGCAGGTCGGCGAGCTCCGCCGGGGTCCCCCGCGTCGTGTTGTACTCGGAGGCGTAGCGCGCCGCGATCCGCAGGCTGCGCGGCCCACCCGACCCGCCGATGACCAGTGGCATCGGCCGCTGCACCGGCTTCGGCCGCGCGTCGAGGTCGACGACGCTGAAGTGCTCACCGCTGAAGCTGAAGGCGCCGTCCTCCCACGAGCGCGTCGCGATCTCGAGCTGCTCTTCGAAGGCGGACATCCGCGGCCCGAGCTCCGGCAAGTCGAAGCCGTAGGCCTCGTGCTCGCGGTCCCACCAGCCGGCGCCGAGGCCGGGATCGCAGCGGCCGCCGCTGATCTGGTCGACCGTCGCCGCCAGCTTTGCGAAGACCGAGGGATGGCGGAAGGTCGCCGGCGAGACCATCGTCCCCAGCCGCAGCTTCTCGGTGACCGCGGCGAGCGCCGCCAGCGAGGCCCAGGCGTCGAGCGAGCCGCGCTCGCGCCGATCTTCGACCGAGAGGTAGTGATCGGAGCGGAACAGCGTGCCGATCCCACTGCGTTCGCAGGCCTCGGCGATCGCCACCCAGTCGTCCCAGGTGACGTCCTCCTGCCCCTCGATCATCAGCGCGATTTCCACGCGGGGCAACCTACCCAAGTGCCCTCGCGGGCATGCGCCGTTGTTGTGAATGCGGCCCGATCGGGTCGTCCTCCGGAACTCCGGGCCAGGCAGCGAGTTATCAGGGGCAGGATGAGGAGCACGATGAGACGCCTGGGAGTAGTCGCGATCGCCCTGAGCGCGCTGGTCTGCGTCGCGCCGGCGGCGGCGAGCGGACCGAGCGGGCCGGTGAAGATCGCCGGAGTCACCTCCTTTCAGAAGGCGATCCCTTACGGCACGTCAGGGATGCTGCTGCTTGGTGCCCACCCAGCCGCGGGCAAGAACGGCGTCACGCTGGTGAACCTGAACGGCCGGGTCGATCGCTCCTTCGGCGATCACGGCACCGTCCACATCGAAGCCATAGAAGCCGCGGTCGCCCCCGACGGCAAGATCGTGGTGATCGGGACCGTTCTCGCGGGCGGCAAAGCGCACGGCGTTCGCACCACGAAGGCGCGCGTCACTCGCCTGCTGCCCGACGGGCGGATCGACCGCACCTTCGGACGCGACGGCAGCACCGAGCTCCGCTTCGGGCTATACAGCCACGGCGACGCGGTGGCGCTCGCGGCCGACGGCGACGTCCTCGTCCTCGGCAACCGCCTCGACGATCCGAACAACACCTACGTGAGCGAGTTCGACCTCGGCGTGGCGCGACTGAAGCCGAACGGCGCTCCCGATCCCGCGTTCGGGCATCACGGCGTAAAGGTGATCAAGGTCGGCGATGAAATCGTGGCCTGGCACATCGCCCCCGCCCCCTCTGGCGGCATCCTCATCGAGGAAGGCAACAGCATCGAAGCCTATTTGACGAAGCTCGGTCGAAACGGGGGGATCGATCGCCACTTTGGCCACGGCGGCTACCTGTCGATCGAAGGCAGGCGCAACAAGAACGGCGCGCGCCAGCTATTGCTGGCAGAACCGGGATTCCTCGAGCTGGCCGACGGGAAGATCCTGGTGACGGCCACCGGCAGCACGTCCACGGGCGGGTTCCAGGAACTCGTCGGCAGGTATCGCGCCGACGGTCGCCCCGACACCACTTGGGGCAACGGGGGCTGGGCGGTCCTTCCCGGCGGGGTCAAGATGACCCCGGAACCGCTGGCGACGCTCCCCGGCGGCGGCGTCGCCGTCGCCACGACCTTCCGCGGCGGCAAGGCCCGCGACTCGACCGACTTCGGTGCGGTCGCATTCAACCGGCGCGGTCGACTCGACCGCGAGTTCGGCGCGGGCGGGCTCTGCCGCGCCTCGCTCGCCGCCGAACAGAAGTCGGCGGGCGTCGTCACCGTCGCCGGCCGCGTCGTCGCTCTAGGCGGCAACGACGAAAAGCAGTGGCTGCGCTCCTGCCCGCTGCGCTAGCGGTGGCGGGCCACGCGACGCGCGCTACGCCGCGACCGGCAGGCGCTCCAGCTTCGAGACGGTGTCGGTGCACGCGATCGCGACCTCGCGGCCCTTCACCTCGAAGTGCTCGGCGAAGAAGCCCTGGTGCTCGGCGTGCTCGTGGAAGTGGTGCGGGGTGAGGACGGCGGAGAAGACCGGGACGCCGGTGTCGAGCTGGACGCGCATCAGGCCGTCGATTACCGCCTCGGCGACGAAGTCGTGGCGGTAGATGCCGCCGTCGACTACCAGGCCCGCGGCGACCACGGCGCGGTAGCGGCCGCTCTCGGCGAGGCGCTTGGCGTGGAGGGGGATCTCGAAGGCGCCGGTCACCTCGAAGAGGTCGACCCCGTCGGCGGGCACGCCGCGCTCGGCTACCTCGGCGAGGAAGGCGTCGCGGGCCACGTCGACGATCTCCCGGTGCCAACAGGACTGCACGAAGGCGATCCGTCCCTGCTCTTCGAATCCGCTGCTCTCCATCACCGTCTCCTCTCGCTCGTCTGCCTGCGATGAGGGTATCGCCCTGCGCTGTGGGAAATCCGTCCTATACGCGGATTTCCCACAGCGCAAGCGCCCCGCCTCAGTCCCCGGCGTTGAACTCGGCGATCGCGATGCCGAGCATGATCATCCCCAGCGCGAAGACGGTGAAGATCTGCAGCGCGATCGGCACCTCCCAGCCGAACCAGGTGATCGGCGGGTTGAGGGCCTGGGTCGCTTCCGAGCTGAGGTGCAGGTTGGCGAAGACCAGCGTCCGCATCGGCGAGACCGCGTAGGTGATCGGGTCGAGCCGGTTCAGCACCGCGAGCCAGCCGGGTAGGTCCCCGGACGGGAAGAGCGCGCCGCTGATGAAGAACATCGGCGTGACGATCATCTGCATCACGCCCATGAAGGACTGGATCTGTTTGATCCGCGCCGCGATCATCACGCCGAACGCGGTGATGCTGAAGGCGAGCAGCAGCTGCAGGCCGAAGACGCCGAAGATCAGGCCGAGGCTGTAGGGGACGTGGACCGTCCAGGCGAGCGCCAGCAGGATCAGCCCCTGCAGCGAGGCGACGGTGGCGCCGCCGAAGACCTTGCCGATGACGATCGAGCTGCGCCGGATCGGCGCGACCATCATCTCCCGCAGGAAGCCGAACTCGCGGTCCCAGACGATCGAGGCGGCGGAGAACATGCCGGTGAACATCACCGAGATGCAGAGGACGCCCGGGTAGATGAACGTCTTCAGGTCGACGCCGTGGGTACTGGCGGCGGAGAGCTGCTGGAGGCCGGAGCCGAGGACGAAGAGGAAGAGCAGCGGCTGGACCAGCGAGGTGACGATCCGCATGCGGTCGTTGCGGAAGCGGATCAGCTCGCGGCGCCAGACGATCTTGATCGCGCGCAGCTCCGAGCGCCAGCTGCGCGGCGGGACGCGGACCTGGACGGTCGGCGGCGGCGCGGGCGCTCCGGCGGTCGCGGGGACGGCGTCGGTCGTCGCCATCGCGGTCGGGCGGGGACGATCGCCGCTCGCGCCGGGCGCGCTCATCGCCTCGCCCCTCCCATCGCCTGCAGCGCGGCGCGATTGCGATTTTTCGAGGACGACTCCTCGGCGTCGCGGATCGTCGAGCCGGTGTGGTTCATGAAGACGTCGTCGAGGGTCGGCCGCGAGAGGCTGACCGACTTGATCGGCACCTCGAGCTCGGCGAAGAGCCGCGGCACGAACGCCTCCCCGTCGGCGACGGCGAAGCTGACGACGCCCTCCGACACCGTCGCCTCGAGCCCGAAGTGCTCGCCGAGCCGGGCGATCGCCTTCTCGTCGTCGGCCGTCTCGATCCGGATCCGGTCCGCACCGACCGCTTCTTTCAGCGCCTCAGGGGTGTCGAGGGCGACGACCTCGCCGCCGTCCATGATCGCGATCCGCCCGCAGAACTCGGCCTCGTCCATGTAGTGGGTGGTCATGAAGATCGTGATCTCCTCGGTCTGCTGGAGCTGGCGGATGTAGCCCCAGATCGAGGCGCGCGTCTGCGGGTCGAGGCCGATCGTCGGCTCGTCGAGAAAGAGGACGCGGGGCGAGTGCATCAGGCCGCGGGCGATCTCGAGCCGCCGGCGCATGCCGCCGGAGAAGGTCATCACCTGGCCGTCGCGGCGCTCCCAGAGGCCGACCATCTTCAGCACCTGCTCCATCCGCGGCTTGACCACCTTCGATTCGACCCCGTAGAGCTCGGCGTGCAGGCGCAGGTTCTGCTCGGCGGTGAGGTAGCCGTCGAGGGTCGGGTCCTGGAAGACGAGGCCGATGTGGCGACGCACGTCGTCGCGGGCGGCGACCACGTCGAACCCGGCGACCTCGGCGCTGCCGTCGCTCGGCTTGGTCAGCGTGCAGAGCATGTTGATCGTCGTCGTCTTGCCGGCGCCGTTCGGCCCGAGGAAGCCGAAGACCTCGCCGGTCTCGACCTCGAAGTTCACGCCTTTGACGGCTTCGAAGTCGCCGAAGCGTTTGCGGAGGTCTTTGACGGAGATGGCTGCCATGGGGGAGAAAAACCGCCGGCCGGGGCCTTATCCCCCGGGGGAACCCTTCCCTGTACGCCGTACGGACCGACCACTGTACAGTGTACGGACGATGAGCGTCACGCCGACCGAGCAAAGCGCGCAGAAGGCCTGCAAGCGCGCCGAGATCGTGACCGCGGCCGTGCGGCTCGCCGACGCCGAGGGGGTCGACGCGCTCTCGATGCGGCGGCTCGCCGACGAGCTCGGGGTGGCGACGATGACCCCGTACACGCACGTCGCCTCCAAGGACGAGCTGCTCGACCTGATGCGCGACACGGTCGCCGCCGAGATGCTCCTCCCCGAGCCGCTGCCGGAAGACTGGCGCGCCGCCCTCCGCGCGATCGCCGACCGCACCCGCGCCGCCTTCGAAGCGCACCCCTGGTGCCTCGACACGGCCCCGCGCCGGCCCCGCGCCCGGATCAACCGCCTGCGCCACGTCGAGCAGTCGATCGGCATCGTCCGCCGCCTCGGCCTCAGCCCGGAGACCAGCCGCGCCGTCCTCCTCTCGATCGACGACTACGTGATCGGCTACTGCACCCGGGCGCGGGCGCGCCAGCGGATGCTCGACTCGCTCGGGCCCGAGGGCAAGGACGCCCTGCGCCACCTCAGCGACCCCGACCCCGAGGTCGCCGCCGCCCTCGACGCGGGCGAGCTCCCGATCATCAAGAAGATCGCGGGACAGCTCGACCGCCAGCATCCCTTCGGCATCCCGCCCGACTCCGGCTTCGAGCCCGGCCTCGACTGGCTGCTCGACGGCATCGAAGCCTCGGTCGCCCGCGCCGAGGACGAGAAGGCCGCAAGCCACTAGCCCGACCGTGTCGGGAGATTTGTCCGCGGCGGGCGGGCGCCGGGGTACGGTTGGGCGCATGGCTCGCAAGAAGCACCGCGCCCGGCGCCCCGCCAAGGGGAAGGCTGACGCGATCAGCGCCCTGGCCCGCGGCGCGGTCGCCACGATCGTCGAGGCGCGCGGCGCGATCGCCACCTCCGCCGAGATGCGCGGCGCCGAGGCCGTCGGAGCGCTCGCGGTCGGCGCCGCCGCCTTCGGCGCCGTGGCGGTCGGCGGCTTCGCGATCGGCCGCCTCTCGATCAAACGCCTGAAGATCGACGAAGCGACACTCGGTCGTGTCGAAATCGAGGAGCTCGTCGTCGATGACCTTGAGATCGGCAAGCTGACGATCCGCGAGCGCCTGCCCGGCGGCTCCCCGGGCGAGACCACCCAGCCGTGACCCGACCGCGTTCGCACTTCTCCGCGCTATCCACGGGAAACTGCGAACGCACCGCGGCGACCCGATCGAGTTCGCACTTCTGGCCGCATAGCGAAGGAAACTGCGAACTCACCTTGGGGGCTCCGGCGTGAACGGACGCGGACCTACGGCGGTCGCGCTCGCGGCGGCGCTCATCGTCGCGCTCGTTGCCTTCGGGCTTGCGGTCGGTCCCGACGCCGCCGGCGCGGCGCAGCCCGGGGACCTCGGGTCGTGCACGGTCTTCCCGGCGCCGCCTGCGTCGCTCTCCCCCACCGCGCCGTCGCTCGGAACCGAGGCGGCCTGGAACCAGAACATCGCCAAGGCTCCGCGCGCCGCCGACTCGGCCAAGGTCATCGCCTACATCGACTCCCACGGGGGCACCGCGATCCACCCCGACTTCGGCTCGCCGCGCGAATACGGGTTCCCGGTCACGGTCGTCGGCGCGGGCGCCAAGCGGCTGCCGATCCACTACACCGCCTACGGCTCGGAAAGCTCCCCCGGCCCGTTCCCGATCCCGGCCGGCGCGCCGGTCGAGGGCGGCGCCCACGCCGAAGGCGACCGCCACGTCCTCGTCGTCGACAAATCGACCTGCAAGCTCTTTGAGCTCTACGACGCCCGCTACGCGGCGACCCCGAAGCCCCACTGGGACGCCGACGCGGGCGTCGAATGGGACCTCCGCTCGGCCGCCCTGCGCCCCGACGGCTGGACCTCCGCCGACGCCGCCGGCCTGCCGATCTTCCCCGGCCTCGTCCGCTACGAAGAAGCGGCGGCGGGCCACGTCGATCACGCGATCCGGGTCACCATGGACAGCACCCGCAACGCCTGGATCCACCCCGCGTCCCACTGCGCGGGCGACACCGCCTCCGGCGCCGCGCCGCCGATGGGCCTGCGGCTGCGCCTCAAGGCTGGCTACCCGCTCGGCGGCATGGGCCCGGCGGCGCGGGCGATCGCGGTGGCGATGAAGGAATACGGCCTGATCGTCGCCGACAACGGATCGAACTGGTACATCTCCGGCACCAGCGACCCGCGCTGGGACGACGGTGAACTCGACGCGCTGAAGGCGATCCCCGGGCGCGACTTCGAAGTCGTCAGGTCTGCTGCCCGCGCCCACGCCTGCTGACGGCTCGGGCGGGGGCGGTGATCAGGCGCCAGATCTTCCCCAGCGTGGCGAGGATCAGGAAGGAGACGCCCAGCCCGATCGCCCCGAGGACGATGAGGAAGACGAGGAACGCGACGATCGCGATCGGGATCAGCAGGACTTTCAACGTGAGGGAACCTAACGGGCGGTTCACATCCGCGACGGCGGCGGGGGCTAAGGTTCCCGGGGTCGGGGTCAGACGATGCGGTACCAGCGCAGAACCGAAAGCAGCGGCAGCGGGAAGCTAGCCAGGCGTGGAGCCGGGGCACTGATGTGCGCCCTGACGACGGCGGCGCTGCTCGCGCCGGGCGCCTTCGCGGCTCCCGCGGCCCCCGCCCCCCCGCTCTCGCAGGTCGGCGAAACGATGATCCAGGCGCTCGGCGGCACGCAGGCCGAACGCGCGCTCCAAGCGATCGGCCACGCGCTCGTCCTCTCCGAGGCCCAGGAACAGATCGCCGAACGGGAGCGCGCGCTGGCGGCCGAAGAAACCGCCGAAGAAGAAGCTGCGGTCGAAGAAGCCGCGGCGCCGGAACTGGAACTGAACGCCAACGGCGAAGTGAAGAACCCGGACGAATTGATGCCCGCCTCGGCCGGCAGCAACGGCACCAAGGTCCCCAAGAGCGGCAACGGCAAGCTCTTCGCCCACACCCGCGTCAGCGACCCCGGCTCGACCGCGATCCTCCTCTCCGGCATCGCCCTCGCCCCGCCCGACGCCCCGGAAGCGGTGCAGAAAGTGATCAACCAGGCGAACACGATCGTCGGCCGGCCCTACGTCTGGGGAGGCGGCCACGCCAGCTTCTACTCCTATGGCTACGACTGCTCGGGCTCGGTCAGCTACGCGCTCTTCGGCGGCGGCCTGATCCCGGAACCGCTCACCTCGGGCTCGCTCGAGGGCTGGGGCGAACCCGGCCCCGGCAAGTGGATCACGGTCTACGCCAACGCCGAGCACACCTTCATGGAGATCGACGGCCTGCGCTGGGACACCGTCGGCGACGCCCGTGGCACCGGCCCCCGCTGGCACCTCGAGCCGACGAACACCGAAGGCTTCGTCGCCCGCCACCCCCCGGGCCTCTAGCCCGCCGGGACGGAGTCGGGCACCACGGGTAGGAGCGAGGGATGCCGCTCAACCACGTCGCCCTGACCGTCGCCGACCGCGCCCGCTCGGCAGCCTTCTACGGTGAGCACTTCGGCCTCACCGAGCGCATCCTCGACGACCAGCACCTGCTGATCCTCGGCGCCGCCGACGGGTCTGAGCTCGCCCTCTCCGACGCCGAGTCCGTCCCCACCGGCCTTCCCCGCACCAACCACTTCGGCTTCCGCCTCGCCGACGAGGCCGCTGTCCACGCTGCGCGCGAGCGCTTCCACGCGGCGGGCGTCACCGAGACCGAGTGGCAGGACGACGGCCGCTTCGTCCGCGTCCAGGTCCTCGATCCCGACGGCTACCAGGTCGAGGTCTACGCCCACTGAGGATCAGCCGCGGCGCTGGGCGTCGTAGGCCTTCCAGATCTCGTCGTAGAGCTGGTGGCCGGCGGTGAACGGAGCGAGCGCCTCGCGGTCGAGGCCGCCGTAGGCGTCGAGGGCGCGGTCGACGAAGGCGTCGTCGGCGCCGCGCCATCCGAGGCTGATCAGGTAGCCGGAGACGTCCCACTCGACCGGGCCGCGGAAGGTGTCCTCGAAGTCGTTCCAGAGCAGCCCATCCGGGGTGCGGAGGAGGTTGCCGATCGACGCGTCGCCGTGGAGCGCCTGGCCCTGCAGGGACGCGTCGAAGAGCGACTCACGGAGCGCCGCGAGCCGCTCCCCCAGCGAGTCGATCCGCTCCGCGCTCAGCTCGGCCGCCGGCCGCAGCGCCCGGCGCAGCCGCTCGATGTCGCGCCCGAGATCGGCGAAGTCGGCGAGGTCGCCGTCGTACGGAGCGAGCGCCTCGTGCAGCTCGCGCAGCGCCCGGCCGAAGCGCTTGGCGTCGTCCCCCGACTCGAGCGGCTCATGGTGTCCCCTGCCCTCGACGAGCTCGACGAACGTCATCCACAACCCGTCGCGCTCGAACGGCCCTGGCGCGATCAGCGGGCTCGGCCTCACCGCCAGCCCGGTCGGCGCGAGGAACTCCGTGACCCCGACCTCGCGGCGCAGCCACCGCTCCGGGTCGTCGTGCAGGACCACCGTCCCCGTCATCACCCGGGCCACCACCGGCGACGGGCGCATGTGCACGAGCACGTTGCTCCCCGCGCTCAGCACCTCGGCGTCCTCGCACGCCACCCCGTGCTCGGCCGCGACCGCCCGCGCCGCCGCCAACGCCCGCTCCTCGATCGTCCCGTCCTCGATCGTCATCTGACGGCGGCCGTCACTACGGCGATCAGCAGGCGATCGGCGACGCTTCGCGCGCGCCGGGTTGCCAGACCGCGGCGGTGTACATCGAGTCGAGCCCCGAGAGGATCGTCGTCGGGCAGGTCCCGTCGGCGTTGATCACCTGCACGGCTTTGCCGAAGCCGAACCCGACCGATTCCTGGACGGTGCTGTCTTCCTTGCCGTAGTCGAAGGGCCGCCACTCGGTGTAGGCGAGGAGGTGACCCGAGGGGTCCCAGCGCGGCGTTTCCTCCACGCCCCTCGGGGTGTGGGTCAGGCGCCGCGGGGCGCCACCGGAGGCCGGCATCACGAAGATGTCGGTGAAGCGGCCCGAGAGGCGAAGCCTGCCGCTCGGCGGGAAGTGCCTGGTCACTTCCTTCTCCGGGCCGCGGAGGAAGGCGATCGAGTTGCCGTCGGGGGAGTAGACGGGTTCGAAGGCGTTTCGGGCCAAGACCCTGATCGTCTTGCCGTCGAGCCCGATCTCCACCGCTTCACCCGGCTTGCCTTCGACCACCCGGGTCACCGCCAGGCGCGATCCGTCCGGCGAGAACGAGGCGGGAAAGAGGAAGGTGCCGTCGACCCAGGGGGTCAGCTGACTCGTCTTGCCGGTCCGCGGATCGGCGAGCCAGATCGAGACGCTCGCGAGGAGGCGAAAGCGACCGGTCGCGTCGGTGACCCTGCTTTCCCGCTGCTTGGCGAAGGCGATCGTCCGCCCGTCGGGCGAGTACACCGGGTCGAACCCGTTCTTCGTGCCGGGGATCGGCTCGACCCGGCCGCCCGCGGCGGAGATCGTGGCGAGGCTGGTCCCGGTGGTCTCGCGCTTGGGGAACTGTTCGTCCAACGTGGTGAAGGCGATCGTGGTGCCGTCGGGCGACCACGAGGGCGGCGACCATGGGTACACCGCCGTCGGTGCTTTCGCGGCGCCGAGGGCGTAGAGCGAATCGCGATCGCCGCCCTGGGGGTCGACGGTGAAGAGCTGGGTCCATTCCGGATCCCTCATCGCGACCACAGCGAGCCGCGGGCCGGGCGGCAGAGCCGCCGACGCTATCCCGGCGAAGGCCAGCAGCAGCGCCACCGCCGAGAGAAGGGCAGCTCCGATTCTCCGCTCCACCGCAGGGAGACTAATCGGCCGTCGCCGAGGAATCTCCTCGAGCGGTCGCGTAGCGCAGCACCGTGGTCTCGCCTTCCGTCGAAGAGGAGCGCGGCGTCAATCGCAAGGGCGCGCCACCGGGCCGTGAGAACAGGCGCACACCGTCTCCGAGCAGCACCGGGACGACATGGATGAGCACCTCGTCAAGGAGCCCGGCCTCCAGGCACTGGCGGGCGATGTCGGCCCCGAGGACTCCCACGTCGAGCTCACCCGCCGCCTCGTGGGCGATCCGCACCGCCTCCTCGACCGTCGTGTCGAGGAACTGACCGTGGACGCCCTTGACCACCGGCGGCTCGGCGGGTGGATCGTGGCGCAGGACGAAGAAGGGCCCGCTGAAGGCGCCGCCGTAGAAACCCGGCTGCAGACGATCCTCGACGTCCTGGGTGCGACGCCCGACCAGCAGCGCCCCGGTCGCGGCCCACCTCCGCGGCGATGTCGCCGTCGCCGCCGTCGACGCTGAACACCCAGCCGTCAGGCGCGCAGCGCCTCAAGCCAAAGGCTCCGCTGACCTTCCATCCACGCGGTGACCCCGTCAAACCATTCCGCCCCGCCGCGCTCATCCCACATCGCGACGAACCCGGGCTCGCCGGCCTCGACATGCCGGCGCACGAAGGCGTTTCCCACCCGCTGAGCTTCGACGATCGCGTCGACGAACTCCTCATGGTCCGCTCGCTCGAGTCCGTAGCCGGCCGCCAAGCAGCCGAGGCGGCGGGCGTAGGCGGTCGCATCGCCCGGGTCCTCATCAGGGCCTGGGCGCAACGGGACCCACATGCGCGCCGCCATCGCGAGGTCCCAGACTCGCCGCCCGGGTGAGGCGAAATCGAAGTCGAGGATCGCGACCGCCTGCCCCTCGCGGAAGACGACGTTCTCGGGACAGACGTCGGTGTGGCAGATGAGCGGCCCTCCGCGCGGGTCGGCACGCTCGTTCGACCACGACGCCTCGGGTGCTGCCTCAAAGTCGGAGAGCGCATCGTGCAGGCGGCGGATGAGGCCCGCCGTGCTGATCAGCGCCTCGTCGGCGCGCGCCCACGCCGGAAACGGCGGTATCGGGACATCACCGTCGATCCACTCGTAGACGTCCCTGCCCTCAGAATCCTTGCCGAGCACCACCGGGGCACCGTCGAACCCGCTCCTCCTCAGGCGGCCGAGGAGGTCGGTCACAGCCTCGGAGTGAGGACCGGCGGGACGACGCACCGTGTCACCGATGCGCACGACCTGCCCTTGGTTGGCCAGCCCGCCGGAAAGGTGTTGCGGGTCCTCCGTCACGAGTGCCCCCGGCTGGATTCGAACCAGCGACCGTCGGATTAGAAGTCCGATGCTCTATCCAGCTGAGCTACGGGGGCGGGAGGGCGATTTCGCCGTCAAACGGATCTAGCGTAGACGCGGATCGCGGATGACGGCCGGCACGCCCTCCCGCTCGGCCCTATTCCTTCAGGTCGACGGCGAGCGAGCCTGAGGCGGTCACGCCCGAGGCGGCCGCGGTCAGCGACAGCTTCGACTGTTTCTTTGCTTTGGCGGTCAACTGAACCCGCACCGTCACGGTCCAGCTCTTACCTGGCGCCAACACCGGGAGTTGCTGCCGTTCGGGCTTGACGATGACACCCTTCGGGGGCTTCACCCGCAGCGAGCCGGCCCCGGTACCGGTGACACCGGTGTTCGTCACTTTGATTTTGATCGACTTCGACTTCCCGGCCTTCAACGTCACCGGCTTCAGCTTGCCGATCGAGAGGACCGGCGGAGCAGGCACGGGCGCGGGTGCCGGAGCCGCGGTCGGCGCCGGAGTCACGGCCGCAGCGGGTGGGACGGCGGGCGGAGCGCTGATCGGGAAGGCCATGAAGGTGCCTATGCCGCTGCCTACTTCTTCTTCTCCTACTTCTTCTTCGATGTTCGCGGCCACGATGGCGCAGTTGAATCCGGCGTTCGCGACGGCGGCCGAGGTGACGGAGAGGGTGGTCGTCGTCCCCAGCACCGACTTGGTGACCAGCAACTGCTGCGGCGCCGTGAGGCTTCCCGCGATGCCCAAGGCCACCGGGCTCGAGTATTCGTTCACGACCAAGAAGAGCGGAGGAGGTCCCCCCAGTAGCGCCGTGAAGAGCGCCTGCGGATCCGCGGACGCGGTGCAGGTCTGCGACGTGGTGAGCGCGGCGAGCACCATGCCTTCACCGGCTGGATCCGGCGCACCGGCCGTGGTCATTTTGAAGACCGTGCTCCCGGTGCCCGTTTCGTAGGACGCGGAGGCGTTGACGAGGGTGATTTCGGGGGTCGGGGATCCCAGGATGAGTGCGGTGCTGGATTCCCCCGTGCGCGTTTCGGCGGATGCCGCGGCGGCGAAGACGAGGAGTGCCGCGAGTGCGGCGAGCAAGATGGCGGGGAGGCGCGTGCGCCTGATGCCGGGAGTCATAATCGGGTCGACCTTTCAGAATGGATTGATTTCCCTAAGGAAAGCGACCGAGTCTCAGAACGTAAGGGACCTAGGTCCCCTGTCCCGCCCCGTTATTCGCGCACACGGCCCCGGTGGACTACGATCGCCGCGTGCCGACGGCGGGGGACGCAGGGGCCGAGCTTTACTGGGAGCGCCGTGGGCGAGGCGAGCCGCTGCTCCTGATCCAGGGCATGAGCGGGACGCATCTCGCCTGGGGCGAGCCGTTCATGTCGCGGCTGGAGGCCGACTTCGACTGCGTCGTCTACGACAACCGCGGGATCGGCTACTCGGCCGAGCCGGCCGGGCCGTTCACGATTGCCGACCTCGCCGGCGACGCGCTCAAGGTGATGGACGCGGCGGGTCTCGAGAACGCCCACGTGCTCGGCATCTCGATGGGCGGCATGACCGCGCAGGAGCTGGCGCTCGCCGCGCCGGAGCGCCTCCGCTCGCTGACCCTCGGCTGCACCTACCCCGGCGGCCCCGGCTCCTCGCTGATCGCCCCCGAGGACGCGGGCCCGCTGCTCGAGGCGTTCGCCTCGGCCAACCTCGACCGCGTCTTCAAAGCCGCCTACGAGGTCAACCTCTCCCCCGGCTTCCGCGCCGACGAGTCCCACTTCGCCGACTTCACCGCGATGGCCGGAGCGCTCCCGGCGCGCCACACGACCGTCCAGCTGCAGCTGCAGGCGATCGCCGGCCACGACACCCAGGCCCGCCTCGCCGAGATCGCGGCGCCGACCCTGGTCATCCACGGCACCGCCGACAAGATGATCCCGGTCGCCAACGGCGAGCTGATCGCCTCGCTGATCCCCGGCGCGCGCCTCGAGCTGCTCGAGGACGTCGGCCACATGTTCTGGTGGGAGCAGCCGGGTCGCTCCGCCGAGCTGATCCGCTCCCACGCCCTCGGCTAGACGCGTTCGCACTTTCCCGCGCTATCCGCGGGCTTCCGCGAACGCACGAAGGGCGAAGCCCTATTCGACGGCTTCTTCCCCTTCTTCTGCTTCTTCCGCTTCTTCTTCCTGCGCCTGGGCGTCCTTGTTTTCTTCTTCTTCCTGCTGCGCTTCGGCTTCCTGCGTGACTTCTTCCTGCGCTTCTTCTTCGGCGAAGACTTCTTCCTCCGCTTTGGTCGGGCAGGACTGCGCCGAAAGCTGGCCGTTGACTTTGAAGACGTAGTCGGCCTGCGGCTGGATCGCCGGCTCTTCGAGTTTGAGTTCCAGCGCCGGGTCGTCTTTCACCCACTCGTAGACGGGGAAGTAGAAGTGTCCGTATTCGGGGCTTTCCCTCGAGTCCTCGGTGGCGCGGGACATGATCAGGTAGTCGTAGTTGCCGGCGTTCACCCGTTCGATGAATTGCGGACAGGAGGTCGCAAGGCGGTAGGAGCCGTGTGGGCCTGGCACGCCGATGTATTCGACTTCGTTGGTCGGCGGATTGCCGAAGAAGCCGTACTGGCCGAAGATGATCTCGCTGTCGCCGACGATCCCGATCCGCTGGTGCTGGAGGTGCTGGGCGTATTCGTAAGCTTCTTCCGGGCCGCCGTCCTGGAGGAAGAGGCTCGTGTTCGTGTAGTGCTGTTCGGCGTACTGGGTCTGTTGCGCGCGCCCCAACACGACGGCCGCCAGGAGGACGACCACGCCGGCGATCATCACGATCCGCCGCGAGAAGATCCCACGCGAGCGCCCCAGCCCGAGCGCCGTCGGAACCCAGACCAGCGCCAGGGTCAGGAAGATCGTCCCGAAGATGTACTTCGTGTACCACTGGGGCGTCGTCAGGACGGTGACCCAATAGATGACCCCGAGGAAGATCAGCGTGATCTGCGCGCGCCGCTCCGGCGCCCGCAGCGGCCGCGCCAACGGCAGCATCACCATCGCCAGGACCAGCCCCGGGATCAGGTAACGGGTGTTGGTGAAGAAGCCGGTCGGGGCGCCTTCCTGGCCCGCCGCGGTCAGCGGCGTGAAGACGTAGACGATCGCGGTCAGGAGCGCCGCGGCGGCGAGCACCCGCAGGATCTTGTTTTTCGAGCGCCAGACGATGAAGACCGCGGCGGCGCCGGCCATGATCAGGATCAGCGGCCAGAGCGGGCCGAGCGCGTTCTCTAACTGCGGGAAGAACCATCGGCGGTAGACCGTCGCGTCGGTGAGGTAGTGGGCGACGGCGAAGCGCGGCCGCGGGTCGAGCGGCATCTGGTCCGGCACCGGCAGGTGCAGCGGCCCGAATTTGGTGATCGGGATCGGGTTGCCGCCGGTCTTGATCGCCGCCCGCACGTACCAGTAGCCGCCGCTGATCAGCATCGACAGGCCGAGGATCCAGAAGGTCGTCCAGCGCCGGCCCTTGCCGCTGAAGAGGAAGACGAGGACGGCGATCGCGATCACCGGCACCAGGAACGTCGTCTTCACCGAGACGGCCAACCCGCCCGCGATCCCGGCCAGCACCAGCGGCCCCTTGTCGAGCAGCGGCGCGTTGGTCTCCGGCGCGTCCTGGACCGCCGACCCCTCCTCCGGCGCTCTCCGCTGATGCCCGTTGATGAGGAAGGCCGCGAAGGCGATCAGGAAGGCGAGCCCCATGATGTCGTTGCGCGCTTCCCCCGGCTGGGTGGCGATCATCACCCCCGAGTCGAGGATGATCGCGCCGGCGACCAGCGAGGCCGGGCCGACCCGGTACGGGCGGCCGATGCACCAGCAACCGAGCAGCGCGATCGCCAGCCAGAAGAGGTTGATCAGCGGCGAGAGCCAGTCGGTTTTGAAGAGGACGATCGCGGCGCCGTGGATCAGTTCCGAGGTCTGGGGGTAGAACCAGACGGCGAGGCGCAGCGGGTCGGTGAAGTGCAGATGGACGGTCGAGTGTTCCTGCGCCATCGTCGCCGCGAGCGGCATGTGGTACCAGGTCGTGTCGCCGCCGAACATCCCCTGGTCCAGGTTCAGCTGGGACGGGAACGTCCACTCGGCCATCGTGAAGGAGGCGACCGCGACGGCGAGGATCAGCGCCCATTTGACCACCGGGGGCGCTTTGACTTCCTCGCCCCG
Source organism: Solirubrobacterales bacterium (assembly GCA_036787695.1). Lineage (GTDB taxonomy): Bacteria > Actinomycetota > Thermoleophilia > Solirubrobacterales > 70-9 > VAYN01. The sequence continues at coordinate 9,112 of DAIQOT010000005.1, read as the reverse complement.
CTCCGGCGCTTTCCAGTAGCCGAGCAGCGCCGCGCCGAGCCCGACCGCGATCGTGAAGCAGATGATCCAGCCGAAGCGCAGGATGCTGAGCGTGCCGAGGATCTCCAGCGAGATGACCAGCAGGGCGACCGCGAGGGTCGCCTCGGCAAGGCGAGCCAGAGCCCCCGAGAATTCGGGGACGATCCAGCGTCGTAGCCAGTAGCCGCCGAGGCCGAGACCGGCGACGATCCCGATCACGGAGAGGCTGCCGGCTATGTAGGAGCCGAAGGAGGGTGCCACGGGCGCGTGATGCTATTCACCGCGCCCGTCGCCGCGATTCCCGACCGCTCAGGCGGGGTCGGCCCCGGCGCTCAGGCCGGGGCCGCGAGGGCCGCTAGGCGGGCGTCGGGATCGTGCAGACGACCCCGGTCCCTTTGAGGCCGCAGTAGCCGTTCGGGACCTTGTAGAGGTACTGCTGGTGGTAGTCCTCGGCGTAGTAGAAGGGCCCGGCCGGGGCGATCTCCGTCGTCACCGATTCCTTGCCGGCGCTGCGCAGGTCGGCGTCGTAGGCGGCGGCGACCCGTTCGGCGGTCTCCTTCTGCGCGTCGTTGACGAAGTAGATCCCGCTGCGGTACTGGGTGCCGACGTCGTTGCCCTGGCGCATGCCCTGGGTCGGGTCGTGCTCCTCGAAGAACACCTTCAGCAGGTCCTCATAGGAGATCTTGGTCGGGTCGTAGGCGACCATCACGGCCTCGGCGTGGCCGGTCTTGCCGCTGCAGACCTCCTCGTAGGTCGGGTTCGGCGTGACGCCCTCCTGGTAGCCGACCGCAGTCGAGTAGACGCCGTCGAGTTCCCAGTAGAGCCGCTCGGCGCCCCAGAAACAGCCGAGGGCGAAGTAGGCGACCTCGATCCCCTCGGGGAACGGCGGCTTCAGCGGCGTGCCGAGCACGGCGTGGGTCTCGGGGACGACGAAGTCGGGCTCACTGCGGCCCGGCAGCGCGTCCTCGGGGGTGATCATCTGGGTCTTGTCGGAGTTCAGCATCATCATCAGCTTCCCAATCGAGTTCATGCGGTCCTTTTCCTCTCTTAAGTTCTAGGAAGAAGGCTACGCCCCAGGTCTAACAAGACTGTGAACTGAGCGCTAGGGCCGCGGGGGCTCCGGCGGCGCGGCGGGCGGCTCCGCGCCGACCGGATAGGCGAGGCGAACGTGGCGCTTGGAGAGCATCAGGAAGTCCTGGCGGCGGGTCGTCCCGTCGGTCAGCGAGGTGACCTCGCAGTTGGTCAGGGAGACGAACTCGAGTTCGGCCCGGTTCAGGGAGTCCGAGAAGCGGCTCTGGTAGCCCTCCGGCGGCAGCGTGACGTCGCCGACGATCAGCAATCGGTCGGTTTCAAAGGCCGCCCGCTCGGTGCGGCGATGGCTGTAGTCCTGCTGCTCGAACATCGTCCCCAGATAATCGGCAGCGAGACGGAGTCACTGAAGGGATAGGCTGCATTCGCCCAGGCTAGGCAGGCCTCGGAACGGAGCCCACCATCTACCTCTGCGAACGCTGTGGAAGCAGGTTCAACTCGGCGCGTTTTGCGCACATCGAGCTCTGCCCGCGCTGCCTCCTCCGCGACGACGCCGCCTCGCACCTGGTCTACGTCCCCGAGGACCGCCGCCCCGAGCCCCCCAAAGACCCCCAGCCCCCCGAGCCCGACACGACCGGCGCCGGCCGCGGCTGAGCTGGCCGCCGATCGATCAGCGAGTCGAGGAGAAGACCGCGAATCCGACCTGATGGCAGTACTCGGAGTCGAACGTCCTGCGGTCGACCCACGACGCGGTGAGGAGTTCGCGACCGTGCGTGCAGGCCTGCCGGCGTTCGGTCATGTCGGGATGCCGATCCAAGGCGCCGTCCATGGCCTTGGCGCTGGCGAATCGGAACCAGCCGATGTATCCGCCGATCCGTTCCGAGCAACTGGCCAACGCGCCGCTTTCTGGCAGTTCACCGAAGGTCTGGAAAAAGGTTCCGGGTGGTCCGTGCGGTCCGACGGGAATTCGGGACATCTGGAGGTCCATTTCGCCCGGGCAGCCTTCTTCTTCCTCCAGCAAGGTGGCAGCCTGCACAATCGCCGAAGGTCCATGGAAGTCGTGACCGCCGCGACTCGTCCGCCACACGACAATCCCGACCGCGACCACGAGGACCAGGATCACGCTGATCGCAAGCTTCACCTTGGTCATTGGCGAGTCCCCTACCCGGTTGTGGATCCCATGCGACCGGCACTTCTCTGTGGAGCCGTCTTGGCCACGCTCGCACTCGCGGCGTGCGGCAGCGGCGGGTCGATGTCGACGGTCGAAGAAAGCTCCGGCTACCCACCGGTGGTCAGCAATCTGAAGGGTTTGGTTGAGCGCCAGATCCGCAAGGAAAACGACGTCTCCTCGGTGGACTGTCGGAAACCATCGAAATCGGCCGTCGGTCTCGGCCACACGATCTGGGACTGCGCGATCACGACGACACCATCCGGCAAGCGAGTGGAAATCGAAATCCTCGGCGGCGGCACCGACGGCCGTTACGAGATGCTCGAATGCCGGACGAGCCCGGACCAGCCATACAGGCAAGCGCCATGCGGGGTCTGCCGCGACATTCACTAGAGGAGCTCGTAGGTCGGGGCGCCCGGATTCGAACCGGGGACCTCTGCCACCCAAAGGCAGCGCGCTACCAGGCTGCGCCACGCCCCGACGTGGCCAGTGTAAGCGGATTCGGCCGATGAATTAGCTTCTGGGCCATGGCCGACGTCAAACCGCTCAGAGCCCTGCACTACGACCTCGGGAAGGTCGGGGGACTCGACCGGGTCGCTTCGCCGCCCTATGACGTGATCGACGCGGGTGAGCGGATGCGGCTGCTCGATCGCTCTCCTTACAACGCGGTGGCGATCGATCTGCCGAAGCCTTTCGATCCGGAGGATCCGGCGAGTCGGCCCGTCGGGGATCCGTACGAGGACGCGGCGCGGCGGATCGACGCCTGGCGCGCCGAGGGCGTGTTGGTCGCCGACGACGAGGACGCGGTGTGGGCGCTGGCGCAGGACTACACCGCACCCGACGGCACCGCGCACACCCGCCACGGCGTGCTCGTCCGGGTCCGGGTCGAGGACTACGAGACCGGCACCGTCCGCCCCCACGAGCGCACCCATCCCGGCCCGCTGGTCGACCGGCTCGAACTGACGCGGGCAACGCACCTGAACCTCTCGCCGATCTTCTCGCTGTCGACCGAGGACCCCTGGCCGCTGGTCGAGCCCGCCCTCTCGGCGGAGCCCTGGGGCGAGGTCACCGACCCCGACGGCACCGTCAACCGCGTCTGGCGGGTCGCCGACCCGGACGTCGTCGCCGCGGTGGTCGAGCGCCTCGCCGATGCCCAGCTCCTGATCGCCGACGGCCACCACCGCTACGAGACCGCCCGCGCCTACCGCGACGAGGTCGGCGGCGAGGGCCCGCAGAACTACACGCTGATGGCGCTCACCGGGCTCGACGACCCCGGCCTCACCGTCTTCCCCACCCACCGCCTGCTCTCCGGATTCGCCGGCGACCCGGCGCGCCGCGAGCGCCTGCTCGCCGGCCTCCGCGACACCTTCGACGTCACCGAGGTGACCCGGGAGGAGCTCGACCCGGCCGCGACCGAGGGCACCGGCGTCTTCGGCCTCTTCGACGCCGCCGACGGCAAGGCGTACCGGCTCGCGCTCCGCGACACCGACGCCCTCGACGCGCGCCTCGACGGCAAACCCGAGGCCTACCGCCGGCTCGACTCGGCGATCCTCGAGACGCTGGTGCTGGAGGGCCTCGCCGGGATGAGCGAGGAGGACATCACCGAGCGCCGCGGCCTCGAGTACGCCAAGAGCGTCGAGCAGGCGATCGAGATGACCGAGAACGGGATCTACGACCTCGCCTTCATCCTCCGGCCGGTGCCGATCGAGCAGGTCCGCGCCGTCGCCGCGACCGACGAGAACATGCCGCCCAAGTCGACCTATTTCTTCCCCAAGGTGATGACCGGCTTCGTCTTCAGCCCGGTCGGCTGAGCCCGCTTCCGATGCGCTCCCGGGAGACGACCGGCGCCGCGCTCTAGGATCCTCGCGTGGTCAAGATCTACACCAGGAAGGGCGACGACGGCACCACCTCGCTCTGGTACGGCGGCCGGGTCCCCAAGGACAGCGCCCGCACCGAGGCCTACGGCACCTTCGACGAGGCCTGCTCGACGCTCGGCGTCGCCCGCGCGCTCTGCACCGAGTCCGGCGCCGACGAGCTGGCCGCCGACATCCTCCGCCTCCAGGATGACCTCTTCGTCGCCGGCGCCGAGCTGGCGACCGCGCCGGAGGCCGCCGACCGCCTCGAAGACGGGATCAGCCGCGTCACCCCGGCGATGGTCGAGGAGGCCGAGGCGCTGATCGACCGCTACATGTCCGAGGTCACGCTGCCACCGAAGTTCGTCATCCCCGGCGGCAACCTGATCTCCGCCCACCTCGACGTCGCCCGCACCGTCATCCGCCGCGCCGAGCGCCACGTCTCCACCCTGGTCGGCGAAGGCGAGATCGCCTCCGAGACCCTCGTCCACTTCGTCAACCGCGCCTCCGACCTCGCCTACGCGATGGCCCGCTGGATCGACGTCGACGACCCGGCGCTGTTCGAGGGACGGGGCAACTGATGCACGCCCACGTCACCGCCCGCCGGATCGCCGGCTACTCGCACGAGATCGACCTTGGCGACGGCCGCGAGATCGTCGTCGACGAGCCCGCCGCCGACGGCGGCACCGACACCGGCCCGCGCCCGAGCTCGCTGCTGGCGAGCAGCCTCGCCGGCTGCACCGCGATCACGATCGAGCTCTACGCGAAGCGCAAAGGCTGGGAGCTCCCGAGTCTCGAGGTCGCCGTCGACATGAGCTCCGAAAGCGAGGACGTGCCGCCGCACGCCGTCCCCACCCACTTCACCGTCGAGGTCACGCTCCCCGCGGGCCTCGACGACGAGCAACGCCGCAAGCTGATGGTGATCGCCGAGAAGTGCCCGGTCCACAAGCTGCTCGAGCACGGCGCCGAGATCACCGTCGTCGAACGCGCCCCTGACTGATGGGCCTGAGCGGCGCGCTCGCGCTGCTTCGCCACCACCGCCAGTTCCGCTCCCTCTGGGGGGCCGTCGCCCTCAGCTACATCGGCTCGGGCGCGGCGAACACGGCGCTCACCCTCTACGTCCAGCAGACGCGCGGGACCGGCACCGCGGTCGCCGCCTTCCTCGTCGCCTCCAACCTCCCGCGCCTGCTGGGACCGCTGGCGGGCAGCGTCGCCGACCGCGTCGACCTCCGCACGCTGCTGGTCGGTTGCGACATCGGCCAGGCGATCCTCTACGCCCTGATCGCGACGCTGCCCACGTTCGGACTCCTGATCGCGCTGACCGCGCTGGCGACCGTGCTGCAGACCTCCTACGGCCCGGCCCGCACGGCGATCGTCCCCAACCTGGTGGAGCCCGAGGAGCTGATTCCGGCGAACGCGCTGTTCGGCCTCGCGACCAACCTCTACGTTGCGGTCGGGCCGCTGGTCGGCGGCCTCCTCTTCGTCGCGATCGGCCCCGGCGCGGCGCTCCTCGTCAACGCCGTCACCTTCCTCGGCTCCGCCCTCCTCACCCGCGCCGTGCCGCCGACCCCGCCGATCGAGGACGCCGAGCGCGAGGGCCTGATCGCCTCGGCGGCCACCGGCATGCGCTTCGTCTGGGCCGACAAGGTGCTGCGGGCGATGGCGGGGTCGATCTTCCTGCTGATCGCGTTCATCGCCGTCGACAACGTCGCGCTCGTCTTCCTCGTCCGCGAAACGCTCGAAGGCTCGGCCCTCGCCTACGGCGTGATCGAGGCGGTCTTCGGCATCGGCATGTTGGCCGGCAGCCTCTGGATCCTCCGCGACCGCGGCAACTGGCTGGCGACGCGGCTCTACGTCCTCTCCTGCAGCCTCAGCACGGCGGGCTCGTTCGGCGGCGCGATCGCACCCAACGTCGCGGTGCTGGCGCCGTTCGAGGCGGTCGCGGGAGCGGGCAACGCGATCGAGATCGTGGCGATGGAAACCGTCGTCCAGCAGCGGGTGCCGCGCGGCATGATCGGCCGCGTCTACGGCTTCATCTCGAGCGCGACCTCGCTCGGCCTCGGCGTCGCGATGGGCGTCGGCGGCATCGTCGTCGACGCCACCTCCCCCCGCTTCGCCTTCGCCGTCGCCTCTGTCGGCGGCGTGCTCGTGATCCTCGCCGTCGCCCCCACCCTTCTCCGCGCTCCGGCCCCCGCCGCCCCGCGGTCGACATAAGGCCCGTCGTGACCATCGCGGTCGTCCCTTGGCCCGTGCACCGGCCCTTAGGTCGACCGCGCCGCGGCGGGCGGGCCAAAGGACGACCGCGATGGCGGATGATGGGATCTTGACTCCCGTCGAAGAGATCGCCGCGCTGCTGCTCAGCGCCGAGGAGGCCGGGACGATGGAGGCCCACGGCGACACCGACGCCGCCGTCCTGCTCCCCCTCTACGGCTGGCCCGACGAGCCGGGCCTGATCTTCACCGAGCGCCGCGCCGACATGCGCCGCCACGCCGGCGAGATCTCATTCCCCGGCGGCCGCCACGATCCCGGCGACGCCGACTTCGAGGCGACCGCGCTGCGCGAGGCCCAGGAGGAGATCGCCCTCGACCCGGCGGGCGTCTCGATCGTCGGAGCGCTACCGCCCGTCTCCACCTTCGTCACCGGCTACCGAATCCAGCCCTTCGTCGGCCTGATCGACGACCCCGGTGCGCTCGGCCTCGACCCCAACCCGACCGAGGTCGAGACCGTCCTCACCTTCTCCCTCGACATGCTGCGCCAGGGCTATGAGATGCGCCGCCTCGTCCGCCGCGGCGTCCCGATCCACACCCCCACCTACGAGGTTGACGGCCATCTCATCTGGGGCGCCACCGCAAGGATCCTCGGCGACTTACTCAAGCGACTCGGCTAGTCGGTCCGTTCCGACATGAGGGTTGACGCCCCCAGGTTGATGGGCCGAAAACATCCCTATATGTCCGGTTTTCGGCCCATCAACATCGAGGGCGCACGGGAGGGTGACGAACGTGGCAAATCCTCGCCCGGCGCTAGCGCCGGGCGAGGATCTCGACGACCGCGGTCTCGAGCTCCTCGGCCCACTGCGGACCGTGCTCGCGTGATGTCTCGGTCACGGTGACGGGGATGTGCCAGGTGCGTTCGGCGTGGCGGACCAGCTCGGCGCCGACCGCCAGAAGCTTCGGGTCGACGGTGCCGACGCCCTCGTAGATGAAGCCCCGCACCGGGGTTTCGACGAAGCGTTCGAGCAGGCCTTCGAGGCGCGGGCCGTGGATCGCGGCGACCTCGTCAGTCGGGCCGGTCGCGTTGCCGAGCAGCCAGATCACGACGGCGACATCGTCGACAAGGTCGAGGATCGTGGCAGGCTTCTCGGGGTCGGCGCGGGCGGGCTCGATCCCGGCCTCTTCGATCGCCGCCAGGCCCTCCTCGTCGCGGCTCGTCCCACGCACCGCCCAGCCCTCTTCGAGCAGCTCGGACCCGAGGGCGCGGCCGCTGCAACCGCAGCCGACGATCAGCGCGCGGGCCACGTCAGGCCGCTTGGCCCGCGGGGAAGCGGCGCAGGGCGAGCCGGCGCTGTTCCTCGTTGGCGCCGGGGCCGGGGCGGCTGTGGACGTTGTGGGTGTCGATCGGCTCGCCGCAGACCGAGCAGGTCGGCACCATGTGGAAGGCGTGGTCCTCGTGGACGACCTCGAGCGGCGCCCCGTTCTCAGCGGTGTAGCGGTCACCCCAGGCGAGCAGCGCGAGGAGGAGCGGCTGCAGGTCGCGTCCCTTCTCGGTCAGCACGTACTCGAAGCGCTCCGGGTGCTCGCTGTAGCGGCGGCGCTCGACGATCCCCTCCTCGTTCAAGGTCGTCAGCCGCGCGCTGAGCACGTTGGTCGCGACCCCGAGCGAGGCCTGGAACTCGTCAAACCGGCGCCGTCCCAGGAACAGGTCGCGCAGGATCAGCATCGTCCAGCGCTCGCCGAGGAAGGCCAGCGGCTGGGCGATCGAGCAGTTCTTCTCCGCGTATCCGGCGATTGCCATCGGCCGATTCTACCCGTCGCTTTACTTCCGAAAGTGACTTTGGGGCGGCTCAGACGCCCCGGTGCATCCGCGACTTCCAGCGCTCGTCCTCGATCACGCGCGCCTCGACATCGGCCTCGGTGAGCTCGCGGGCGCCGCGCCGGCGGCGCATCTCGTTCTGCGCGTCGAGCATCTGGCGGACGTCGTCGATCTCGTTCTGGACCTCGACCTCGGGCGAACGGGTCGGGAACCAGTCGATCAGCTCGGCGTCCGAGGCCGGGTAGAAGTGGCCGACGGCGACCAGGACGCCGACGACGAACAAGAGAACCGCGACCGTCCCCAACAGCGGCAGCACCGTTCCAGCATACGCCCGCCCGTCCCACCTGTGGCGGGCCTTGAGATAGCCTCGGACGCGATGAGCGACTTCACCGAGCTGGCCAGCGTCGACGGCAAGATCACGGCGACCGCGGAGGCGACGATCGGCCTCAAGGACGACGGCCTCTACCGCGGCGACGGCGCCTTCGAGGTGATCCGCGTCTACGCGGGGCGCCCCTTCGCGATGGCCGACCACGTCGCCCGCATCGAACGCTCCGCGGCCGCCCTGCGCCTCGAGTTCGACCGCATGGCGCTGCTCGCCGAGATCGAGGCGCTGCTCGCCGAGGCCGGCCCGTACGAAGGCCAGATGCGCGTGATCGTCACCCGCGGCGGCCGCCGCATCGCCGCCACCGAGCCGATCCCCCACCACAACGAGACGATCAAGCTGCAGTCGGTCACCTACCAGCCGACGATCGTCCTCAACGGGGTCAAGTCGCTCTCCTACGGCGGCAACATGCTGGCCTCGCGGCTGGCCAAAGAAGCGGGCGCCGAGGAGGCGCTGCTGGTCCGCCCCGACGGCATCGTGCTGGAGCCGCCGACCTCTTCGATCTTCTGGGTCTCGGGCGGCGCCCTGCGCACCACTTCGCTGGCCGAGGGCGTGCTCGCCTCGATCACCCGAGACCGCCTGATGCGAGCGGTCCCCGGGGTCGAGGAGGGCGCCTGGACGCTCGATGAGGTG